>NZ_JAKUDY010000004.1:0-356937 GCF_022662635.1 Bacillus cereus group sp. BfR-BA-01522 | reverse complement strand
AGTATTTCAATTTCTTTTTCTGTAAATAGTTTTTTCGTCATTTTGAAATGTCTCCGATTCTCATTTTTCTCTCATTATACAAGAAATACCCTATAGAATAGACCTTTTTTTTAAGTGTCTATCCTATAGGGTACATTTTAGTGTATCAGCTTGCTTTTTTATTGAGAAATTCGTTGAAATTTTGGAAAAGCTCCGCAAGAGCTGTTTTTTGTTGTAAAATAAAAGAAAAGAATGGATATTTCGTTGTAATTCTATGATGGAATGTGATGCGAAAAAAAAGAAATGAACGATAAATATATTTTTTTGTGATTTTATCGGAATTTAGAAACTTTAAAAGGGAAATTTCACACAATTGTCGAACAATTCATGTAGCCTAGAAGCTTACACATGTCGGAAAATTTGATTCGGTGAGGGAGGAAAAGCTGTGGAGAAAATCAAAGTATGTCTTGTGGATGATAATAAAGAATTGGTATCAATGCTAGAAAGTTATGTTGCTGCCCAAGATGATATGGAAGTAATCGGAACGGCTTATAATGGTCAAGAATGTTTAAATTTATTAAAAGAAAAACAACCAGATGTACTCGTTTTAGACATTATTATGCCACATTTAGATGGCCTAGCAGTACTGGAGAAAATGCGACATATTGAACGACTAAAACAACCGAATGTTATTATGTTAACAGCATTTGGGCAAGAAGATGTGACAAAGAAAGCAGTTGATCTAGGAGCTTCTTATTTCATATTAAAACCATTTGATATGGAGAATTTAACGAGTCATATTCGTCAAGTAAGTGGTAAAACAAATGCTGCGATAAAACGCCCACTACCATCTTTCCGATCGGTAACAACAGCAGATGGAAAACCGAAAAATTTAGATGCGAGTATTACGAGCATTATTCACGAAATTGGTGTCCCAGCTCATATTAAAGGATATATGTATTTACGCGAAGCAATTTCTATGGTGTACAACGACATTGAGTTGTTAGGATCTATTACGAAAGTATTATATCCAGATATCGCTAAGAAATATAATACAACTGCAAGTCGTGTGGAACGTGCAATTCGACATGCGATTGAAGTAGCATGGAGCCGTGGGAATATTGATTCTATCTCATCTTTATTCGGTTATACCGTATCCATGTCAAAAGCAAAACCGACGAATTCCGAATTTATTGCAATGGTTGCGGATAAATTAAGGCTTGAACATAAGGCGAGTTGAAATTATTAGTAACGACTCTAATATTATTAGAGAGCGTTGAGCGATACATGTTTTTTCGGACCGATCAATAACTCGGTCGTTTGCTGATGAACACTGTTCTTTTAGTGGTTATGAAAACTATTGAGAGGCGGTGTTTTTTTGTTGTCCTTTTTTTGTTCATTACACACTGCCGCACCATGGTCTTAGTATGCAGATGTATCACTGCAGTTTTCGTCACCCAATGTCGCCACCACCATCTACATCAGAGCTTTGAGGTGCTGGATTATCTTCATTATTTTTATTTTAACGCTCCTTTTTTAAATGATTGTTGTTTAGCCTGATAGTATAGATAGAAGTATTTTCATCTCAGTTCTCGTGATAGAATTATGAAAGGTATTAGGAAGAAAGAGAGAGAAGGATAGTAAAAAGTCCTGCAAATACAGGACTATATTATTCTTCATCGTTATTTTGTTTTTCTAATTCAACTAGTTTTTGAATTAAAATATGCTGCGGCATATGCATAAGTTGTTCAAGTGGAACACCTAACGCTTTTGATAGACGAATTGCAGTATCTGGAGAAATTTGTAATGGTCTCATAGAAGTACCTCCTTTTTCGTATAGTATAGCATAGATTGGGGGAGTAAAGATGACTCTTATATTTGCGCATCGCGGTGCAGCGGGTACGTACCCAGAGAACACAATGATTTCATTTGAAGCTGCTGAATCTTTTGGGGCAAATGGGGTTGAATTAGACGTTCAACTCACGAAAGATGGAAAAGTTGTTGTTATTCATGATGAAACAGTTAATCGGACAACGAATGGAAAAGGAGCAGTAAGAAATTACTTGTATGAAGATTTAAGAAAGTTAAATGCAAGTTATAAATTTAATGAAAAAGTAGGCTTTTGTCATATCCCCTTATTAGAGGAAGTGTTGGATTGGTTAAAATCCAATTCATTGCTCCTGAATATTGAACTTAAAAATAACAAAGTTCCTTATAGAGGATTGGAAGAAGAAGTCATTACACTTGTGAGAAAGTATAGTTTGGAGGAACGGGTTATTTTGTCATCATTTAATCATTACAGCATGAAACATTGTCATATGATGGCACCAGATATTCAAACGGCGATTTTATATCGAGAAGGATTACATAGTCCTTGGGCATATGCGCAAAAGATGGGAGCAACTGCAATTCATCCAAATTATCGCTATCTTCAAGATGCAATTGCGGAATTAACAATGGAGAGTGGAGTAGAGGTTCGTCCGTATACAATTAATGATGAGACAGTGATTCGTAAATATTTTGACATGAATATTTCGGCGATTATTACAGATTATCCGGAAACAGCTAGAGCACTGTTGCAAGATAAAAAATGAGACCTTTCGTGAGAAGGGTCTTAATTTTTATCTTATTATTCTATTCATATCTTAATGGAAGGTTTTGTGAAAATTCGACTCATGGGGAGGGTTTCCTTATCTTCTGAAGCGAGGCTGTACTTTGTTTCGTTTTCGATCACGGTGCAAAATAAAACCACCAAAAAGATAAAAACCGACAGCGAAACAACATGTGCCAATTAGAAATTGTAGCCATAATACAGGGAAGGGAGAAAGTAGAATGCCGAATACAGTATCTCTCATTAATTTAATCCCTAACATGGCTAATGAAATCGGAATAAGTGCTAGGAGAAGGGCAAAGTAACGTTGCATAGAAAATCTCCTTTTCAGATAATTTTGTATATACTAAATGATGAAATATACAATGGGTGTTTGTCAAGAGAAAGAAGAGCGAGTAAGATAAAGGTGTGAAAAAGCTTGCAGAGGTACTTCGAAAGGAAGTGTAATGTATGAAACAAAAAGTTCTCATTATCGGAGCAGGTGAAGGTGGAAGTACAATATTAAGTTTGTTGAGACGTTCAAATATATTTGAAATGATTGGGGTTATTGATATAAATCCAAATGCGAAGGGATTGCAACTTGCAAAAGAGCAATCAATTCCAACTGGAGATCATATAGAGTCTTTTTTAAAAAAACATGTGGACGTCATTTTTGATATGACGGGGGATGAGCATCTACATAAAGTTCTTTTAGAAAAAAAGCATGAACATACATTACTAATACCGGGAAATATTGCTAAGATCGTTACGAAACTCGCTCATGAGAAAGAAGATTTAATTGAAAAATTAAAAGCTCAAACGCAGCAGAAAGATTTGATTTTAAATTCTACACATGATGGTATGATCGTTGTTAATAAAGAAGGGATTATAAAATTATTTAATAAAAGTGCAGCGCGAATGACAGGTTATACAACAAGTGAAGCTACTGGAAAATATATTTTAGAAGTAATTCCAACAAGTAAATTACTTCGAATTTTACGGACAAAGCAAATCGAAGTAAATCAGGAACTTACATTGGATAACGGAAAAAAGATTATTACGACGCGCATTCCGATTTTGAAAGAGGATGGAGAAGTTCAAGGAGCATTTGCCGTTTTTAAAGATATTACTGAAGTTGTAAACTTGGCCGAGGAAGTTACGGATTTAAAAGAAATACAAACATTACTAGAAGCAATTATTTATTCATCTGAAGAAGCAATTTCTGTTGTAGATGAGAAAGGGAGAGGGATTGTTATAAATCCTGCCTATACAAAATTAACAGGTCTGTCAGAAGAAGATATAATTGGAAAACCTGCAACGACTGACATTGTAGAGGGAGAGAGTATGCATATGAAGGTACTTCGTACGCGTAGGGCTGTGCGGGGAATTCATATGAAAATTGGACAAAAAAAGCGAGATGTAATTGTAAATGTTGCCCCGGTTATTGTTGATGGAATATTAAAAGGTAGTGTAGGGGTGATTCGTGACGTCTCAGAAATACAAAAATTAACAAATGATTTACATCGAGCGAGACAAATTATTCGAACACTCGAAGCAAAATATTCTTTTGATGATATTGTTGGAGTTTCGGATGAAATAATGGCGGCGATAGAGCAAGCGAAACTTGGGGCGAATACGCCAGCGACAGTATTGCTTCGAGGAGAATCAGGAACAGGGAAAGAATTATTTGCGCATGCGATTCATAATGGTAGTAATCGAAAATACAATAAATTTGTTCGTGTAAACTGCGCTGCAATTTCAGACAATCTGTTAGAAAGCGAATTGTTTGGCTATGAAGAAGGGGCGTTTTCTGGTGCAAAAAGGGGTGGGAAACGAGGACTCTTTGAAGAAGCGAATAATGGAAGTATATTTTTAGATGAGATTGGAGAATTATCTGCTAGTACACAAGCGAAATTACTTCGAGTGCTACAAGAAAAAGAAATTGTAAAAGTTGGAGGAACAAAGGCGATTCCAATTAATGTAAGAGTGATTGCTGCAACTCATGTAAATTTAGAAAAAGCGATTTTAGAAGGAGAATTTCGAGAAGATTTATATTATCGTTTAAATAAAATTCCAATTCAAATTCCGTCTCTTCGCCAACGGAAAGAGGATATTCCTTTTATCGCAGAAAGATTAATTCAAAAGATTAATCAAGATTATGGGCGTAATGTAGAGGGAGTAACAAAAGCAGCAATTGAGTATTTACAATCATATGATTGGCCTGGAAATGTGCGGGAGCTGGAAAATATTTTGGGACGAGCGATTATTTTTATGAGTTACAATGAAGTTTATATTGATGTACATCATTTACCTTCTTTGCATAAAGATGAACAAGTTGAATTAAAGGCGAATCGTTTATTACCAGAATTAGAAGAAAAGTCTCTTGAACATTTAGTTACAGAGTTTGAGGGGAATATTATCCGGGAATATTTAGATAAATTTAATGGCAATAAGACAAAAACGGCAAAAGCTTTAGGTATTTCAGTACGAAACTTGTATTATAAGTTAGAAAAATACGAGTCTGCAAAAAATAGCATGCAATAAATTGCGCACTATGCAATTTATTGCATGGTGTATAAAAAACGACAAATTAGGACAGAATATTCTGTTATTTTTTAAATTGTTGATTCTACTATGTTTTGTATGCGTTTTCATTATTGGTAAGACCACTTTAGAAAGTTGGCATGGTATTTGCTTTATACATAGATGAGGGACGACGGAAAGGGTTGATTACAAAATATGAAGTTAAAACACTTAATTGATC
Organism: Bacillus cereus group sp. BfR-BA-01522; assembly: GCF_022662635.1. Lineage (NCBI taxonomy): Bacteria > Bacillati > Bacillota > Bacilli > Caryophanales > Bacillaceae > Bacillus > Bacillus cereus group sp. BfR-BA-01522. Next base: position 351,604 of record NZ_JAKUDY010000004.1, on the reverse strand, counting down.
GAGTAGCAGAACAGCCAAAGAAAACAGTGGCTGTAGCAGTAGCGGAAGATCATGAAGTAATTGAAGCAGTAGCAAAAGCAATTCAATTACAGTTAGCTCAATTTCGTCTATATGGAAATCAAGAAAAGATTATGAGTATGCTACAAGAGTATCGTTTACAATCATCTGAAGACATTGCGGTGATTGCAACACTTTCTAGTGCTGAAGCTGCAGAACTGTCTGTTAAAGCTGTAAGAAATGGTGAAGCAGATGTACTTATGAAAGGAAACATTCCTACAGCAAATATATTGAAGGCAGTACTCAATAAAGAGTGGGGGCTTCGAAAAGGCGGCGTTCTTTCACATGTTGCAGTTTTTGAGGTTCCGAATTATGATCGCTTTATTTTTGTTACGGATGCAGCGATGAATATTGCACCTGATGTAACACAAAAAGCAGCTATTATACAAAATACGGTGGAAGTTGCCCGGGCAATAGGGAATGATTTGCCGAAAGTAGCTCCAATTGCAGCTGTGGAAGTGATTAATCCAGCAATGCAAGCGACAATTGATGCAGCGATGTTAACGCAAATGAATCGCCGTGGACAAATTAAAGATTGTATTGTGGATGGACCGCTCGCTTTAGATAATGCGGTATCTCAAATTGCAGCAGAACATAAAGGTATAGCAAGTGATGTAGCAGGTAAGGCAGATATTTTACTCGTCCCAACAATTGAAGCTGGAAATGTGCTATATAAATCACTCGTTTATTTTGCAAAGGCAAATGTAGGAGCAATGATTGCGGGCGCAAAAGCACCGATTATATTAACATCGCGTGCTGATTCAGCAGAAACAAAAGTATATTCGTTAGCTTTGGCAATTGCCACTGCTTCTAAATAAACCAATAAGGGGAAAACAATTAGGGGGAAATGACAATGGCATTAGAAATATTCGAATACTTAGAAAAATACGATTATGAGCAAGTAGTATTTTGTCAAGATAAAGAATCTGGATTAAAAGCAATTATTGCAATTCATGATACAACACTTGGACCAGCTCTTGGTGGAACAAGAATGTGGACATATGATTCTGAAGAAGCGGCGATTGAAGATGCACTGCGTCTTGCAAAAGGGATGACATATAAAAATGCAGCAGCTGGTTTAAATCTTGGTGGTGCAAAAACAGTTATTATCGGCGACCCAAGAAAAGATAAAAGCGAAGCGATGTTCCGAGCGCTTGGACGTTACATTCAAGGGTTAAACGGACGCTACATTACAGCAGAAGATGTTGGTACAACAGTAGATGATATGGATATTATCCATGAAGAAACAGATTTTGTAACAGGTATTTCACCTTCATTCGGTTCTTCTGGAAATCCATCACCGGTAACTGCATATGGGGTATACCGTGGTATGAAGGCAGCTGCGAAAGAAGCTTTTGGAACAGATAGCTTAGAAGGTAAAGTGATTGCTGTTCAAGGTGTTGGAAATGTGGCGTATCACCTTTGCAAACATTTACATGCTGAATCAGCACAATTAATTGTTACAGATATTAATAAAGAAGCGGTACAACGCGCAGTAGAAGAATTTGGAGCAACAGCAGTAGAACCAAACGAAATTTATGGTGTTGAATGTGATATTTATGCACCATGTGCGCTAGGTGCAACAATTAATGATGAAACAATCCCACAATTTAAAGCAAAGGTAATCGCAGGTTCTGCAAATAACCAATTAAAAGAAGACCGTCATGGTGATATTATTCATGAAATGGGAATTGTATACGCACCAGATTATGTTATTAATGCAGGCGGCGTAATTAACGTAGCTGATGAATTATATGGATACAATAGAGAACGTGCATTAAAACGTGTAGAGTCTATTTATGACACAATCGAAAAAGTGATTGAAATTTCAAAGCGTGATTCTGTTCCAACTTACGTGGCAGCAGATCGTCTAGCTGAAGAGCGTATTGCAAGCTTAAAAAATACTCGTAGCACATATTTACGCAACGGTCACGATATTATTAGCCGTCGCTAATCTTTCATATACAACTTCTACAAAAGCTGTGGTTACCTCTCATGAGGTTTCCACTGTCTTTTGAATTTATAGGTGGGGGTAGCAACATTGTCGGTAAATCGAATCCTTGTTATTAATCCTGGTAGTACATCTACAAAAATAGGTGTTTTTGATAATGAGAGACCTGTTTTAGAAGAAACGATTCGCCATGATACAGGAGAAATTAAGAAATATAAGCGAATTATTGATCAATATGAATTTCGAAAAGAAACAATTCTAGAAATTCTTCATTCTCATGGCATCAATATTTCGAAATTAAGCGCTGTTTGCGGTCGTGGAGGATTGCTTCGTCCTATTGAAGGTGGTACATATACAGTGAATGAAGCAATGTTAGAAGATTTAAAAAATGGATATAGCGGGCATCATGCTTCTAATCTTGGTGGGATTTTAGCCTATGAAATTGCTTCAGGATTAAATATTCCTGCATTCATTGTTGACCCAGTTGTCGTAGATGAAATGGAGCCAATCGCTCGGATTAGTGGAATTGCTGGTATGGAACGAAAAAGTATTTTTCATGCATTAAATCAAAAAGCAGTAGCACGTAAAGTTGCAGCAGAAATTGGGCATAAATATGAAGATTTAAATTTGATTATTGCACATATGGGTGGCGGAATTACAGTTGGTGCTCATAAAAATGGCAAAGTCATTGATGTAAATAATGGTCTAAATGGAGAAGGGCCATTTAGTCCAGAGCGTGCTGGGACAGTGCCTGTAGGTCAATTGATAGAAATGTGTTTTTCTGGAAATTATTACCGTGACGAAATGATGAAAAAGATTGTTGGACAAGGCGGCTTAGTAAGTCTTATTGGTACAAATGATGCGATTAAAGTAGAAAATATGGTTGAAAAAGGTGATCCTGAAGCAACTCTTATTTACAAAGCAATGGCTTATCAAGTTGCGAAAGAAATTGGAGGAGCAAGCGCAGTTCTTCATGGGAAAATCGATGCGATTGTATTAACTGGTGGACTTGCGTATAGCAAAATTCTAATAAATGAAATAAAAGAACGAGTGAATTGGATTGCAGATGTCATTGTGCATCCTGGAGAAGATGAGTTACAAGCATTAGCGGAAGGAGCCCTTCGTGTATTACGGGAAGAAGAAGCTCCAAAAGAGTATGTTGTACGAGAAAAAGAAACGGTAGCTAGGGGTTGAGAGAATGGCAAAAGAATATGATTTAGTCATCGTTGGCGGCGGAACAGGTGGATATGTTGCTGCTATTCGTGCATCGCAGTTAGGACTAAAAACAGCTCTTGTTGAAAAGGATCATCTTGGTGGCACGTGCTTGCATAAAGGGTGTATTCCAAGCAAAGCTTTACTCCGTAGTGCGGAAGTATATGCAACCGCTAAAAAGGGAGAAGAGTTTGGTGTTGTGACAAGTAATGTAGAGTTAAATTTTGCGAAAGTACAAGAGCGTAAGGGAAAAATTGTAGCGCAACTTCATAAAGGGGTTCAGCACTTAATGAAGCAAGGGAAAATTGATGTATTTGAAGGGATTGGTCGTATACTAGGTCCATCAATTTTCTCACCGATGCCAGGAACAATTTCGGTTGAATTTACAAATGGTGAAGAGAATGAAATGTTAATTCCGAAAAATGTAATTATTGCAACTGGTTCCCGTCCAAACTCGTTACCTGGATTAGAATTAGACGGAGAATACGTTATGTCCTCGGATCACGCCTTGAAAATGGAAACTCTTCCTAAGTCTATTATTATTGTTGGCGGTGGCGTAATTGGAATCGAATGGGCATCTATGCTTGCTGATTTTGGCGTAGAAGTGACGATATTAGAATATGCAAAACATGTTCTTCCACTTGAGGATCAAGATGTGTCAAAAGAAATGCAACGTCTCTTAAAGAAAAAAGGAATTAAGGTGGTGACGGGTGCAAAAGTATTACCAGAAACATTAGGAAAAGATAATGGAGTAACTATACAGGCAGAACATAATGGTGAAAAGAAAGAATTTCAAGCAGAAAAAATGCTTGTATCTGTGGGAAGACAAGCCAATACACAAAATATCGGATTGGAAAATACAGATATCGTTGTGGAAAAAGGATACATTCAAACAAATGAATTTTATCAAACGAAAGAATCTCACATTTATGCAATTGGTGATGTAATCGGAGGATTACAACTTGCACATGTGGCTTCACATGAAGGGATCGTTGCCGTAGAGCATATTGCTGGAAAAGATGTTATGCCAATTGATTACTCTATGGTATCAAAATGTGTTTATAGCAATCCGGAAGTTGCATCTGTTGGTTTAACAGAACAAGAGGCAAAAGAAAAAGGCTATAAGCTAAAGGTAGGTAAGTTCTCATTCCGTGCAATCGGAAAGGCACTTGTATATGGAGAGTCAGATGGGTTTGTGAAACTTGTGGTTGATGAAGAAACCAATGATATTCTTGGTGTCCATATGATTGGTCCACATGTAACAGATATGATTTCTGAAGCTGGCCTTGCAAGAGTGTTGGATGCAACACCTTGGGAAGTGGCACATACAATTCATCCGCATCCATCATTATCAGAAGCGATTGGTGAAGCAGCACTAGCTGTAGATGGAAAAGCGTTACACGCATAAAAATGTGGATTTAGGAGGTTATGAAAAATGGCAGAAGTAAAAGAAAAACGCCATGAAGCGCTTGGCTTAAGTGATGAGCAAGTATTAGAAATGTACCGTACGATGTTACTTGCACGTAAAATTGATGAACGCATGTGGTTATTAAACCGTGCGGGTAAAATTCCATTCGTAATTTCTTGTCAAGGACAAGAAGCGGCGCAAGTAGGAGCAGCGTTTGCACTCGATCGTGAAAAAGATTATGTATTACCTTACTATCGTGATATGGGCGTAGTATTAACATTTGGTATGACAGCAAAAGAACTGATGTTATCTGGATTTGCAAAAGCGGAAGATCCAAACTCAGGTGGTCGTCAAATGCCTGGTCACTTTGGACAGAAGAAAAATCGTATTGTAACAGGATCGTCTCCGGTTACAACGCAAGTACCACATGCCGTTGGGATTGCTTTAGCGGGAAAAATGGAGAAAAAAGATTTAGTAACGTTTGTAACATTTGGTGAAGGTTCTTCTAACCAAGGTGATTTCCACGAAGGTGCGAACTTTGCTGGTGTACATAAGCTACCTGTCATCTTTATGTGTGAAAATAACAAATATGCCATTTCAGTACCACTTGAAAAGCAATTAGCATGTAAAAATGTATCAGATCGTGCGATTGGATATGGTATGCCAGGATATACGGTAGACGGAAATGACCCACTTGCAGTATATCAAGCTGTAAAAGAGGCGGCAGAACGCGGCAGACGCGGGGAAGGCCCAACGTTAATTGAGACTGTATCATATCGTTTAACAGCACATTCAAGTGATGATGACGATCGTGTATATCGCGATAAAGAAGAGGTGGAAGAAGCGAAGAAGAAAGATTCAATCTTTACATTTGCTGCTTATTTAAAAGAAGTAGGTTTATTGACAGAAGAATCCGAAAAACAAATGTTAGATGAAATTATGCATATCGTAAATGAAGCAACAGAATATGCAGAAAATGCTCCGTATGCAGCACCTGAAGATGCATTGAAGCACGTATACGCAGAATAGGGGGGAACGTTTCATGGCTGTAATGTCTTATATTGACGCGATTACATTGGCAATGCGTGAAGAAATGGAACGCGATGAGAAAGTATTTGTATTAGGAGAGGACGTTGGTAAAAAAGGTGGCGTATTTAAAGCGACAACTGGATTGTATGATCAATTCGGCGAAGAGCGTGCGCTCGATACACCGCTTGCAGAATCTGCAATTGCAGGAGTAGCAATCGGAGCGGCAATGTATGGTATGCGTCCGATTGCGGAAATGCAATTTGCTGATTTTATTATGCCAGCGGTGAACCAAATTGTGTCTGAAGCAGCAAGAATTCGCTATCGTTCTAATAACGACTGGACTTGTCCATTAACGATACGTGCACCATTTGGTGGCGGTGTTCATGGTGCTTTGTATCATTCACAATCCGTAGAAGCATTATTTGCAAACCAACCAGGTTTAAAAATAGTAATTCCTTCTACACCATATGATGCAAAAGGATTATTAAAAGCGGCGATTCGTGATGAAGATCCAGTATTATTCTTTGAACATAAACGTGCATATCGTTTAATTAAAGGCGAAGTACCAGAAGATGACTACGTATTACCGATTGGAAAAGCAGATGTAAAACGTGAAGGCGATGATATTACTGTTATCACATATGGATTATGTGTTCATTTTGCTCTTCAAGCTGCTGAAAAGTTAGCAAAAGATGGCATTTCTGCACATATTCTTGACTTGCGTACTGTATATCCATTAGATAAGGAAGCAATTATTGAAGCTGCTTCAAAAACAGGTAAAGTTCTTCTTGTAACGGAAGATAATAAAGAAGGAAGTATTATGAGCGAAGTATCCGCGATTATCGCTGAAAATTGTCTGTTTGATTTAGATGCACCAATTGCACGTCTTGCAGGTCCAGACGTTCCGGCGATGCCATATGCACCAACAATGGAAAAATTCTTTATGGTAAATCCAGATAAAGTTGAAAAAGCAATGCGTGAACTTGCGGAATTTTAATCGGGGGGACTATACATGGCTGTAGAAAATATTACAATGCCTCAGCTCGGGGAGAGCGTAACAGAAGGTACAATTAGCAAATGGCTTGTAAATGTTGGGGATCATGTGAATAAATATGATCCAATCGCAGAAGTAATGACAGATAAGGTAAATGCAGAAGTACCATCTTCTTTCACCGGGGTTGTGAAAGAGTTAGTTGCAGCGGAAGGAGACACACTTGCTGTAGGGGAAGTTGTTTGTGTCATTCAAGTAGAGGGAGCAGATGAAGTAGCAGCAACAGCTGTAGAAGAGAAAACGAAAGAGGAAGCAAAAGCAGAGGTTATCTCAGCTGAAAAAGTAGCAAAAACAAAGCAACCAACTGACGGGAAACCTCGTTATTCTCCAGCGGTATTAAAGCTTGCAGGTGAACATAATATCGATTTAAATGTAGTAGAAGGTACAGGAGCAAATGGACGCATTACACGTAAAGATATTTTGAAACTTGTGGAATCAGGAAATATTCCGCAAGCGGATGCGAAAAAAGAGGAAGTAGCTGTATCAACACCTACTCCTCAAGAAGCGCCAAAAGCAGAAGAGAAAGCGCCAGTACAAAAAACAGAAGCGAAACCAGTATCTGTACCAACCGTACCTGGTGATATTGAAATTCCAGTAACAGGTGTGCGTAAAGCTATTGCTGCGAATATGTTACGCAGTAAACATGAGGCACCTCACGCTTGGATGATGATTGAAGTAGATGTGACAGATCTTGTATCGTATCGTAACGCAATTAAAAATGAATTTAAGAAACGTGAAGGCTTTAACTTAACATTCTTTGCATTCTTCGTAAAAGCAGTTGCACAAGCGTTAAAAGAATACCCGCAAATTAATTCTATGTGGGCTGGTGATAAAATCGTTCAGAAGAAAGATATTAACCTTTCTATTGCTGTTGCAACAGAAGAGGAATTATTTGTTCCAGTGATTAAACATGCAGACGAAAAAACAATTAAAGGTATTGCTCGTGAAATTACGGAGCTTGCAACGAAAGTTCGTACAAAATCATTAAAACCAGATGAAATGCAAGGCGGTACATTTACAATTAATAACACAGGATCATTTGGTTCTGTTCAATCTATGGGTATTATTAACCATCCACAAGCTGCTATTTTACAAGTAGAATCAATTGTAAAACGTCCGGTTATTATGGATAACGGCATGTTTGGGGCACGTGACATGGTTAATTTATGTTTATCGCTTGATCATCGCGTACTTGACGGTTTGATCTGTGGCAAGTTCTTAGGTCGAGTGAAAGAGATTTTAGAAAATATGTCAGCGGAGAATACATCTGTATATTAATAAAAAGCTCGCGAAATGCGAGCTTTTTACATTTGTACAAAAGGTGATATCTTTCATTTCTATCTTAATATCTGACAATGAGTCATAATGTAGAAAGAATTTATGAAAATACATTGCTGATATCTGGTATATAGATATAAAATAAAAAAAGAATAATCTTTTGCCAAATCTTACTGATGAAACTATAGTATAATATATTGTATTGTATGAAAAAGAGAGGTATTCTATATAAGTGTTTCATAGATAATCTGTAATCAGTCGTCAAAACATGCATAATGTTGACTCCTGGTTTTTTATTTTGCTGTAACAATGTTTCAGGAGGATGTCATGAAAAGAAGTACCGAATTTCTAAAAAGTTTAGATGTAAAGTTAATTTTAATTTTGTTTGCACTATGTGTTACAAGTATAGCGGCTATATATAGCAGTCAACAAACTGGACAATATGGGGATTCAAACTTCGCTTTGAAACAAGGTGTAAACTATATCATAGGGGTTGTCTTGTTACTCCTTGTTGCTAGCGTTGACTTAGATCAACTGCAAAAATTGTCCTGGCCACTCTATATTGTTGGATTTGGTTCATTAATAATTTTGAAGGTATTGCCAACATCGAGCTTTACACCTGAAAAGTTAGGGGCAAAAAGATGGTTTATTTTCCCTGGTATCGGACAAATTCAACCATCTGAGTTTTTCAAAATTTCATTGCTTCTCATCGTTGCAAGTTTAGCGGTGAAACATAATGCACAATATGTGATCCGGACATTTCAAACAGATTTAATATTATTAGGAAAAATTATGTTAGTGTCACTTCCTCCTACGGTAGTTGTATATAGCCAACCAGATACAGGTATGGTGTTCTTATATGCAGCTGCGATCGCGTGTATTTTGTTTATGTCAGGGATTCAAAAGAAGTTAATTGCGTTATGTACAGTTATTCCGGTGACTATATTGTCTACATTAATATTTATATACGTAAAGTATCCAGATTTTTTCTTTAATAAATTAGTTACAATGTTAAAACCTCACCAACAATCACGTATTTTAGGTTGGTTAGATCCATTTGAACATACAGATCAAGGGTATCAAACACAGCAATCCATTTTAGCTGTTGGCAGTGGAGGAATGGAAGGAAAAGGATTTGGCGGTGGAAATGTTTATATTCCAGAGAAACATACTGATTTTATCTTTGCTACGATTGCTGAAGAAGGTGGATTTATCATTGCCGCTCTAGTTATATTCTTGTTTCTTTTACTACTTTATCGAACAATTATTATTGGTTATTCTGCTGATAATCTATTCGGTACATTATTATGTGCTGGAACAATAGGCATATTAACGATTCAAATCTTCCAAAATGTTGGTATGATTGTTGGGTTAATGCCTGTAAAAGGGATTGCACTTCCATTTTTATCATATGGAGGGAGCTCTTTATTCTCGAATATGATTATGATGGGACTCATATTATCGGTACGGAAAACATATAAAAAGTATATGTTTTCCGTTAAGTAACATCTTTAAAAGAAGTTGGTTTGTTTCAGAACAAATCAACTTCTTTTATATATCCTCTCAATTAGCAAGCGCGCATGGCTGAGTTCTATAGAACGAGCAATTCTAGCATATAGATTTTTAAGAATAATTGCACAATTGAGGTGTTGTATTCGCATGATTGTTATTTGCTATGAAGAACTGCAGTTCAATGATTATGACGTTCATATTTAACATACGTGGTAGTTGAATAGGGGGAGACAAGACTCCATTTGAACTGTTCTGCTAACAACAATTGATGAAAGATACACGCATTTTATCATTTTCTACATATGATACAATAGTGTGGACAAAGAAATAACAAAAGGGAGGTGTTTCGATGGGATATGTAGAGGAGTTACGAAAAATAGTTGGTCATCGCCCTTTAATTTTAGTTGGCGCTGTTGTACTTGTAATCAATAAAAAGGGAGAAGTTTTATTACAACAAAGAACAGAGCCGTATGGAAAATGGGGATTGCCCGGTGGCCTAATGGAACTTGGCGAATCACCAGAAGAAACAGCTTACCGCGAAGTTTATGAAGAGACAGGGATTCATGTTAAGAATTTGCGTTTAATTCATGTATTTTCTGGAGCCAACTATTTTACAAAACTAGCGAACGGGGATGAATTTCAATCGGTAACAACAGCTTATTATACAGATGAATATGAAGGAAACCTCAATATGAACACAGCAGAGGCTGTTCAGCTTGCATTCTTTCCAATAAGAGAACTTCCTGATTATATGGTAGGATCGCACAAAAAAATAATTGAAACGTATGAAAAAATAGAAAAAGAAAATAAAAATGCGATATAATAGCTGTAGAAATACAAAAACACAGTTCGGTTGGTAGTCCGGACGCATACGAGTATGTCAGTAACCTTCCCCTCCGGGATGTCCAGTATTTCTGAATCTTTTTTTAGGAGGGGCTGTCGATGGAATTGACAGTATATCACGATGGTCAATACTTTGTTGGAATTATTACGAAAAACGAAAAAGGAAAATTGTATGGAGCGCGTTATATTTTTGGAACAGAGCCATCAGATGAGGAAATTCTCTCATTTGTTAATGGAAAGATGGTCACTTATTTTCAAAATTTTGCTCGCTATGGGGTTGAAGTGAGAACGAAGCAAAGGCCCAAAAATATAAAGCGTCTTATCAGGCAAGCAGCAAAAGGAGTCAATGTCTCGCGTCTTACAAAAGCACAGGAAGCAATCCAATTGTCATATGAATTGCGTAAGAAAGAGAAACAGGTGCTCGCAAAGGAACAACGCGAAGCAGAAAAGCGAAGAAAACGTCTTATGAAAGTACAAAAGGCAAAGCAAAAGCGTCGTGGTCATTAAGAAAAAATCTTAGAGCCTCTTGCTCTAGGATTTTTTTAGATTTAACAACAAAACTAGGAAGTTTACTTGTATTTCGGAAATAGTTACTGGTAAGATACAAATAGGTACACTTAGAGGAGGGAACATTTTGATTAACTTTAATTTTTTTATGAATGATGTCGTTCGTCAAGCTCGCGAAGAAATCGTCTCCGCTGGATATACAGAATTAACAACGCCAGAAGCAGTTGATGAAGCATTGAAAAGAAAAGGTACAACACTTGTAATGGTAAACTCTGTATGTGGCTGTGCAGGCGGAATTGCTCGCCCTGCTGCTGCACATTCTGTTCATTATGATAAACGTCCAGATCATCTCGTAACAGTATTTGCAGGACAAGATAAAGAAGCAACAGCACGTGCACGTGAATATTTTGAAGGATATCCACCTTCCTCTCCATCTTTTGCCTTATTAAAAGACGGAAAGATTGTAACAATGGTAGAGCGCCACGAAATCGAGGGACATGAACCGATGCAAGTCATTGAAAAATTACAGTCCTATTTTGAAGAGAACTGCGAAGAGCTATAAAATAACAAAAGGTCCGTATACGATAATGTATACGGGCCTTTTTGTTATTTTATTATGTACATGAGAATTGAATAGATGTAAAATCATTTTTATACAACTTTTATGCATAAAAACAATTTATTTCCTTGTTTTAACCGTCATTATATTTATTTTTATTTTAATTATTGCATAAAAATAAAATGACTGCTACAATACAAACAACGAATAAAAATTCTTATAAACTGTTAAACATACAATATTAGGGGGAAGAAATATGAAGAAGGTATTATCGATTTCAATTGCACTTATTTTAATTTTAAGTATGTTTAGTGCATGTAGTAAAGGAGAGGAAAAAGAAGTAGGTGCTGACAAAAATAAAAAGGTGCTTATTATGGGGACTTCAGCAGATTATAAACCGTATGAATATGTGGAAGCATCAAAAAGTGATGAGATTATTGGATTTGATGTCGATATTGCAAAATATATTGGAAAAGAACTTGGATATGAAGTGAAAGTGAAAGATATGGATTTTGGAGGATTGTTAGCATCGCTCAGTTCAGGAAAAGTAGATTTTGTTATGGCCGGTATGACACCAACAGCAGAACGTAAAGAAAATGCAGATTTCACAGATATTTATTTCGTTGCTAAAAATATGATTGTTTCCAAGAAAGATTCTAATATTAAGTCATTGCAAGATTTGAAAGGGAAAAAGGTAGGAGTACAAACTGGTTCTATTCAAGAAGAAAAAGCAAATGAGTTCAAAAAACAAGTGGATCTTAAAGCGGAAGGACGCGACCGTGTACCAGAAATTGTACAAGAAATTAAAGCAGGACGTTTTGATGCTGCTATTTTAGAAGATACGATTGCTAAACATTATTTAGAAAAGGTAAAAGGTTTACAAGGGATTGAAATTCAGGAAGCACCAGAAGAAGTAGGGGCAGCGATTGCTCTTCCAAAAAATAGCGATAAAACAGCAGAGTTTAATAAAGTGATTCAGAAGATGAAAGAAAATGGTGAAATGAATAAATTAGTGAAAAAATGGTTTGGCAGCGAAAAATAAGCTGCCTTTCTATCTTCTGAGAGAGGAATGAACAAAACATGAATCTAGATTTTTCGGCAATAACGCCATCGATACCATATATATTAAAAGGACTAGAAGTTACATTAAAAATTGTAGCTGTTTCAGCTTTAATTGGTTTTATATTAGGGACACTATTAGCTCTTTGTAAGATTGCTAGAATTCGAGTTTTAAATGTTGCAGCGGATCTATATACATCCATATTTCGTGGAACACCACTTGTTTTGCAATTAATGATTATATATTTTGGTGTACCACAAATGATTGGATATGATATTCCAGCTTTTTTAGCCGCAGTCATTGCATTTAGCTTAAATTCAGGTGCATATATGTCTGAGGTCATTCGCGCCGGGATTCAAGCGATTGATAAAGGGCAGACCGAAGCAGCGATAGCGCTAGGTGTACCGTATGGGAAAATGATGAGACATATTATATTACCACAAGCATTAAAAAATATATTACCTGCGCTTGTGAATGAATTTGCAACACTGACGAAGGAATCGGCTGTAGTAACAGTAATTGGTGCAACAGATTTAATGCGTCGCGCTTACATTGTGGGTGGTGAAACATTTAAGTATCTTGAACCATTACTTTTTGTTGGGCTTGTTTATTATATTTTAGTGATTGTACTTACAGTAGTTGGGAAAGCAATTGAAGGGAGAATGAAGAAAAGTGATTAAGATTGAAAATCTTCATAAATCATTTGGAGAACATAAAGTATTAAAAGGAATTACGACAACAATTGAAAAGGGAGAAGTTGTTGCAATTGTTGGACCATCTGGATCGGGGAAATCAACTTTTTTACGTTGTATGAATGTATTGGAAACACCGACAAGCGGAAGTATTTGGATCGGAGATAAAGAAGTAACAAATCTGAAAACGAATATGATGAATGTACGTGAAAAAGTCGGAATGGTATTTCAACATTTTCATTTATTCCCACATATGACCGTGCTAGAAAATATTATATATGCTCCCGTGAATGTAAAAGGGATAGCTAAAGGAACTGCGGAACAAAAAGCAATGGAATTATTGGAAAAAGTAGGATTGCTAAATAAGAAGGGGGCATATCCAAATCGCCTATCTGGAGGTCAAAAGCAACGCGTGGCCATCGCTAGAGCATTAGCTATGGAACCGGAAGTGATGTTATTTGATGAACCAACTTCTGCACTGGATCCTGAGATGGTAAAAGAAGTATTGGAAGTAATGAAATCATTAGTGACTACAGGGATGACAATGGTAATTGTGACACATGAAATGGGGTTTGCGAAAGAAGTAGCGGATCGTGTCCTTTTCTTAGATGGTGGGAAACTTGTTGAAGATACAACTCCGCAGCAATTTTTTACAGAGCCAAAGAGCGATCGTGCGAAAGTTTTTTTACAAAAAATATTGTAATGTGTCAAGGTTAAGTGAATAATAAAAGAAAAGGATGACAGTTTGTCGTCCTTTTTTTATACTTATCGTAAATACGTTTATACATATAGGAGCAATAATATGTTTAAAATCGGATATCGTACAGTAAAAACAGCAGTTGGAACAGGAATCGCTGTCTTTGTTGCTCAGCTTTTTGGATTAGAGTTTTATAGTTCAGCAGGGATTTTAGTGATTTTATGTGTACAAAATACAAAGCGAAAATCATTACAAGTATCGTTACATCGTTTTTTAGCATGTGTATTATCGATGGCATTTTCATTTTGTATTTTTGAGACAATTGGTTATACACCACTTGCTATTAGTTTATTGTTGCTTACTTTTATTCCAACAGCAGTTATGTGTAAGATTCAAGAAGGAATTGTGACAAGTTCCGTTATTGTTATGCACCTCTATTCATTAAAACATATTACTTGGTCAGCGATTGGAAATGAAGTTGCTGTGTTAACGATTGGAATTAGTGTCGCTTTATTAGTGAATATGTATATGCCGAGTGCAGAAAAGAAATTAAAGGAATATCAAGAGCAAGTAGAATCGAATTTTAAAACGATTTTATTTGAGATAGCAGCATACTTACGCAATCGAGAGAGTACGTGGTCGGGAAAAGAATTAATTGAAACAGAGGAAATCTTGAAACGAGCGAAGGATGTATCGTTCAAAAAGTTAGAAAATCAATTTATGCGAGAAGATGATTATTATTATCGATATTTCGATATGCGCTTTCAGCAATTTGAAATTTTAGAGAGAATTATGCCGCTTGCCGCTTCATTATCTTGGTCTTACGAACAAGCGGAAATGATTGCAGAAGTGATTGAAAATGTTGGGAATTCGATTCGTCCTGAAAGTACAGGGTTAATATCACTTAGACAGCTTCAAGAGATGCGCGAATTGTTTCGAGACATGCCTCTTCCAGAGACACGTGAGGAATTTGAAATACGTGCGAAACTTTTTCAACTCGTATATGAAATGGAACAATATTTACTCATTAAAAGCCGATTTAAAGGAAAGGATAATATAAAAGAACTTATATAAGGAGGCAGGAATTGCATATGCCATTTCTTATCTCGTTATTATTACTTTTTTCCCTTTCCCCCATTTGGCCCCTTGGTGATAATCCGCGAGTTGGTGATCCTTTCATTATTGTAAATAAAGAGAACAATAAACTTGCGTATATTAACGATGGGAAAATTCAAAATATGTTTCCTATTGCAACTGGAAAAACAAATGAACTCACACCAGAGGGAACATTTGATATTGTGATGAAAGCAAAAAATCCTTACTATATTGCGAAAAATATTCCAGGAGGATCACCAAAAAATCCACTTGGATCAAGGTGGATGGGATTTAATGCAAGAGGAACCGATGGAAGCAAATATGGTATTCATGGTACAAATCAACCGAGTTCGATTGGGAAATATATTTCACAAGGATGTATTCGGATGAAGAAACATGATGTGGAGTATTTATTTGATCGTGTTCCAATCGGAACAAAAGTATGGATTGTCAAATCGAAAAAATCCTTCTCGCAGCTGGCGAAAGAAAAAGGAGCGATTCGCTAGAGAGAGTCAATCATATAAGGTAAATGTTCTTTACATTTACCTTATATGATTAGCATGTGTGCATGTTCATGCGTTAATGAAAATATATAAAGGTAGGAAGAAAGGAATTGCTTATATGTATGTGAAGTCAAAGATTTCGTACGCGCAATTTTTAATTGGTTTTCTATTTATTATTACTTTTATATTAACGATTTTTAATATATGCAATTTTTTCGTATCTATTCTATTTATGGCATTGTTAAATTTAACATTTGTAGTTGGAGCATTTCAGCAAAAACAGTATACAAGTTTTGTGATGGCTCTTATGATGATGTTTTCATTTAGTATTGTAGCAATTTTGTTAGTAATCAAGTAGATATCTATTTTGTTTCATGAAACAAGGCTGTTATTTTCTATGAGAATATACAGCCTTGTTTTTATCCCGCTATTTTAGGGCAGCGCGATTGGTGAGGGCTCATAATCAGTGGGGGATGAAGAAAACCCCCACTGATTAAAGTTACACTTTATTAATAGAGATAAAGTGTAACTTTAATTAGCGAGAGTCCTGTTGCTCACCAATAGCAGAATAAAATATAAAAAAGTAAATGTACACTTTTTACCAAAACATACTTGCACCAGCAAGCAGTGTTGTTACAAGCATGGAAATAAGCATGATATATACCATAATTTTTTGTGCTTTTTTATTCATAATGGGCCTCCTTGCAGTCATTACAAGTTTATTGTAACGAGAAACGAAAGAGGGGACAAGGGGAAAGACAAAGTTTGGGAAGTGTCTAGGAAGATAACAGGAAAATTTGCGATACATAGAGAATATAACAAAGTAAGGGAATACTTTTTATGGTGACTTTTAACAGTTTTGTAAGCTGAAGAATGGAGATACGATGATGAAAATATATGAAACAGAGCGTTTACAATTAAGGGAAATTGACGAGTCGTATGCAAAGCAAGTTCTTCAATATTACGACAAAAATCGCGACTTTTTAAAAGCATGGGAAGAATATAGACCAGATGATTTTTTTACATTAGAGTATCAAATAAAGCGACTTAAAAAAGATAGAAAAGAAGTAGCAGAGGGGAAAATGATCCGGCTATGGATATTTAAAAAAGAGGATGATACAAATATTATTGGCTGTATTTCGTTCAATTTAATTGTGAGAGGTGTTTATCAATCATGTGTTCTTGGCTATAAGTTAGATAAGGATGAATTGAATAAAGGATATACAACAGAAGCACTTAGAAAGGCAATTGAGGTAGCTTTTCAAGAAGCTCGTTTACATCGAATCGAAGCGCCAATTATGCCTCGAAATTTAGCATCGATTCAAGTTGTCACAAAACTTGGATTTCAATATGAAGGTGTATCTCGAAAAATGTTAATGGTCAATGGAGTGTGGGAAGATCATATGCGATGGGTTCTTTTAAATGAGTCAAAGTAAACAGATGGTTATATAGATGTACGAACCATCTGTTTTTTGTCATGTATTTCGAAAATTTCGCGAAATTCTGTTATAATGAATAGTGTACATACATAATGGTAGTGCAGGAGGCGCAGTTTTATGATTAATCAAGAACGTTTAGTCAATGAATTTATGGAATTAGTACAAGTAGATTCTGAAACGAAATTTGAGGCGGAAATTTGCAAAGTGTTAACAGAGAAATTTACCGCTTTAGGTGTTGAAGTATTTGAAGACGATACAATGGATGCAACGGGACATGGGGCAGGTAATCTAATTTGTACGTTACCAGCAACAAAAGAAGACGTAGATACAATTTATTTTACTTCTCATATGGATACAGTAGTTCCGGGAAAAGGAATTAAACCTTCTATTAAAGATGGGTATATTGTATCTGATGGTACTACAATTTTAGGGTCAGATGATAAAGCGGGATTAGCAGCGATGTTTGAAGCAATCCGCGTTTTAAAAGAAAAGAATATTCCGCATGGGAAAATTGAGTTTATTATTACAGTTGGTGAAGAATCAGGTCTTGTCGGTGCAAAAGCATTAGAACGCGAACGCATTACAGCGAAATATGGTTATGCGTTAGATAGCGATGGAAAAGTTGGTGAAATTGTAGTCGCAGCGCCAACGCAAGCAAAAGTAAATGCAATTATTCGTGGGAAAACAGCACATGCTGGTGTAGCGCCAGAAAAAGGCGTATCTGCTATTACAATTGCAGCAAAAGCAATTGCCAAAATGCCACTTGGACGCATTGATTCTGAAACAACTGCAAATATCGGTCGGTTCGAAGGGGGAACACAAACAAATATCGTTTGTGACCATGTGCAAATTTTTGCGGAAGCACGTTCTCTAGTAGAAGAAAAAATGCAAGCACAAGTTGCGAAAATGAAAGAAGCATTTGAAACTACTGCACAAGAAATGGGTGGTCAAGCAGAAGTAGAAGTAAAAGTCATGTATCCAGGGTTTAAATTTGCTGATGGCGATCATGTCGTAGAAGTAGCAAAACGTGCAGCTGAAAAAATTGGCCGTACACCATCTCTTCATCAAAGTGGTGGCGGAAGTGATGCAAATGTAATTGCTGGACATGGTATCCCAACCGTGAACTTAGCAGTAGGGTATGAGGAAATTCATACAACAAACGAAAAAATTCCTGTTGAAGAACTTACAAAAACAGCTGAATTAGTTGTTGCTATTATTGAAGAAGTAGCAAAATAACAATCAAACAACGTGTAAATCCGTCATGGGTTTGCACGTTTTTTATTGTTATTTCTTTTTTAGTATAGTTATGGATAAGAGATAGAAAAAAGAACAAATTTTTACGAGACCATACCACTATTGTAAATAAATCTGATATAATAAAAGAACAAATGTTCTTTGTGAGGTGGATAATATGCGAGAAATGTATCCGAAAAATGGACATGTTATTTTACATGTTGACATGAATTGTTTTTTCGCATCGGTTGAAATTGCACATGATCCATCGTTAAAAGGAAAACCGCTAGCAATTGCAGGAAATGAAAAAGAGCGAAAAGGAATTATTGTGACATGCAGCTATGAAGCGAGAGAATACGGGATACGTACAACGATGCAACTTTGGGAAGCAAAGAAGTTATGTCCCCATTTAATTGTGAAGCAGCCGAATTTTACGTTATATCGAGAAGCTTCTTTTCAGATGTTTCAAATTCTCTCTCGTTTCACAGAGAAAATCCAACCGGTATCGATAGATGAAGGATATTTAGACATTACAGATTGCTATGCGCTTGGTACGCCAATTGAAATTGCAAAAATGATTCAACAGACATTAGTAACAGAATTGCAACTTCCATGTAGCATCGGGATAGCACCAAATCTCTTTCTTGCGAAAACAGCTTCTGATATGCAAAAGCCGCTCGGTATTACAGTGCTGCGCAAGCGAGATATTCCGTACATGCTTTGGCCACGTTCCGTTGAAAGTATGCATGGAATTGGGAAGAAAACAGCAGAGAAATTAAATGAAATTCATATATATACGATTGAACAGTTAGCAAAGGGAGACGAACATATTATTCGTGCGAAGCTTGGAAAGCATGGTGTTGACTTACAAAAACGGGCAAAAGGTATCGATGATCGAAAGGTTGATCCAAATCAAATGGGGCAACATAAAAGCGTTGGAAATTCAATGACTTTTTCCAAGGATATGGATGAAGAGAAGGAATTGCTTGATATGCTGAAGAAATTATCAAAATCGGTAAGCAGTAGATTACAAAAACGTACGCTCGTTAGCTACAATATTCAAATTATAATTAAATATTATGATAGGCGTACAATTACGCGAAGTAAACAATTAAAAAATGCAGTTTGGGAAGAGCGCGATATATTTCAAGCAGCTTCTCGTTTATGGAAACAGCATTGGAATGGTGATTCTATTCGTTTACTCGGTGTTACAGCGACTGAACTAGAATGGAAAACGGAATCGGTCAAGCAATTAGATTTATTCTCATTTGAGCAAGATGCAAAAGAAGAGCCGTTATTAGCCGTTATCGAACAAATTAATGATAAGTATGGAACGCCGCTGTTACAACGAGGGAGTCAATTGTTACGCAAACAAGAGAAATCGTTCCAACAAAGATTAGAAAATAAATTTCTATAGAAAGTGCCATGATTACATATAAGCATCATGACACTTTTTTCTTTAGCGAGAGTTTGGAAATACTCTTCGAACCGTTTCATTAAATTCCTCAATTAGTCCTCTTACGGGTTTCCCTTGATCAATTTTGGCAGCATAATCTCTCATGCGATTAACGAAATCAGGGTTTGAAGAAACAAAGACATAACGAATATTTGGATCAATTGCTCTTACTTGATCAGCAACTCTTTTTTCTAATTCTCTTGTGAGTTCCCCTTTTACATGATCTCGTAAAACAACAGCAACGTAGGCGTTTCTATTTGTAACAATTACATTTGCTGTGTCGATTTCTTTTAGCTCCACAATGCGGTCTGCTGCCTTATTGGCTATGTGCAGTCGTGTGTCATTATTTGTTATATCATTTGGAACATTTCTTCCCCTTTGAAGATCTGTTTGATTTCCTTCGTATCTAACATTTCGAATGTTATCGTGATCTCGATTATCTAAAGCGTTATCTTTTTGATTTCCAGCACAGCCAAAGAGTGAGATGGTTGCTAGTGAAATAATGGAACATATTTTAAGCTTTTTCATGGCTCTTCCTCCTTCATGGTAGTATGTTTTTAAAATGACCAATAGGAGATTTATTATTCATATTGAAACGGACATATTTTTTATAGAGTGGATGGGAAATGATATGAATAGTTGATAAATGGGGCAGAAGAGAATAGGATGTCCTTTGATGATTTGACTGAGAAATATATATAACAGGAAATGGGTATATGAAATGAGTAAGGAAGCACCTATTTGGGTGCTTTCTTACTTTAGAGATTATGAGATTGTAGGATTTGTATAAATAATAATCTCTGTATTGTTTGCTGTTGAAATACGTTGTGCATAATATGTGATAGAGGAAGAGATGTATTCCGGTACCGTTTGATTCGTATGCGATGATGTATATTCATGGATTAATTCCTTTAAAGTTGACCATTTCAGCTGGGTCGGATAATTAGAAACAAATGAGCTTACCCAACGATCAAATGAAGACGAAAAATCAGTTTGTAAACGAAATACTTCTTTCATAATAAGACGCTCCCTTTATTTTTTATACAATTATTTTATCATAAAACACGAACAATTTACAAAAATTTATTTCGTATTGTTCGTATTATATAGATGTCTAGATAGCTTGTTAAGGAGATTACATTTGCCATTTTACATAACATTCCGTAAGATGAAAGATAGACTATATAAAGAGCTGGAGGAAAGAAAGTGGAATTTGTGTTTTTAGGAACTGGTGCAGGTGTTCCTTCAAAAGGAAGAAATGTTTCAGCTATCGCTTTGCAGTTATTGGAAGAAAGGGGAGGGACATGGCTATTTGATTGTGGTGAAGCAACGCAACATCAAATTTTACATACATCTGTACGTCCACGTCGGATTGAAAAAATATTTATTACGCATTTACATGGCGATCATATTTTTGGATTACCAGGTTTATTAGGAAGTCGTTCTTTTCAAGGAGGAACAACGCCGTTAACGGTATATGGCCCAAAAGGAATTGAACAGTTTATTGAAGTGGCTTTATCCGTGAGTACAACACATGTGAAATACCCGCTTGAAATTGTAGAAATTACTGAAGAGGGTATTGTCTTTGAAGACAAACAATTTTATGTCGAAACAAAGAGACTGTCACATGGGATTGAATGTTTTGGATACCGAATTGTTGAGAAAGATATACAAGGCCCTCTTCTTGTAGAGAAGTTACGAGAAGCTAATGTGAAACCAGGTCCGATTTTTAAACGTTTAAAAGATGGAGAGATTGTTGAATTAGAAGACGGAAGAGTGTTAGATGGGAAGGACTTTATTGGGCCTCCGCAAAAAGGAAGAATTATTACCATTTTAGGAGATACTCGTTATTGTGATGCGAGTAGAATTCTTGCCCAAGATGCTGATGTACTTGTACATGAGGCGACATTTGCAGCAGCGGATCAAACCCAGGCTCATGATTATTTTCATTCCACAACTGAGCAGGCGGCACGCATTGCCCTAGAAGCAAACGTGAAGCGTTTAATATTGACACATATTAGTTCACGTTATCAAGGCGATATGTATAAGGAGTTGTTGCGAGAAGCAAAAGCTGTATTTGCCCATACAGAAATAGCGATGGACTTGAAGTCATTTCCAGTAGAAAGATAACATTTTTCAAACAATGGCAATAAAAAATTGCCATTGTTTCATTTTGGAAAAATTTTTTTAATCTATATATTGGTAAAGCTGTTATCATTAAATAGTTTTATTATATGGTACAGTGATGTTAAAATGTTAGGATATTCTGTAAAGAAGTGCAGAATGTTATTCGATTTGAAAAACTGTTATATAAATAATTAGATATATAATTGATACAATAGAAAGAGATTAACACCAATTCAGAAATTTAAAAATTCAACAAAAGTAAGCGTTTCAAAAAAAACGAGCTATAATGAGGGCAAATCACAATTTATCGTGAGTTACATCGTGCATTTTAGCCATTTTTCGTAACGAAACGAAATTGACTAAAGGAGAGGGCAACATGGAGATTATTAAAGGAACTGTACTATTACTATTTGTATTAAGTCTTTTCTCACTCTTTAGTTTTAAAGCACCAAATGGTATGAAAGCAATGGGAGCTTTAGCAAGCGCCGCTGTTGCGAGTTTCTTAGTTGAAGCATTTCAATTATATGTTGGTGGAGATTTACTAGGAATTGACTTTTTGAAAGAAGTTGGGAAATCATCTGGTAACCTAGGAGGGGTTGCGGGTGCAACACTTGTTGCATTAGCGATGGGTGTATCACCTGTTTATGCTATGCTTGTCGGGGCTTCTGTGTTAAAGTTTGGATTGTTACCAGGGTTTATCGCTGGTTATCTTATATCATTTTTAGTAAAACAAATTGAAAAACGTGTGCCAGAAGGATTAGATTTAATTGCCTGTATTGTTATTGCAGCACCATTAACAAGACTTATTGCACAAGGGATGGATCCGATTGTAACAGCAACATTAAAGCAAATTGGCGGGGTTATTACGTCGTCAACGAATGCGAATCCAATTATTATGGGAATTATTTTAGGTGGTATTATTACAGTTGTTGCAACAGCACCACTGAGTTCAATGGCATTAACTGCACTTCTTGGATTAACAGGATTGCCAATGGCAATAGGGGCACTTGCGGTCACGAGTTCTTCTTTTATGAACTATGTATTCTTTAAACGAATGAAGTTTGGGGATAAACGTACGACAATTGCGGTAGCAATTGAACCATTAACACAAGCAGATTTAATTTCTGCAAATCCAATTCCAGTGTATGTAACGAACTTTATCGGTGGTGCAGTAGCGGGGATTATTATTTCAATGTTCGAACTTGTAAATAACGCTACAGGGACGGCAACACCAATTGCTGGTCTGATGGTGATGTATGGGTTTAATGATCCTATGAAAGTAACGATATGTTTCTTATGTATTATGGTATCTGGTCTTATATCAGGTTATATTGGTTCACTTTTATTTAAAAACTATCCAATTCGTACAGCGGAACAAATTCGTGGTACGGCTGGGAAAGCAACAGATGCAGCAGCTTAATAGAATAGTAGTAAATCATTTTTCATAGATGCTTAGGGGGAATTATGATGAAGTATCGCTCAGTATTCGATATTATCGGTCCAGTTATGATTGGGCCATCAAGTTCACATACAGCAGGCGCAGCAAGAATGGGGCAAGTTGCTCGTCAGCTTTTTCGACAAGAACCAGAAAGAATTATTATTTCTTTATACGGTTCATTTGCTAAGACATACCGTGGTCACGGAACAGATGTAGCGCTAATTGGAGGAATTCTTGGCTTTGAAACCGACGATGTAAGAATTCCTAATTCGCTAGAGATTGCAAAGGAGCGCGGAATTGAAATTGACTTTATTGAAGAAGAAGCGAATGCACCGCATCCGAATACCGCTCGAATTCGTTTATACAAAGGTGAAGAAGAAATTGAAGTGGTGGCTTGTTCAATTGGTGGCGGGAAGATTGAAGTTGTTGAATTAAATGGATTTGATTTACAACTATCCGGAACGAGTCCTGCGCTTCTCATTGTGAATAACGACCGTTTTGGAGCCATTGCATCTGTAGCTTCTATACTTGCAAAGCATGAAATTAATATTAGTACAATGAGCGTTTCACGTAAGGAAAAAGGAAGAAAAGCGCTTATGGTTATTGAAACAGATGAGGCATTGGAAAATGAAGTGATTGAAGAGATAAAAGAACAATCTAATATTTGTCAAGTAACGATTATGGACTAATTGCAGGGGGGACACACCATGTTTCGGAATGCAGCGGAACTAGTGGCGCAAGCTAAAGAACAAAATGTAAAAATTGCAGAAATCATGATTCAATGTGAAATGGAAACAAGAAGAATTTCTCGTGAAGAAGTAATCGCTGGAATGGAAAAGAATTTAGTAGTAATGGAGCAAGCAGTAGAACGAGGAATTCGCGGTGTGAAATCACCAACTGGTTTAACAGGAGGTGATGCTGTGAAGGTACAAGAGTATATAAAGAGCGGAAAAGGTCTATCGGGACATACGATTTTAGATGCAGTGAGCAAAGCTGTTGCAACAAATGAAGTCAATGCGGCGATGGGAATTATTTGTGCAACACCAACAGCTGGGTCTGCTGGAACAGTTCCAGGTGTACTTTTTGCATTGAAAGAAAAGTTACAACCAACACGTGAAGAAATGATTGAATTTTTATTTACAGCAGGAGCATTTGGAATGGTTGTTGCGAATAATGCATGTATTTCAGGTGCAGCTGGAGGGTGCCAAGCTGAAGTTGGATCGGCAAGTGGTATGGCAGCAGCGGCAGCTGTTGAAATGGCAGGCGGGACACCAGAACAAGCTGCTACAGCAATGGCAATCGCCTTGAAAAATATGTTGGGATTAGTATGTGATCCTGTTGCCGGACTAGTAGAAGTGCCATGTGTAAAGCGGAATGCAGCAGGTGCTTCCAATGCGATGATTGCAGCGGACTTGTCATTGGCTGGTGTGACAAGCATGATTCCGTGTGACGAAGTGATTGAAGCGATGTTTCGAATTGGCCAAACAATGCCAGTTGCACTTCGTGAAACGGCCGAAGGTGGACTCGCAGCAACACCGACAGGACGCCGTTTACAAGAAGCGATTTTTGGAAAGAAATAATATAAGATAGAAAAGCGGAGCTCAAGTTTATTTTTAAGCTCCGCTTTTTCTTATTTTTTTGGTAGTTGATCCAGTGTTTTACCAAGGTCTTGCGATCGTCTTGTGGCTTCTGTAATACAAGAGATGAGAGCCTTCTGGAAATCGAAACTTTGAAGCACTTCAATACCAGCTTCTGTTGTTCCGCCAGGAGAAGTAATTTCTTTTCGCAAAATAGAAGGATGTTTCGTATTATTTTTAAGCATCTCAGCAGCTCCAATCATTGTTTGTAAAATAAGCGATTTTGCTGTAGATTCTTCTAAACCGATTTGTTTTGCAGCTTCTTCCATTGCTTCCACTACATAATATATATACGCAGGACCACTTCCAGATAATGCAGTAACAGCATGCATATCTTCTTCTTTCACTACTGAAACAATACCAATTGTTTCGAATAAAGACTTGGCGATATCGATGTGATGCTTTGTTGCATGTATAGATGGAGAGATTGCTGTTGCAGATTTTAAAATAGCAGCTGATGTATTTGGCATGGCACGGATGATTGGGACATTTTTTTGAAGAAGCTTAGCAATCGAGTGAGTGGAAACACCTGCTAGTAATGAGATTACGAGATGCGTATTTGTTATATACTTTTTAAGCGGTACAATCGCTTCTACTATATCTTTTGGCTTCATTGCAAGAAAGAGAATGTTTGCGTTTGTGAGTAATGCTTGTTTATCATGTGTTCCCTTTATACCATATTTTGTATGTAACTCTTGTAATCTTGCTTCATTTGAGCGGTTACTGACAGTAATTTGTTTTGCGCTTACTATATTTGCATCTAATAGACCAGAAATAATTGCTTCAGCGATAGAACCAGCTCCTAAAAAGGAAATATTTTGAATGGACATGATGTGCCCCCTTTATTTTTAATGAATGTACATAGATTCGCTCTAAGCTAGAAAATCCCTTCTTTTTATCTGAAAATAATGACAAAATTTCATGAAAGTTGTAAACTGAAGAGAGGTTCATTTTGAAGCGGAGAGACAGGGGGCATAAACATGGTAAAGATTCACCGAATGGAGATTCCTGTTCCATTTGCAGTTGAAACTGTAAATGTGTTTTTAGTTGAGGGGGAGACATTAACATTAATTGATACGGGGACCAATACAGAGAACGCTAGGAAATCTTTAGAATACCAGCTAGGCGTTCTAGGATACAAAATAGATGATATTGAAACAGTGGTCATTACACATCATCATGCTGATCATTGTGGGCTTTTAAACATTTTTTCAGCTCATGCCAATATTGTTGGGCATCCTTGGAATGAACCTTGGATTACACAAAATCCTCAATTTTTAAAGCGTTATCAACAATTTTTTAAAGAGGCTGCGCGACAATTCGGTGTACCAGAGGCATTTTTAAATCATGAAGGATTACTAACGAAGAAAACACTTCAATATTCTTGTAAAAGATCATTAACTCATACGGTAAGAGAAGGCGACTGTATTGATGCTTTGCCTGAATTTCAAGTGATTGAAACACCTGGGCATGCTTCTACACATATTTCTTTGTACAGGGAACGTGATGGATTACTAATTGGTGGAGATGCTTTAATTCGTCATATTTCTTCTAATCCAATATTAGAACCACCATATGAGGGAGAATCAGAAAGAGCAAGGCCTTTATTACAATATAATCAAACGTTAAGACGATTAAGCGAAATGAATCTTTCACGTATCTTATCTGGACATGGAGAAGATATTGTAAATGTGAAGGAGCTAATCGAGAGTCGATTACAAAAACAAGAAACACGAGCTTTGAAAGTATTAGAATTATTAAAAGAGAAACCGATGACAGCTTTTGAAATATGTGTGAAGCTATTTCCTGTATTATATAAAGAGCAATTGCCACTTACGCTTTCAGAAACGGTTGGACAATTAGACTTTTTAGCATATAATCAACAAGTAATGATTGATGAATCCTTGCCACAATTGATTTATTATGCAAAGTAGGTGACAGCAATGACAGGACGTTTACAAGAACAAGTAATCGTCATTACAGGTGCTTCCAGCGGGATTGGAGAGCAAATTGCAATGCAGGTGGCAGAGCAAGGAGCAATTCCCGTTTTGATGGCTCGAACAGAAGAGAAATTAAAGAAATTAATGAACAAGATAAAAACGACGTATCATACGCCGTGTTACTATTATCTATTGGATGTGAGTGATGAGAATGCGGTCGAAACTGTATTTGCACGAGTATTGCAAGATATTGGACAGATTGACATACTCGTAAACAATGCTGGGTTTGGTATTTTTAAAACTTTTGAGGATGCTTCTATGCACGAAGTGAAAGGTATGTTTCAAGTGAACGTATTCGGATTAGTCGCTTGTACTAAGGCGGTTTTACCTCATATGGTAGAGCGAAATGAAGGGCAAATCATTAATATTGCTTCATTAGCAGGGAAAATTGCAACACCAAAATCCAGTGCTTATGCTGCTACAAAGCATGCGGTATTAGGATTTACAAATAGTTTGCGCATGGAACTTTCCAATACGAATATTTCTGTAACAGCAATTAACCCAGGACCAATTGATACGAACTTTTTTGACACCGCTGATCAATCAGGTACATATGTAAAAAATATGGGGCGTTACATGTTAAAACCAACATATGTAGCTGGGCAGATTGTAAAGGCAATGCATACGAAAAAAAGAGAAGTAAATTTGCCAAAATGGATGGGAATTGGTCCAAAGCTTTTTGCATTATCCCCAGGTTTATTTGAACGAATTGCAGGTAAATCATTAAGTAAAAAATAGGAGATTTCTATATGAAATCTCCTATTTTTATTTTCCGGTAATATAGTCATAAACAATATCTTCAACTGCTTCGTATACATCAATATCAGGATCTGAACCAATCATCGTTTGGATGCTTTGAATTAACATTTCCTCATCTTCTTTTGAAATAGGATTACATTGATATTGCCCAAAACTTTTTATCATCATCTTCTCGATTAATTTTTTATTCATGTTTATCCTCACTCACATGTATCCATATATTGCTTTCATTGTACTTGAAGTATATGAAAAATACTAGCATATAATATTTTGTATAAAAATTCACATTAGATATCGTTTTATTAGTAAAATTAAGGTTTTTTAATTTTTAAAAATAATAAATATTTAATTGACTCTATAAATATACAATATTATAATCATACTTAATTTCAATAATCTATATAAGGAGGAAAATATGAAAGTTGCAATTATTGGAGCAACAGGGTACGGAGGAATCGAGTTAATACGGTTATTACAACAACATCCGTATTTTTCTATTGTATCTATACACTCCTTTTCACAAGTAGGAGAGCATATAACGAGTTCATATCCACATTTACGTCGTTTTCTCGTGTATACATTGCAAGAAATCGATGTGGAATCGATTAAGAAAGAAGCAGATCTTGTTTTTTTAGCAACACCAGCAGGCGTTTCTGTCAAGCTAACCCCTCTTTTGTTAAAAGCAGGCTTAAAAGTAATCGATTTGTCTGGTGATTTTCGAATGGTGAATCCTTCTATATATGAAATGTGGTATAAAAAGCCTGCTGCAAGTGAGGAGTTTCTTCAACAAGCAGTGTATGGATTAAGTGAGTGGAAAAGAGACGAGATTCAACAAGCGAAGTTAGTTGCAAATCCTGGTTGTTTTGCTACAGCAACTTTATTAGCTATAGCACCGCTGATGCGAAATAAAATCATTGAGGAAAATTCGATAATTATTGATGCTAAATCGGGGGTATCAGGTGCTGGAAAAACACCGACTCATGCAGCTCATTTTCCGGAACTATACGATAATCTCCATATTTATAAGGTGAATGAGCATCAGCATATTCCAGAAATTGAACAAATGTTAATTGGCTGGAATGAACAAGCGAAGCCAATTACATTTAGTACACACTTAATACCAGTATCACGAGGGATTATGGTTACTCTTTATGCAAAAATAAGGAAATATGTACAAATAGAAGAACTTCATAATTTGTATACAAATATTTATAAAAATGCTTATTTTGTCCGTATTCGCCCGTATGGAGAATTCCCAAGTATAAAAGAAGTAAGAGGATCAAATTATTGTGACATCGGCATTGGTTATGATGAAAGAACGAAAAGAATTACGGTAGTTGCTGTGATTGACAATATGATGAAGGGGGCGGCAGGGCAAGCTGTTCAAAATGCAAATTTAGTAGCGAGGCTAGATGAGAAAACAGGATTACAATATATACCAATTTATCCATAAGGAGGGAGAGAGTTGATTCAAACAGACTGTCTTATAAAAGTTCAAAATGGTTCCATCGTCTCACCGCAAGGCTTCTCAGCAATTGGAATCAAAGCGGGGTTGAAAAAAGAGAAAAAAGACCTTGGAGTAATTGTATGTGATGTACCAGCAATTTGCGCTGCTGTTTATACAACAAATCAGATTCAAGCTGCCCCAGTACAAGTGACGAAAGAAAGTATCGGGGTGGATGGAACATTACAAGTAATTATTGTAAATAGCGGAAATGCAAATGCTTGTACGGGTATGAAAGGGCTAGAAGATGCGTATGAAATGCGCGCGCTGACAGCGAAACAATTTTCTATAAAGGAAAGTGATGTAGCTGTAGCTTCAACGGGAGTAATTGGAATACATTTACCGATGGAAGTCATTCGAACGGGTATTTCAGCACTTGTACCGATGAAAGAGAAAGAAATTGCAGAGTCTTTTTATGAAGCAATCTTAACAACAGATCTTATAGAAAAACGATCTAGTTATCAATTCATGATTGAAGGAAAAAAAGTAACAATTTCAGGAGCAGCAAAAGGATCAGGAATGATACATCCTAATATGGCAACCATGCTTAGTTTTATTACAACAGATGCAAAAATAGAACGTGAATCATTACAAGCAGCGTTATCAGAAGTAACAAATCGAACTTTTAATCAAATTACTGTTGATGGAGATACTTCGACTAATGACATGGTCATTGTTATGGCAAGTGGACTCGTAGAAACGACATCGATTCACAAAAATCATCCAGAGTGGAATAAATTTGTCATTGCATTGCAGAACGTTTGTGAGGATTTAGCAAAGCAAATTGCCAAAGACGGAGAGGGAGCTACTAAATTAGTAGAAGTAAATGTTTGCGGGGCGCGAACGGAAGAAGAAGGAAGGCAGATTGCCAAACAAATTGTAAGATCCAGTCTTGTCAAGACAGCAATGTATGGTGAAGATCCAAATTGGGGACGTATCATTAGTGCAATTGGTCAATGCGGGATAAAGATTGAACCTACTACTGTCGATATTGCAGTACAATCTATCGCTGTACTACGAGAGAGTGAGCCGCAAGAATTTTCAGAAGAAGAAATGGAACACCAATTACAAAAGGATGAAATTATCATTGATGTGCATCTGCATTTAGGAGAAGAAAAAGGTACTGCATGGGGGTGTGATTTAAGTTACGATTACGTCAAAATAAATGCTTGTTATCGTACATAAGGGGAGAAAAAAGATGAACGAGTGCATTGTAATAAAATGCGGTGGAAGTATGTTAGAACGTTTGGATAGCACCTTTTTTCATTGTATAGAGAAATTGAAAAGAAAGTATCGCATTGTTATTGTTCATGGCGGAGGACCTGATATTGATAAAATATTAAAAAAACTTCAAATTCCAATTGAAAAGAAACACGGTTTACGAGTAACTTCACAAGAAGTTATGGAAGTGGTTCAAATGGTTTTATGCGGCAGTACAAATAAAAATTTAGTACAGAATTTTCAAAGGTATGGATTACCTGCAATTGGAATTTCTGGTTACGATGGAAAGTTGCTTCAGGCGAAGCCACTGAATAAGAAGATTGGTTATGTGGGAGAAGTGAGTAAAGTTGAGAGTTCCTTGCTAGAAGGAGTGCTTAATTTGAATTATATTCCAATTATTGCTCCGATAGGGATAGGGGAGGAGCAAGTGTACAACATAAATGCAGATATAGCAGCTGCTGGAATTGCAGCGGCACTTAGAGTAAAAGAACTTATTTTTATAACAGATGTTGATGGATTACTGTACGAAGGGAAATTAGTTAAGAAAACAGATGAGATAGAAATTCTTGACATGATAGAGAAAGAGATTATTACAGGTGGAATGATTCCAAAAGTACAGGCTGCACTTGTTGCGTTAAGAATGGGGATTCAAAGTGTAAGCATTGTCAATGGTACAAAAAATTTTATTGGATTAACCGGTGAATGGATTGGAACAACAGTAACAAGGGGGAGGTTGCAGTATGAATAGTTTGATTTTTCCGACATATATAAGGCGTGAAATAGAAATAGTAAAAGGAATTGGTACGAAAGTAATGGACAGAAGCGGAAAAGAATACTTAGATTTTACGTCTGGAATTGCCGTCTGCAATTTAGGACATTGTCACCCAAATCTTATCGAAAATGTAACGAAACAACTACACGAAATGTGGCACATATCTAATCTTTTCTCGCATTCTATTCAAGAAGATGTAGCAAGATTGTTAACGGAAGATAGAGAATTAAAATATGTATTTTTCTGTAATAGCGGTGCTGAGGCGAATGAAGCAGCATTGAAAATTGCGCGTAAATATACAGGGAAATCTCTTGTTTTAACATTTCAGCAGTCTTTTCATGGTCGAACATTTGGAACGATGAGTGCAACAGGACAAGAAAAGGTAAAAGAAGGATTTGGACCACTTCTTCCATCATTTTTACATCTTCCTTTCAATGATATAGCTGCTCTTAGAGAAGCGATGAATCAAGATGTAGCCGCAATTTTGGTTGAAATTGTTCAAGGAGAAGGTGGTGTTTTACTGGCTCATTGCGACTTCTTGCAAGAAATTGAAAAGTTATGTAAAGAATATGGAGCGCTTTGTATTATTGATGAGGTACAGACGGGAATAGGGAGAACAGGTACATTGTTCGCTTATGAACAGACAGGTCTATCTCCTGATATTGTAACAGTGGCAAAAGCATTAGGAAATGGAATTCCAGTTGGGGCCATGATAGGAAGAGAAGAGTTAGCGGTGGCTTTTACAGCAGGAACACATGGTTCAACATTTGGCGGGAATTATATTGCAATGGCTGCTACCAAAGCAGTATTACAACTTGCAAAACAACCATCATTTTTACAAGAGGTCAAAGAAAAAGGCGCGTATTTCTTGCAAAGGTTGAAACAAGAGTTGTTACACGTTGAAGACATTTGTGCTATTCGCGGGCGAGGACTTATGGTTGGGACTTCTTGTAAAAAGAATGTCTCATCTTATATTGAGCAATTAGAAAAAGAAGGACTTCTTGCACTGCAAGCTGGTTCCAATGTGTTACGGCTATTACCACCACTCATTGTTACAAAGGAAGAGTTAGAACAAGCCATATACATGATCAAAAAAGTAATCTGTACAAAAATATTACCATCTATATAAGGGGGAAATACGATGTCAATTGTACAAGTGCCGAAATTACAAACGAAACATGTATTAACTTTGGAAGAATTAACGCAAGAAGAAATCATTTCTGTAATTAAGTTTGCCATATATTTAAAAAAGAATAAACATGAACCTTTTTTAAAGGGAAAAATATTAGGGCTCATTTTTGATAAACAGTCTACACGTACACGTGTCTCCTTTGAAGCAGGAATGATGCAACTCGGTGGACATGGAATGTTTTTAAGTGGGAAAGACATGCAACTTGGACGAGGGGAAAGTATTGCTGATACGGCAAAAGTTTTATCAAAATATATTGATGGGATTATGATTCGTACCTTTTCACATGCAGATGTTGAAGAACTTGCAAAAAAGGCTAACATTCCTGTTATTAATGGATTAACAGATGACCACCATCCATGTCAAGCACTGGCCGACTTAATGACAATTTATGAAGAAGTTCGTACATTTAAAGGCATAAAACTAGCTTATATAGGTGATGGAAATAACGTATGCCATTCTTTATTAGTAGCGAGTGCAAAAGTAGGAATGGATATGGCAGTCGCAACACCAAGAGGTTATGAGCCAAACGGGAGAATGATACAAAAAGCATTAGAAATTGCTGAAGAGACTGGAGCAAAACTTGAATTTTTCCATGCCCCACAGCTAGCAGTAGCAGAAGCTGATTTTGTTTATACTGATGTTTGGATGAGTATGGGGCAAGAAGGCGCTCAAGAAAAAAAGGTAATATTTCAGCCATTTCAAATCAATTGTGAACTTGTCCAATATGCAAAGAAGACATATCGTTTTTTACATTGTTTACCTGCACACCGCGGGGAAGAAGTGACGAGTGAAATCATCGATGGTATGCACTCGATTGTTTTTACGCAAGCGGAGAATCGTTTGCATGCTCAGAAGGCTTTACTAGTAAGTATATTCGAGAACATGAAAGAACCTTCCTAGCATGGGAGGGTTTTTGTGTCATTTTAAAAAAATATAAAGTATGTTAAAGGGGAAATAATCGAACAAATAAGGAACAAAACATGTAAGCTCGTTTTGTTCGAAAGAGTGTCACATTCATTTTCCAATGTGAATATGTGTAAGAAAAGGAGGGGATTAGATGTACGATTACTATGGGAATCCAATCGATTCATATGTATATTATTATCCCGCTTTTATAAGGCAGCTACCGTATCAGTATGAACAGCCTTCTCAGGAACTAAGGCCGTATTTAACAACTTGGCCATATTCAAATGTATATTATGGTAACTATTATGAATCATAAAGCTGCTTCTTTCTGAAGCAGCTTTATACATTTGTTTTCAAAATTAAATTTTGAATCGTTTGAAGAGAGTGAATGAGTTGGTCGCGCTCTTCTTTAGATAATGTTTGAAAATTTTCTTTTAGTTTGTTTAAAATAAATTGCTGATATTGACTTACCATTAATTTCCCTTCAGATGTAAGAGAAATTAATATGACCCGTCGATCTTTTTCGCTATAATGACGCTCTATCAATTCCTCTTGAATTAATTTATTTAATAGAGGTGTCATATTGGGCCTTGAAATCGCTAAACGCTTTCCAATTTCTGATACTGTTAATGTACCGTGTTCATGTAATAGCAATAACACCTGTGTATGAGATGCTGGCATGTGCCTTTGAGAAGGAAATTCTCCAGGAAGCATAAATTTGCGATAAAAAAGAGGCACTAACGAAAGAAGATGATCAACAATACGTTCCCACTCGCGTGATTCCATATAAAGGCCTCCTTCCATGATTATTGTAACAAAAAAGGTATCGTATAAAAATAGGATTGTTTGGAGCTACCTTAATATTTATAGGACAATACTTGCTTTGTAAATATATTTGCGATAACTTCATAGCCTTTGTCATTTGGATGTACTTGATCATAGAGCAATTCTTTTTTATCATTTGATATTAACTTTCGAATCGGTACAACAATGGACGGTGGATTCGATTTTGAAATGGAGTAAACAGAATCATTCCAACCATCTAAAAACATATCTGCATACGAGGCGATAGAATCGTCAAGTTGCAAAGGGTTGTAGAGTTCAGAGAGAATGAGTAAAGCATTTGGATTCAGCGATCGAACTGTCTTCACAATTGTTTTTACATCCGCTTCAAACCGTGCTTTTTCTCTGTTTAACATTTTTATACCATCTATAACACCTACATCGCGCTTGAGACGAAATAAATTATTTCCTCCAATATTAATCGTAATTATATGTGCTTCTTTCATTTTTTGCTGTACATTTTCTGACTGCATCTTTTTGATGAGACGATCTGTTGTAAGACCGTTTACACCAAGGTTTTCTACATGGATCGGCTTATGGATTTGTTCTTCAATTTGTTTGGAAGCCAATTCTGCAAATCCTCCTTGAGTAGAACCATATCCTTTGGCAAGCGAGTCGCCTAGTACAAGATGATAAAATGAATCATTTGTTTGTTTATCAATCCAATGAGGGGGAGATGTTTCTGTTGTTTTTCCTCCATTTTCCTTTTGAATTGTCTCATCGTTCTTTTCAAAGTATGAATAAGAAATGATTAGAAGGAGGAGACAAACAATAATGAAGATGACTTTTTTCATAAATTTATCCTCCTTGTAATTGGTAATTGTATCATATTGAACAGTATAAGCAATGGAAGGATATATTATATTTTTCTGAAAAGTTTACAATAACTTTCCAGAAAATTTGTAGAAGTATGTCAAAAATTATTGACGATATGAAAGTATGTTCGATATGATAATGTCAGATAAGTGACGACATATCGCTCTATTAAGAAGAAAAAAGAGAGAAAGGTATTACAAGCTTATTGTATTTGGGACAATTTTATAAGGGGGATTTTTTGTGAAAAAATCAAAGAAGGTGTTAGCTGGAGCAACGCTTGCATTAGGTGTTATAGCCCCGCAAGTAGTACCAACCACTGCTCATGCGGAAGGACAGACAGAGGAGAGCACAGTTCATTTACGAATTTTAGAAACATCTGATATTCATGTGAACTTAATGAATTATGATTATTATCAAACGAAAACAGATAATAAAGTAGGGCTTGTTCAAACGGCAACACTTGTCAATCAAGCGCGTGAAGAAGTAAAAAACTCTGTTTTATTTGATGACGGAGATGCGATACAAGGAACACCGCTTGGGGACTATGTAGCGCAAAAAGGGTTGGATGGGAATTATATACATCCATTATATCGTGTAATGAATTTAATGAAGTATGACGTCATTTCTTTAGGAAATCATGAGTTTAACTATGGCTTAGATTATTTAAAGAAAGCAATTAGTAAGACTGAATTTCCAGTTGTGAATTCAAATGTGTATAAAGATGACCATGATGATAATGAAGAAAATGATGAAAATTACTTTAAGCCATATCATATTTTTGAAAAAGAAGTAGAAGATGAATCCGGTCAAAAGCATAAGGTGAAGATTGGGGTAATGGGATTTGTACCACCACAAATTATGAACTGGGATAAGGCGAATTTAGAAGGAAAAGTAAAAGCGAAAGATATCGTCCAAACAGCTAAGAAAATGGTTCCAAAAATGAAAGCAGAAGGTGCAGATATTATCGTTGCGCTAGCGCACTCTGGTGTGGATAAAAGCGGTTACAATACAGGGATGGAAAACGCTTCATTTTATTTAACAGAAGTTCCTGGTGTTGATGCAGTGTTGATGGGACACTCACATACAGTAGTCACAGATACATTTAACGGTGTACCTGTTGTAATGCCAGGTGTGTTCGGTAGCAACTTAGGCGTTATTGATATGCAGCTGAAAAAAGTAGATGGTAAGTGGCAAGTTCAAAAGGATAAATCTGTTCCAACAGTTCGCGCTATTGCAGATAGTAAAGGAAACGCATTAGTTAAATCTGACCAAAGGTTAGTTGACGAGATTAAGGAGGAACACGAAGCGACGATTCAATATGTTAATACACCTGTTGGGAAAACAACAGCGCCAATTAATAGTTATTTTTCACTTGTGCAAGACGATCCATCGGTCCAACTTGTGACACAGGCGCAGAAATGGTATGTAGAAAAGTTGTTTGCTGAAAATGGACAATATAGCAAGTATAAAGGCATTCCTATATTATCGGCAGGTGCACCATTTAAGGCAGGGGGAAGAAATGGTGCGACATATTATACAGATATTCCAGCGGGTACTCTAGCTATTAAAAACGTAGCCGATTTATATGTATATCCGAATACGTTATATGCTGTGAAAGTAAATGGTGCACAAGTAAAAGAATGGCTTGAAATGTCGGCAGGGCAGTTTAATCAAATTGACCCAGCTAAATCTGAAGAACAATCACTTGTTAATGTAAGCTATCCTACATATAATTTTGATATTTTAGATGGCCTGAAATATGAAATTGATGTTACACAACCAGCGAAGTACGATAAAGACGGAAAAGTGGTACATCCAACTGCAAATCGCATTATCAATATGACATATGACGGAAAACCGGTAACAGATGAACAAGAATTTATTGTTGCTACAAATAACTATCGTGGTAGCAGTCAAACATTCCCTGGTGTAAATAAAGGGGAAGTGGTGTATCAATCACAAGATGAAACGCGTCAAATTATTGTGAAATATATGCAAGAGACGCCAGTTATTAATCCAGCGGCAGATCAAAACTGGTCATTTAAGCCAATCAATGCTGAAAAGTTAAATATTACATTTGATTCTTCGCCAAATGCACAAAAGTATATTACGAAAGATGGAAACATTTCTTATGTTGGTCCATCGGAAAATGAATTTGCAAAATATGCAATTGACTTAACGAACAAGAAGGAAGAAGAGAAGCCGGTACCACCAGTAGCGGATGAAGGAAATAAAGAAGAGAAGCCGGTACCACCAGTAGCAGATGAAGGAAATAATGGAGATCAGGCGACAGCAGACGCTATCAATAAAAATGAAGATGTAACAACTACAAATGTAAGCGAAGATAAAGAAACAAATAAAATAGAACGAGATCTTCCAAAAACGGGAGCAAATGTTTTTTCAACAATTGGGGCAGGACTTGCTTTTATTGGAGCAGGTATGTTCATGTTATTTAGAAGAAAGAAAGCAAATAGATAAGTAAAAGAGGGTTACCGACGTGGTAATCCTCTTTTTACTTAAGAAATTGTCACAGATTTTTCTTTCTTCCAAGAAAGACCCAATCCTGTAAAGCCAACGATAATCGTGATAATTGGACATGCTAGGCAGAAGATGGAGTATGGAACGTAATCTATTGTGGGAACGCTGAGCACATTTGCCAAGAATACACCACTTACGCCCCAAGGTACAAGCGGATTAATAACTGTACCAGCATCTTCTAACACCCTTGATAAATTGCGACGCTTTAAGCCTACTTCATCATATTTATTAGCAAATGCTTGGCCTGTTAAAACGATGGATAAATATTGTTCACCGAGTAAGAAATTGACGCCGATTGCTGTTGAAGCAGTAGAAATAATTAAACGTGTACTCGTTTTGACGAAATGAGAAATCATGTTCATTAATTGTGTAATAATGCCCATACCTTGTAGTAAGCCGCCCATAGAAAGAGCTAGAAAAATAAGGGCAATGGACATCATCATACTTTGTAAACCACCGCGGGATAATAAGCTGTCAATGTCTTTTATTCCCGTCTTAGAAACATAACCTTCTTGCATAATTTTCATTAAATCAGCAAGTGAGGTACTTGGTTTGAAAAGAAAGAGAATGATAATACCTGCGACAATACCAGCAAGTAATGTTGGAACGGCCGGTACCCTTTTAAAAGCAAATATGAAGAGCAACAAAATAGGAATAAGTGTCACAATTGAAATGGTTGTATTTTTCTCTAGAACATTTATAAAGTTAGAAAAATCAACATCTCCTGCAGAGCCTTTTCCTAAAATAAAGAAGGCGATAAAGGCAATGATAAAAGCAGGAATTGTCGTCCAAAGCATGTTGCGAATATGCTCGAATAAGTCTACCCCAGTTACAGCTGGAGCTAAATTTGTTGTGTCTGATAAAGGTGACATTTTATCACCGAAGAAAGCTCCAGAAATAATTGCTCCTGCGATCAGTGCTGCGTCATAGCCAAGAGCAGTACCCATTCCCATAAATGCAAGTCCGACTGTTGCGGCTGTTGTAAAAGCACTACCAATACTTGTTCCAACAATTGCACAAACGACAAATACCGTTGGGATGAAGACCTTAGGTGATACGAGTCCAAATCCGTATACCATTAATGTTGGAATTGTTCCAGCTGCAATCCAAACGCTAATTAAAACACCAACGAGTAAGAAAATAAAAATAGATGGAATGCCCGCTGAAATACTACTTATCATACCTTTTTCCATAGTAGACCACGAAATCTTTTTCATAAATCCGAACGCTAATAACACAATAATGCCAAATAAAATAGGAATATGTGGTGATGTCTCTAGTCTAATAACGCTAAAACCGATACAAAAAAAGATTAGAACTGTTAAAAGAACTGATTCAATTTTTGAAACCATTGTTTGCCCCTCCTAATAAATGAAAAACATTCTTTTTTAATTAAAATTCGCCAATATTATATATTTCCTTCTAAAATATTAGAATTTTTTGACAAATACCGAGTGAGTGTTTGATAGCATAAAAAAACGCCCCTGCAAAATATGCAGGGACGAAAAAAACTCGCGGTACCACCCTAGCTTGTGAAAAAAAGATAACACAAAATAAGGGAGAAAAACGCACCATCAAAAATAAAAAACGCCCCTGCAAAATATGCAGGGACGAAAAACTCGCGGTACCACCCTAAATTGTGAAATGATTTATTTCACCACTCTGTAGAAGTAACGGTCTATTTACCGTCTTTTACTACTCCAAATGTTTCGTAAAAGAAGCTCCAGGGGGTAATTCATAATTCGCTCTGTACTAGTTTGCACCGACCACTAGCTCTCTGTAATCAAGAAACGAAATACTACTAAGTCCTATCAACGCCGAATTCATATGATGTTAGTTAAATTTTTAACACATATAGATCTTGTATGTCAATAAAAATAGGGATTATTTTTTATAGAAAATAAAGGAGAAAGTTTTATTATGATGAATTTGTTCGTTATAATGAATTTCGAGAGGAGGAGAGAAATGAAGAAAAAACTATTTCTTTTTACAGCCTTATTTATTTTAGTTGGAAGTGCAGGAATTTACACAGCTTTTGCTGCGACGCCAGATCAAACGAAACAAAAGAGCATAGAAACGAAAGGAAATCAGAAGGAAAATAGAGGAAAAATTGCTGAGAAATTAGGGGTATCAGTTGAAGGGAAGAGTGAGCAGGAAATTCAAGAAGAATTAAGTAAAGCAAGATATGAAAAGAGACATGAGTTATTAATCGAGCATGCAAAACAGCTTGGAATTGATACGGAAGGAAAGAAAGATGAGGAAATTATTCTGGAAATCGGTAAGATCCAGCATGGAAGATGAAACGACTTATCATAGGATAAGTCGTTCTTTTTTAAGAACGAATCATTGAAAAGGAATTGACAGAGATTTCTCTTTAATGTTAACTTTATTTGTAAATAAGTTAACATTAGGGGTGACAATTATGACAGTAAGTAGTCGTACACGAGAAAAAATACCGTATACATATGAAGAATTAGCGGA
Organism: Bacillus cereus group sp. BfR-BA-01522; assembly: GCF_022662635.1. Classification (NCBI taxonomy): domain Bacteria; kingdom Bacillati; phylum Bacillota; class Bacilli; order Caryophanales; family Bacillaceae; genus Bacillus; species Bacillus cereus group sp. BfR-BA-01522. The sequence continues at coordinate 311,788 of NZ_JAKUDY010000004.1, read as the reverse complement.
AAAGAATAAAGCGTATGTATGGCACCCATTTACACAAATGAAGGATTATATAGCAGAAGATCCAGTTATTATTGAAAGAGGTGAAGGGCGTAAATTGTATGATGTGCATGGTAACGCTTACTGGGATGGAGTTTCTTCCATTTGGCTTAATGTACATGGACATCACGTTCCAGAATTGGATGAAGCAATTCGTGAGCAATTAAATAAGATCGCTCATTCTACTATGTTAGGGCTTGCAAATGTACCGTCTATTTTACTTGCAGAAAAGGTTATTGAAGTTGTTCCAAAAGGGTTAAAAAAGGTATTTTATTCAGATTCAGGTTCGACAGCTGTTGAGATTGCAATTAAAATGGCGTTTCAATATTGGCAACATAAAGGGAAACCTAAAAAACAAAAGTTTATTACATTAAAAGAAGCATATCATGGTGATACGATTGGTGCTGTTTCTGTAGGAGCAATCGACTTGTTTCACCAAGTGTATCGCTCTCTTTTATTTCATGCAATCAAAATGCCTTATCCGTCTACATATCGTTCTCCTTATGGTAATAACGAGGAGGAAATCGTTCAAAAGCATTTGGAAGAAATGGAGGAATTATTGAAACAGAAACATGAAGAAATTGCAGCACTGATTGTAGAGCCTTTAATACAAGGGGCTGGCGGTATGATTACAATGCCAAAAGGGTATTTGAAAGGGCTTCGTGATTTATGTACAAAGTATCATATTTTATTTATTACAGATGAAGTAGCAACAGGATTTGGCCGTACAGGAAAAATGTTCGCCTGCGAGCATGAGGGAGTGACGCCGGATATATTAACAGCTGGAAAAGGATTAACTGGTGGATATTTACCGGTAGCGATTACCGTAACAACAGATGAGGTTTACAATGCTTTTTTAGGTGACTACGCAGAACAGAAAACCTTTTTTCATGGCCATAGTTATACAGGAAATCCACTAGGTTGTGCAGTAGCGATTGCAAATCTAGAACTTTATGAAAAAACAAATGTAGTACAAAACGTTGTAAAAAAGGCAGATTATGTAGCAAATAAATTGGCAGCGCTTTATGAGTATAAACATGTTGGTGATATTCGCCAACGTGGCTTGATGATTGGGATAGAACTTGTTGCAAATAGGGAAACAAAAGAGCCGTTTGAATGGACAGAGCGGGTAGGAGTAGAAGTATGTAAACGATCAAGAGAGCTTGGGATGATATTGCGCCCTCTTGGTAACACAATTGTATTCATGCCTCCGTTAGCATCTCAAATAGATGAACTAGATGAAATGTTACGCATTTTATATCAAGCAATTGCAGATATTACGGAGGGGAAATCATGAGTGGCTTTTTTATTACAGCAACGGATACCGAAGTAGGAAAAACAGTTGTTACAGGTGCAATAGCGGGGGGACTTAGAAAGCTTGGACATCATATAGGAGTATATAAACCGTTGCAAAGTGGTCATAGCGCTTCTCACCCAGAAGGTGATGCAGCTAGATTAAAGATGGCATCAGGAGTAGAAACAGCAGTGGATAAAATTTGTCCGTATTCGGTTGAAGAACCGCTTGCTCCAAGATTGGCAATGCAGCGTGCAGGAAGAACGGTAACATTGGCGGATATTACTTCTTATTATAATGAGCTAATGGCAGAGTTTGATAGTTTATTAGTAGAAGGGGCAGGGGGACTTGCTGTTCCTTATACAGAAGATGCACTCGTTGTTGATTTTGCTAAGCAATTAAAATTACCGCTTATCATTGTTGCGCGTCCCACATTAGGTACTGTCAATCATACTGTTTTAACAATCTCATATGCGAAAGCAAAAGGTTTGCAAGTTGCAGGTGTTATTTTATCGGGCTGTAAAGAAGATGAGAAAGAACGTGTACAAGAAAATAAAAAAATGATTGAAGAGTTAAGTGATGTGCCAGTTTTCGGTTTATTTCCAAAGATTCGGGAAGAATATACGCGCGATGAACTAATAAAAGCAGCAGAAGAGAGTATTCAGATTTCATATTTAGAGGAGTATATGAAAAATGGAACAAGCATGGAATTTACACTTTCACGCTAGTTTAAATCGTCTAAAAGAAAAGTCACAATACCGTGAAGTAGTGGTAACGAATCAAGCTGAAGAACCGTGGCTGATTCAGAACGGAGCGCGTATGCTGAATTTGGCATCGAATAATTATCTCGGTTTAGCGGGGGATAGTCGGTTAAAAGAAGCGGCTATTGAAGCGATAAGGACATATGGAGTAGGAGCGACGGCATCACGGCTTGTGATAGGAAACTATTCCCTTTATGAAGAGGTAGAAAAGAGTATTTGCGATTGGAAGCATACAGAGAAAGCGATGATTGTGAACAGTGGATATACAGCGAATGTTGGAGCCATTTCTTCTCTAATGGGACGCCATGATGTCATTTTCAGTGATAAATTAAATCATGCTAGTATTGTTGACGGAGTGAAACTGAGCGGTGCAAAGCAGAAACGATATCGTCATAATGATTTACATCACTTGGAGCAGCTACTACAAACAACACCTTCTGAAAAGAGAAAGTTAATTGTAACAGATACGGTGTTTAGTATGGAGGGAGATGTTGCTCATTTAAAAGAATTGATTGCATTGAAAGAGAAATATGGAGCACTTCTTATGATTGATGAAGCACATGCCAGTGGCATATACGGGGAACGCGGTGCTGGAATTGCGCATGTGGAGCCAGAGCTTTCTAAAAAAATTGATATTCATATGGGTACATTTAGTAAAGCGTTAGGTTGTTATGGGGCTTATTTAGCAGGAAATGAAGTTTGCATTGATTATATGAGAAACAAGATGAGAAGTTTTATTTTTACAACGGCATTGCCACCAGGGGTACTTGCCACTATACAGTGTGCAATTGCTATTGTGAAAGAAGACGAGGCAAGACGAAAAAGACTTTTAGAAAACGGTGCGTATTTTCGTAATGTGTTAAAAGAAGCTGGATATAACATTGGCAATAGTTCAACACATATTGTTCCGGTTATTGTAACGTCGAATGAAGCGGCGATACGCTTTAGTAGAAAAGTGCAAGAAGCTGGAATTGTAGCGATTGCAATTCGGCCACCAACTGTTCCGCATAATAGCTCGCGCATTCGATTTACAGTGACATCTGAGCATACAAAGTCTGATTTAGAGTGGGCGATTCGGCAAATTGTGAACATTGGAAAAGAAGAGGGGTTTGTGGAATGAAACAACTTAAGCTAATCTTTATCCCTGGATGGGGAATGGAAAAACAAGTATGGAGCCCAATCCTTTCACTTTTGCAGGAAAGTTTTGCCGAGTATATTGAGTGGCATGATGTAAAAGAAATCAATGAATTTGCAAAGCGGGTAGAAAAAGCTGCTGAAGGATACGATGTCATTTTAATCGGGTGGTCGCTTGGCGCGTTAGTTGCCCTTGAAGTATGTAACAATGTGAAAACAAAGGGAATGATTTTAATAAGTAGTACAGCAAAGTTTACAGTAGATGAAAGGTATAAACATGGCTGGAAACCTTCTTTTGTTGAGAGAATGAAAAGGAATATAAAAAAACGAAAGAATGAGACATTGAGCCGTTTTTATATAAGTATGTTTGCCGAAGAAGAGAGTGCTGTAAAAGAATCATTTGAAAATATGATAAAAGAATTTCAAGGTGATTCGACAGAGTCTTTACAAACAGGGCTCGATTATTTAATGAGAGCGGACATGAGGGAACGCTTAAAAGATGTAAATGTGCCAATGTTACTTTTACATGGAGAACAAGATTCCATTTGTCCTTTGCCTGCTGCTCATTACATAAAAGAAAAGACAAATGCAACACTTAAAGTGATTCATCAAGCGGGGCATGCCATTTGCATAACGAATTTTGAATATTGCGCAAATGAAATTAATAAATTCATAGAGGGGATACAAAATGATCAATAAAACATTGTTGCAAAAACGATTTAATAGAGCGGCTGTATCCTATGATCAATATGCCAATGTACAAAAGAAAATGGCTCGTCATTTACTTTCGCAGTTGGAAAAACGATATAGCAAAGCAGCGGCGATTCGAATTTTAGAACTTGGCTGCGGAACGGGATATATCACGGAGAAGCTTGTGCATTTATTTCCGAATGCACAGATTACAGCTATTGACTTCGCGGAGAGTATGATTGCTGTTGCGAAACAAAGACGCCATGTTGATGAAGTTACCTTTCGATGTGAAGATATTGAAAAGCTTATATTAGACGACTTCTATGATGTCATCATCTCCAATGCAACATTTCAATGGTTAAATGATTTGCAGGTGTCCCTTGTAAAGTTATATAAGCATTTAGCTGGAGAAGGCATCTTGTTATTTTCAACATTTGGAAATCGAACGTTCCAAGAACTCCATCGTGCTTTTGAACGAGCGAAAGAAGAAAAAAATATAAAAAGTCATGTATCAATTGGACAGCGCCTTTTTACAAAAGCGCAGTTGCAAAATATATGTTCCATAAAAAAAGGGAATGTTCATGTATCTGAAACATGTTACATAGAGAAATTTACTCATGTTAGAGACTTTTTTAAGTCGATTCGCAAAGTTGGTGCAACAAATAGTAATGAAGATACGTATTGTCAAAGTCCTTCTCTCTTTCGAGCGATGCTTCGCATATATGAGAGAGACTTTACGAAAGAAGGGAAGATTATAGCAACGTACCATGCTTTATTTGCGCACATAGAAAAAGAGGGGAAGAGGAGAAATGAAACAAATACAAACAAAAGTAGATTGGAAGAAAATTGCGTTTGAAGGGATAGAAGGAAAAAGGATAACGAAAGAGGATGCGTTAGCGATTTTAGAAGCAGATGATACAGAAGTATTAGATATTATGAATGCTGCATATATGATTCGTCATCATTATTTTGGTAAAAAAGTGAAATTAAATATGATTATTAATACGAAATCGGGATTATGTCCAGAAGATTGTGGTTACTGTTCTCAATCAATTGTTTCTGAAGCACCGATTGATAAGTATGCTTGGTTGACACAAGAAAAAATTGTTGAAGGAGCACACGAAGCAGTTCGCCGAAAAGCTGGGACATATTGTATTGTTGCATCTGGTCGCCGTCCAACAGACAAAGAGGTAAATCATGTCATTGGTGCGGTGAAAGAAATTAAAGAAACAACGGATTTAAAGATATGTTGTTGCTTAGGCTTTTTAAATGAGGATCAAGCAAAACGATTAGCCGAGGCCGGGGTTCACCGTTATAATCATAACTTGAATACACATGCGAATCATTATGATAATATTTGCTCCACACATACGTATGATGACCGAGTAGATACGGTAGAAAAAGCGAAGCAAGCGGGCATTTCTCCTTGTTCTGGTGCAATCTTTGGAATGGGAGAAACGAAAGAGGAGCGCGTGGAAATTGCTTTTGAGTTACAACGGCTAGATGCAGACTCTATTCCATGTAATTTTCTCGTCTCTGTAAAAGGCACTCCGTTTGAAGGGCGAAAAGAATTAACGCCAGTGGAATGTTTAAAAATATTAGCGATGATGCGTTTTGTAAATCCTTCCAAAGAAATTCGAATTTCTGGAGGCCGTGAACTAAATCTAAGATCTGTACAGCCGTTAGGATTATTTGCAGCCAATTCGATTTTCGTTGGAGATTATTTAACAACAGTAGGTCAAGAGCCAACAGCAGACTGGGAGATGATTCAGGACCTAGGATTTGAAATTGAGGAATGTGCGTTATAAGTAAGAAAAACCAAGCTTTTAGAGCAAGCTTGGTTTTTGTAATTAAAATGTAATAAAATGGAAATAAGGTTGTCTGGAAGCCTTTTGCTCCTGGAAATACAAAAGTTTGGCCGAATTTTCCAATCTAAAATGGTGCATAGTAAAAATGGAATTTACATTGGGTTGGAGGATTTTACATGCACAAGTATATATTGGCTATTATGACGACACTTATTTTAGTAAAAGCGATTAGTTCAGATCCTGTAAAAGCAGTGCAAACCCCTGAACAGAAGGAAATGCAACAAAGAATTGAACAACATTTTCGAACAAAGGCAGAACATTATGGGATTAAAACTGAGGGAAAAGATTTAAAAGTGGTAAGAAAAGAATTACATATTGTAGAGGAAGAAAAAAAGAGAGAAAATGTTTGGAAAACAGCACAAAATTTACGAATTAAGACAGAAGGGAAAACAATGGAAGAGTTAATTCGAGATATACGAAAGAAAGTAAGAAAATAAGGAATTCGACTTCATTTTGAGAAACATAAAAAAGAGGCAAACGCCTCTTTTTTATGCCCATTGTTTTGATAAATGAGCCATTTCAATTGCGGAAACTGCAGATTCATAGCCTTTATTTCCAGCTTTTGTCCCTGCGCGTTCAATTGCTTGTTCAATTGTTTCAGTAGTTAATACACCAAAAATAACGGGAATTTCTGTTTGTAGTGACAAAGATGCAACTCCTTTAGCAACTTCATTACAAACGTAGTCATAGTGTGATGTAGCCCCGCGAATAACAGTGCCGAGTGTAATCACTGCATCATACTTACCGCTATTTGCCATCTTTTTAGCGATGAGTGGAATTTCAAATGCACCTGGAACCCATGCGACATCAATATGAGTTTCTTCTACACCATGTCGTTTTAAGCCGTCTAATGCGCCCCCTAAAAGTTTGCTTGTAATAAATTCATTAAAACGTCCTACTACTACTCCAATTTTTAATCCTGTACCTACTAAATGACCTTCGAATACCATCATGATCTCTCCTTTAAATAGATTATAAGTTTAATAAATGACCTAATTTTGTTACTTTTGTCTGTAAATATGTTTTATTTTCTTGTTTTGTTGGCATTTGCAATGGTACGCGCTCAACAATTTCTAGTTCGTACCCTTGTAAGCCAGCAATTTTTCTTGGATTATTTGTTAATAAGCGCAGCTTTTGTAATCCTAAGTCTTTTAATATTTGTGCACCAATACCATAATCGCGAAGGTCTGCTGGAAATCCTAACTTTTCATTTGCTTCTACTGTATCTAGCCCTTCTTCTTGTAATTTATAAGCGCGCAATTTATTGAGAAGTCCAATGCCGCGCCCTTCTTGTCTCATATAAAGAAGCACGCCTCTACCTTCACGCTCAATTTGCGTAAGGGCAGCATGGAGTTGTGGTCCACAATCACAGCGGCAAGAGCCGAAAACGTCCCCAGTTAAGCATTCAGAATGAACGCGGACAAGAACAGGCTCATCTGTTGAAACATCACCTTTTATAAGAGCGATATGTTCTTTTTGATCTAGAGAATTCGTGTAACCAATTGCATGGAATGTACCAAATTCAGTTGGTAATGTAATTTCAACTTCTTTTGTCACAAATGTTTCGTGATGGCGACGATATGCAATTAAATCTTCGATTGTAATCATCTTGATATCAAATTGCTTAGCAACTTGTATTAAATCAGGGACGCGAGCCATCGTGCCATCTTCCTTTATAATTTCACAAATAACTCCTACTGGTTCTGTACCGCATAGTTTTGCAAGATCCACTGCTGCTTCCGTATGACCAGCGCGACGAAGTACGCCTCCATCTTTTGCAATTAGCGGAAAGATATGCCCAGGGCGATTAAAATCGCTACCCTTAGAAGATGGATTTAATAATTCACGCACAGTTGTAGCACGTTCATGGGCACTAATTCCTGTTGTTGTAGAAATATGGTCAATACTAACTGTAAATGCAGTATGATGAGAATCAGTATTTTGAGATACCATAGGTTCTAGTTGCAGACGTTTCGCATAGTGTTCTGGAAGTGGTACGCATACAAGACCGCGGCCATGTGTAATCATAAAATTGATTGTTTCGGGTGTAATATACTCGGCTAAGGCGAGAAAATCACCTTCGTTTTCACGGTTTTTGTCATCACATACAATAATGACTTTTCCTTGTTTTAAATCTTCTAGTGCTTCTTCAATACGATGAAACATCGTGCTTCCCCCTTATAGAAATCCGTTTTCGTGTAAAAAGCTTTCTGTAACTGAATTGTTCCGCTTTGTTGGTTGTGACATAAACTGTTCGATATATTTTCCAATCATGTCACACTCAATATTGACGATATCCCCAGCTTCTTTTGTGCCAATAATAGATTCGCTTACTGTATGGGGAATAAGCGAAATTGTAATGGAATTGTCATCCACATCAAAGATTGTTAAACTCGTACCGTCAATTGCAATGGAACCTTTTTGTAAACAATAACGAAGTAAATGGTTGGGCATTTTGATTTTGTAATATATGGCATTATAATGTTGCTTTTTACTTACAATGGTGCCAGTTCCATCAATATGACCTGTAACAAAATGTCCACCGAAACGTCCGTTAGCTGCCATAGCACGTTCTAAATTCACTTGAGAATGTTGCTTTAGCATGCGAAGTGATGTTGATTTCATTGTTTCAGGCATCACATCAACCGTGAAATGAGATTCGGTAAATGATGTAGCAGTTAAGCAGATACCGTTAACGGCAATGCTATCTCCTATTTTGATATCCGATAAAATGAAACGTGCTTGAATTGTTAGTTTCATTGCGTCCCCGCTTTGTTTCATAGTGGAAACGGTTCCTAATTCTTCTACGATTCCTGTGAACATGAAGGCACCTCATTTCGCTTTCTAGCAATAACTTTTATATCATTACCAATCTGTGTTATCTCTTGAAATTGCAGAGAAAGTGCGTCTTGTAGCTGTATAAAACCAGTACCGCCAAACCAAGTAGGAGCATCTTTTCCACCAATTAATTTTGGGCTTATATAGGTTACAATTTCATTGAAACCATTTGCCTCTAAAAAACTTGCATGAATAGACTGTCCTCCCTCTACAAAGAGTGAAAGAATTTGCTTTTCACCAAGCAAAGAGAGAAGATCTTGAATTTCAATGCGACCTCTGTTCATTTGGAATACAGATACATGTTCAGACTCATATTGCAATATTTGGTCTTTTTGAACGTTCTTTCCAACGATAATCCATGTTGGAGCTACTCGATCTGTTACCACATGAGAGAGGAGCGGTGTTCGTAAATGTGTATCTAAAATAATCCGAATTGGATTTTTACCCCCATTTGGAAGGCGGGTAGTTAACGATGGATTATCAGCAATGATTGTATTGACTCCGACAAGAATCGCGTCGTGTGTGTGTCGATAGTGATGAACATCATCGCGGGCTGCGTCTCCTGTAATCCATTTGCTTTCCCCGGTAGTAGTTGCAATTTTTCCATCTAAGCTCATTGCTGTTTTTAATGTGACAAAAGGACGCTTTGTTTTCATATAGTGAAAAAAGTATCGATTTAAGGAATGCGCCTCTTCCTCTAAAATACCAGTTGTCACATAAATACCAGCTTCTTCTAATTTCTTTTTGCCATTGCCAGCAACAAGAGGATTAGAATCAAGCGTAGCGATTACAACGCGTTTGACTTTCTTTTGAATAAGCAAGTTACAGCATGGCGGAGTTTTTCCAAAGTGGCTGCATGGTTCAAGTGTGACATATACAGTTGCCCCTTTTGCATGAGCACCGGCCATGCGCAGTGCATGAACTTCTGCATGTTCTTCACCTGCGCGAAGATGAGCCCCCATTCCGACGATTTTCCCATTTTTCACAACAACAGCACCGACCATTGGATTTGGGCTCGTTTGCCCCGCTGTACTTTGCGCCAGCTGTAAAGCAATTTTCATATATTCTTGGTCCGTCATTTCTTTCACCTCTCCTAAGAAAAATCAAAAAACCCCAAGGATATCATCCTTGGGGTTTGGGAGACGTGATTTCTAGAAATATAGTACGAATACGAAAGTACAAGAAAGAAACCTAGCTATGTTTTATATTTTTGCATAGAAAAGAAGCCTAGCAAAAATATATTTTTTTACATGCTAGTGTACATATTTTATTTCAGCATAGAAAAATAGGTATATGAAATAAAGCATATACGATTATGAAACATGTGCATGCTAAAATAAAAGTGTATTCGCTATATAAGCACTAGAAAACATATCCTTCTCCCATCCAGACTATACTGTCGGCTCTAGAGTTTCACTAGATCCACCGTTTTCAATTTTGAAAACGGGTCACGGACTTAGAAGCGTGCACTTCATCACCGCCGGTTGGGAATTTCACCCGACCCCGAAGGATGCTGTTTGCTCACATTATAGCACAAAAAATAAAAAAGGATAGAAAAAATACTCGAATATGGAGAATTGCGTGACAATAAAAAAGGGAAAACTGTTGGGGGAGAAGGGAATTGGGTAAATCATAATTGTTTGCTAAAGTGAGAAAAAGCATGCACCTCGATTGGTGCATGCTTTTTCAAAATTATTTTGTTTCTGGAGCACGAACAACGGATTCAAATTTGCCCTTATGTGCTGCATCGCAATAAGGCATATTTTTTGATAAACCGCAGCGACATAAAGAAAATGCAGGTTTCGCTGGGAAAGCATTCCCTTGCGAATCGACTAATTCCACATCCCCTGTAATGCGAAATGAGCCGTTGTCATTTACTTTAATTTGTACTTTTGCCAACCAAATTCCCTCCTTCCAAACGCTTAAGTTCATCATATAATTGCAAGAGGAACTTGACAATACAAAACTTACTTTGTCTGAAGGGGACGAGAGTGTTATAATATCGTTTATAACTGACTATAGTAAGGTGACTAAGTATGAATAAACAATTACGTACACTACAAAATGTTGCAAATGAGCGCACATGGGCGTCTTTTTTAAATGATAATCATCCATATAGTTTACTTCATTGGTCAATTGCAGGTGTGGGGCAAGAGGCGAAAGATGTATGGTTATTACAAGATGAGGTAACGTTTCAAACAACTGAATTTGCAACACTTGATGAGGCAATGAAGTGGATTTCTGAAAATATGGAACAGATTACAGATGTTTTAGCACAGTAATAGAAAAACAGGCTTAAGCGAGCCTGTTTTTTGTTTCTTTTACATAAGTTTCTAAAAATTGATCGATGGCATATTCATATTCTTGTTTATTTTCATTATAAGAGCAAGCATGTGCACCATGCTCTGCAATATAGAGCTGTTTATTATCATTCTTGGCGTCGTATAGCGCTTTTGTCATGTCGCATAAAATATAGTCGTCCTCTTTACTATGAATAAAGAGGACGGGATTATTTATATTTTTTATGCAATCAATTGGTGAAACTTCACGAATCGTATAGCCATCACGAACTTTTAAAAATGCATTTGCTAAAGGTAACAACGGCCATTTTGGTAAATGGAATTCAACTTTCAATCGATGCTGAAGTTGCTCGTGAAAATCAGAAAATGGACAATCTGCGATATAAAAATCAGCACCATCTTCGATCATTCCTGCATATTGTAGAAGGGTAGCAGCGCCCATTGATTCCCCATGAATACCGAGTAGAATATCTGTACCAAAGCGGGTTTTCAGCCAATCCACTACAGCTTTTAAATCATACTTTTCGTAATACCCATAACTTGTTGTCTTACCACCGGATTGACCGTGTCGGCGGTGATCGTAAATGAATACGTTATATCCTCTTTTTAAAAATAAATTTGCATATTTGATAGAATTTATTTTATTCACTGTTACACCGTGACAAAAAATCATAAATTGATTGGAATGACCGGCAGGAATATAATATCCATGAATGTCGTATCCAAATTGTGAAGGAATCCAAATTTCTTCTTTCGGTAAGGCTTGAAAATCACTTAAGTGAAAGTGTTTTTTTGTTTCGCGTTCTAAAATTTCTTCGTCTGTTTTTTTCTTTAAATACATGATTTTATTCGTAAAAAAAATACCCATACCAATTAATGCACCTAGTATCGTTAGTACTGTTGTAAAAATACGTTTCATACCTTACCTCATCCTCCAAAGAACTTTTACATATGATACACTTATATTGTATCATAGTAGCTTAAAAAGGTGGGAGCAGGGAATGGTTCAAATACAAAAAATTACAGATGAGATGAGAGGTACGATTCGCAATATTATGTGTGAAAATTGGGGCAGCACAATGATGGTTTCCAAAGAAAGAGCCCATCAATTAGATGAATTACCAGGATTCGTTGCAATCGAAAATGACAGAATAGTAGGAATTATAACGTTTGAATTAAAAGAAAGTATGTGTGAAATTGTATCATTAGATAGTTTTACTGAAAGGAAAGGGATTGGCACGAGACTTGTAGAAAGCGTGATTACATTAGCCCGAGAGAACATGTGTAACAAAGTATGGCTAATTACGACAAATGATAATACAAATGCACTTCGATTTTATCAGAAACGCGGTTTTATCATGACAAATTTGTACGTGGATGCCGTGGAGAAGGCAAGGAAAATAAAAAAAGAAATACCGTTTTTTGGCTATGATGATATTCGTATTTTGCATGAAATTCAACTCGAATATAGATTGTAAACGGTCGTTCATGTAACAATTTTCAGAAATATAAAACAACAAACTTGACGGTATGTATTTTTTAGATTACTTTTTAGTTGTAAACTATTACCATATTAAGGGGTGACGATGTGGCAACAATACGTGATGTTGCAAAAGTAGCTGGTGTTTCAGTCGCAACCGTTTCACGAGTCATGAATGAAAAAGGATATGTTCATGAAGATACAGTGAAACAAGTGAAACAAGCAATTGAAGAATTAAACTATAGGCCTAATGCAGTAGCGAAAGCTTTATTTACAAAATCTTCAACAATTATTGCTATACTTGTGCCGAATTTACGAAATCCATCATACATAACTTTACTTCGTTTTATAGAAGAATCAGCATATCAAGAGGGGTATCAAGTTATTGTTTGCAGTGTGGAAAATAAAAGAAATTATATAGATATATTATCTCGAAATCATATAGCTGGAATTCTTATGACGGAGGAAGTCTTTCAGGAAGTAGGAGAAGTTTCAGTTCCATTTTCTGTAATAGATATGAAAATGCCGCTTTCCAAATATTATCAAAGTGCCAAAAAGGCCGTTACTATGCTTAAAGAAAAAGGATGCCATTTTCTAGCGTATATTGGAGAAAAGGATCATCGTGAAGAGATGGAGGAGCATATATCTGGCTTTTTAGATGCAGTTTGGGAAGAGAAAATACCATATCGAGTGGAATCTTTAGAAGAGGATACGGAAAAGCGATATCGAGAAGTATTACAAAAGTATCCATACGTAGACGGTATTGTCGCTTCAAGTGATAAGGATGCCATTTCTATTATTCGTGCAGCAAATTCTCTTGGCATTCATATACCGAATGAATTACAAGTTATTGGATTTCAAGGGAGTATGCAAGGAGAATGGGTAACCCCATCATTATCAACGATAGAAAACTGTTATGAAAAAAAAGTAGTGCATACCTTGCAACAATTAGTTGGAAAAATAAAGAAGAAACAAGTGAAACATGAAGTTGTGGAAACGGAGTTTGTATTTATAGAAAGAGAATCAACGAAGTGAAAAAGGTGCGCTTGAACAGCGCACCTTTTTATAGTGTAATTGCGGCAATAAATCCGAATAGAAGTAATGGAATATTGTAGTGCAGAAAAGTTGGCACACATGTATCCCATATATGGTGGTGCTGCCCATCTGCATTTAATCCTGAAGTAGGTCCGAGTGTACTATCGGATGCTGGAGAGCCTGCATCACCTAATGCCCCCGCTGTACCAATAATAGCAATTGTGGCCATTGGGCTAAATCCAAGTTGGATACAAAGCGGAACGAAAATTGTTGTTAAAATGGGAATGGTAGAAAAAGAGGATCCAATTCCCATTGTGACGAGTAATCCAATAATAAGCATGAGAAACGCTGCAAGCGGTTTGCTATTTCCGATTAAATGAGCGCTCGCTTGTACAAGTGATTCAACATGTCCTGTCTTTCTTAAGACAGCGCCGAAACCAGCAGCAGAAATCATAACAAACCCAATGAAAGACATCATCCTCATGCCGCTTGTTAAAATAGCATCTGCCTCTTTAAGAGGCAGACTTCCACTAATGGATAATACGATAATTCCCGCTAAGGCACCAAAAATCATCGACTCTGTTGTTAATTGAACAGTTAACGTTGCCAGAATAGATAATAATCCAAATATAATGCTTCTTTTTGTATAAGAACTATCTTCATTCGCTGTACCTTGAATCGTTTTCGTTTCATACGTACGTGGTTTGCGATAAGTAATGAATATAGCTATGCATAATCCGGTTATCATACCCATTGCTGGGATAGTCATCGCCTTAGGGATAAGAGATACATCAAATGTAAGTCCACTTTGCTGAGCATTTGTTTGTAATACATCATGATAAATTTTTCCAAATCCGGCTGGTATCCACATATAAGGTGTAATTAACCCAAAAGTAATGAGACATGTCACCAATCTGCGATCTATTTTCAGCTCATTTAACACTTTTAAAAGTGCTGGAATTAAAATTGGGATGAAAGCGATATGAACCGGAATCACATTTTGTGAAAAACAGGCCATTGTAAGAATAATAAATAAAATGAGTATTTTGGAATACATTTGTTTTTTTGTGTCTTTATCATTTCCAATTATGTTTAGTGCCGCGTGAATCATGGCATCAGGTAGTCCAGTCTTCGAAAGGGAAATAGCAAATCCACCGAGCATTGCATAGCTTAAAGCAATTGGTGCACTGTTTCCAAGACCAGTAGTAAATACGTTAATTGTTTCTGAAATACTAAGGCCACCGATTAGCCCACCTGTTAAAGCACCAACAATAATGGCGACAATGACTTGGACACGTAATAAACTAAGCAATAGCATGACGGCTACTGCGATAAGTACAGCATTCATAATCAATATAATCTCCTAAACTTTATTCTGTTTATACCATTTTTTACCGTAAAGAATGCGTTCGAAGCATTTAAAGTTGCGACATACCATTATAAAATGTTTTCACAAAAATGTAAAAGGGTACAAAAATGATTAATATGAAATGGACAATTCTTGTTTAATGGAATGTAAAGCGTGAGCAAATCGTTCTGGCTCTTCCAAATTCGGAGAATGTGCGGAATTTGGAAACCAAATCATTTTCTTGATTGGTGCTCGAATCTTATCACAATATTGTTGTACAAGTGTATAAGGAGTTTGATAATCGAAACGACCGGAACAAAAATAAACTGGGACCGACAATTCTACAATAGTTGAGAAAAAATCAATGGTTAGCATCTCTTCCCATAATGTTCCTGACTTTACATGACCGGCGAGAAATTTCAACCAATCAAGCCAAGTATATTCTGATGAAAAGAAGCCTTTTCGAATAAAGGAAAACGAAGAACCGTTTTGAATGGCGCCTCCAAATGTGCCAAGCCACCTTCTTTGAATCATAAGCCGTTTCATATCTAAGAAAGGTGGATTCCCTAATTTTGCAAGCGAGGTCAATGCGCGTGTATGTCCATGTTTTTGGGCGGAATGAATTAAGTGTTGAAATAAAAGTTCTTCGTTTTGTTTCATGTGTACAATTTGTCCAATACCAATATAAGCTTTGATATATTCTGGATATGCATGTGCGACGTTTAATCCAATAATGCTGCCCCATGAATGTCCAGCTAAAAATAAGTTTTTTCGGTTAAAGCGAGATAGAAGATACCGAATGACTTCTAGTGTATCTGAAACGAACTGTTCAATGGTGAAGGGAGTTTGAATATCTCGCCATGAAAAAGACTTTCCTGCCCCGCGCTGATCCCAATTGACAACGATAAAACTCTTTTCTAACTCTTTTTGAAAATGGCGAATAAATCCGATTTGCGCCATACCAGGCCCACCGTGGCACCATAATAAGATAGGGTTTGTTACGGCTCGTCCGCGTATAAGTAAAGATTGTTTTCGGTTGTTAATCATTACGCTTTCAATCGTAGCGATACTACCAGGGATGAGCTGTTTATTTTCAGTATAAAACGATGGAGTGTGGCTACGAAAAAGCATGTGAAAAACCTCTCTTTCTTCAAGCGTATATGTATCGCACAAGCTGGAAAATGTGCATATACTGTTAGAAAATCATTGTATCATAACTTACTATCTGTATTTCAAGTATGTGAGCTCTAGAGGGGGGAGAAAAAAGTGACAATTGGAGAAATTATAGATCGCTTAAATAAACGGGAACCGATTGCAATTCTTGCAAAACGCCTCGAAATGAGCCCCTATACATTGTCAAAAAAATTAAGAATGCTCGGATATGAATATGACAGTGAGCAGAAGAAACGAATATTTACTGGAGAGGGAGAAGAACCTCGACATTTATACCTCCAAGAGGCCATGGCATTGCAGTACGTCAAGACGGATTATCAAGTATTAATTTATGAGCAATTGCAGAGCATATATGAATTATTACAAAGAAGAGAGGAACGCTTTCTTCTAAAGAAAAAAGGTTGCAAGAAAAAAAAGAAACGCACGTTTTCTATATGTACGGAAGTGCTAGAGCAATTAGATGATCTATGTAGCACGAAAGGGATGCATAAATCTCAAGCAGTAGAAGAGGCGTTACAAGAATTTCTAAAAAAATATGAGGTATATGATGATTGAACGACGAACAAGATAGCTATTTACTTTTTGAGTGGCAACTATTCTGTTATTTCCTTAAAAGAGACCTTTTCTTGGTAATGATATTACAATGCGGAGAAATCGAAAACATTTGTACGTAGTGAGAATTTCATCTTTAACGAAAGAATACACAATCAATAAAAAACCCCCTATTTTTAATAGAATAGAGGGTTTGGGAAGTTAGTTCATTCGTTGTATTCTTCCGTCAATCGTTGGTTGGATTGGTTCTTTCATTTGTTTGACGTAATCAACTAACGCTTCAAAATCAGTTGGGCCCGTTTCAGCATTTTGTCCATTTTTAAAGCTAATAAATCCATCTCCACCTGAAGCTAAAAAAGCGTTGGCAACAACACTGTATGTTTTGGAAGGGTCGAGGTCCTCTCCGTTTGCTAAACGAATCGTTGTTACTTTTTCACCATTTGGCTTATTAGCATCCCAACTATATTGAATACCAGAGATTTGTAGCATCCTTGTGATTCCTTTTTGCCATTGTTGATTTAACAGGTCACGGATATCTTGCCCTGTTAAATGTACTTTGATTAATTGGTTTCCGAACGGTTGAACTCCGTATAATTCACCCCATGTAATATCGCCTGCGTCTAAGTCGTTACGAATACCACCTGGATTCATTAGGGCAATATCAGCTTGCATAGTTGCACGCTGAGCGTCAGCAATGAAATTTCCAAGAGTAGATTCTCCAGCAGCATTTTGTTTCCGATCTAATGGGGCGTTCGTTCTTCCGACAACTTCATTGACAAGAGGCGCAATCTTTTCTTTATATTGATTAAGCTTTCGTTTCACTTGCTTATCAGGTTCTATCCCTTCATGATAGGTGGTTACAATCTCTGCTTTTTTGGAAACAATGTCTTTTGTTTTTCGATCAATTTGTATATCTACATCAGCAAAAGCTGTGCCGTATGAATGAGCTTGTACAAGCAGTTTATTGTTAACTGTTCCATTTACATAAGTGTGACTATGCCCACCGAAAATAACATCGATTTCTGGATCAGTTTCCGTTGCTAAGCGAACAAGATCTCCGTTTGTTACATCATCATGATTCGTTGTACCTCCAACATGAGCGAGAACAACGATGGATTTGACCCCTAGTCTCTTTAGTTGTTTTGCAGCTTTATTAACCGCTTCAACTTCATCTGTAATTTGAACATTTTTGAGCATGGTAGGTATGACAATATTAGGGGTATCTGTTGTGACCACACCTATGAAGCCAACGGGTACTCCTTGCACCATTTTTACAGTAAATGGTGGGAGAAATAAGCGACCAGTAGATTTGTTGTAGAAGTTGGCAGCGATATATGGAAATTTCGCTCCTTTAAAGTTTCCAGTCTTCTCATGATAACCGCCATAAATAAGGCGGTGCATTTCGTTGACCCCTTCATCAAATTCATGATTCCCAACTGTTCCAACATCAAAACCTAAATCATTTAAAAACTCAATCGTTGGCTCATCCTGTAATAAAGCGGAAAGAGGCGGGCTTGCTCCAACAATATCACCAGCATGTACCATTAATGTATTTGGGTTTTGTTTTTCACGGTCACGTAAATAGGTAGCTAAGTATTCAGCGCCACCTGCTTCCTTGTTATTTATTTTTTTAACCGTATCTAATTGACCATGAAAATCATTGATACCAAGCAGTTGCACATCTATGTAGCGATTTTGTTCTGAAGGTGTTTGAGAGAGAGGTGCAGCAAAGGCAGTTGAGCATGTGACCATACTAAAAATAGCAAGTGCAGGAATTATTTTTTTCCACATCATTGATTACTCCTTTTTATCATTTGACATCATACGGCATAATTTTAATAGATTAAGAGAGTTATTTCTACAAAAATAGCGAATTTTTTAATAATTAACATAGAATTATTAGTAGATTTACATTTTTACAAATTTTATATGATGTATGAAGAGAGGACCTGCTCATACGTAGAAACAATTAGGCTTTTTTAAAGCAATTTGGAAAGAGAAAATGCATCGATATAGCTTTTTTATTGTTTAGAGTAGCGCACTTACCCTATAATGAAGAAAAAAGTAAAAGGTGAGCAAGACATGAAGAAAAAGAAACAAAGACAAAATCAAATGAATCAAAAAGAAAAAGATTCTATTACAATTGGAGATCAGCTGAATGCATCATTAATGGAGCAGTTAAAAAGTAAAAAGAAAGAACTACAAGCAAGAGTGGAAGAAAGAGAATTAAAAGAGCAAGAAAGAAAACGCCGAGAACAAAAAGAGCGTGAAAAAAATAAGTCGTTTGAAGAACTATTAAGTGAAAGTAACCTAAGTTGGAAAGACTTTAAATAGTATGAAGAAATCATCAGTAGCTTTACGCTGATGATTTTTTTCAAGTCTAGAGGAAAAAGGGGAATGAGGATGAGGATGAGGAAAATTGTAGTCGTTCCATATGAAAATCATTGGGGGGAGAAGTTTCAAGCGGAGGCAAAAAGATTAAAAGAGGCGATGCCAGAACGTGTGAAAATACATCATATTGGTAGTACATCTGTACCAGGACTCGCTGCCAAGCCAATTGTAGATATGATTATGGAAGTGGAAAATATTGAAAGAGTGGACGAGTGGAATAAGTTGTTTGAAAAGCTTGGTTATATTGTAAAAGGAGAAAATGGTATTAGTGGTCGCCGTTTCTTCATGCATGGAACAGAAGAAAAACGTTCCTATCATTTACATGTCTTTGAAAGAGGAAATCCAGAAATTATAAGGCATCTAGCATTTCGTGACTATATGATTGCACACTGCGAAGAAGCAGAAGCTTATGCAACTTTAAAAAACGAATTAGCTACAAAGTATACATATGATGGCGGAAAGTATACAGAAGGAAAAACGAAATTTATACGGAATATTGATAAAAAAGCAAAAGAATGGTTAGAAAATAACGCAAGTGAGTAGGTTTACGTTATTTTACAGGGAAGAGGGAAGAAAAAATTATGTAAACTGTGTGTATGTTTTGACTTTTTTCGTAAATCTTGTTCAAATGAAGTGAAGGTTATAAAAATGATAGAACTTGTTGATTAAGTTTTTATATTGCAGGGATAAAGAAGGAGGAGCAAGCATGTATATTCCAACAACGACACTTCATAACGGTGTGAAAATGCCAATGCTTGGTTTAGGGGTATATAAAGCCAAAGAGGGAGAAGAAGTAAAACGAGCGGTAAAAACGGCTTTAGAAATTGGGTATCGTTCTATTGATACAGCGGCAGTATATGAAAATGAAAGCGGTGTCGGTGAAGTGGTTCGTAACTCGGGTATTCCGCGTGAAGAGTTATTTATTACAACAAAAGTATGGAATGATTATCAAGGATATGAAGAGACGCTTCAAGCGTTTGAAAAAAGTTTGGAAAAGTTACAAATGGATTATGTAGATTTATATTTAATTCACTGGCCAGTTAGAGGAAAGTATATCGATACATACCGAGCTCTAGAGAAGTTATATAAAGAAGGGAAAGTGCGAGCGATTGGAGTTTCTAATTTCCATCAACATCATTTAGAACGTCTTTTAGCCAACTGTCATGTGAAGCCGATGGTAAACCAAGTGGAGTTGCATCCAATGCTTGCGCAGTTTGAGTTGCGTGACTTTTGTCAAAACAAACAAATTCAAATGGAAGCGTGGAGCCCGTTAATGAGGGGAAGAGAAGTATTTGAGCATCCGATTATTCAAGAGATTGCTAGTAAATATAACAAAACACCTGCCCAAATTATTTTACGCTGGGATATTCAAAGTGGCATTGTAACCATTCCAAAGTCCGTTACACCATCTCGTATTAAAGAGAACTTTACGATCTTTGATTTTTCATTAACAGAAGATGAAATGAAACAAATTGATACATTAGATTGTAATGTACGTATTGGGACAAATCCTGATAAGTACGATACAATGTAAAAAAAAGCTACCATTTGGTAGCTTTTTTATCGATGTAGTGCATATGTATCACATTTTACAGCAGCTTGGATTTGTTTATATTCTTCATTCGTTAATGAACTTTTTGAATAGGCTTGTACATTTTCTCGCAATTGTTGAATAGAGCTTGCACCAGGAATGGCAGCTGCTACAATCGGATTGTGTAAACAATATTGAAGAGCAGTTTCAGTTAATGAACGTTCTTTCGTAACTTCTTTTATCGTAGTTAAAGTGCGAGTTAATTCAGGATAAGAATAAGAAAGGTACTCTTTTTCCTTCACTTTTTCTACTTTTCTCTCATTGTCATCTGTCAATAATCCTTTTGCAAGTGAACCTCTTGCAATAACGCTAATTTGATGTTCTTGAAGCAGTGGAAACCATTCTTCAGGTCGGCGATTTAATAAGCTATATTCCATCAATACACTCACGATATTAGAGCGTTTTATATATTCGCGAATCACATTTGGACGAATAGAAGAGATACCGTAATGACGGATGATTCCTTCTTGTTTTAACTCTTCAAACGCTTCAATTATTTCTTCAATCGGATCTTCTATCGTTCCTCCATGCAGTTGATATAAATCAATATAATCGGTTTGGAGGCGTCTTAGGCTTTCTTTTACTTCTGTTTTTATATAAGTTTTAGAAGGATCCCAAGACCATCCATTTTTTTCGGATGTCCAGCGATTTCCGACTTTTGTTGTCAAAATAACTTGATCACGTTTTCCTTTCAAAGCTTTTCCGACAAATTCTTCATTTAGTCCATAATGATATAAGTCTGCTGTATCAAAAAAGTTTATTCCTAAATCGATTGCTTCATGAATAATAGAAATGGCTTGCTTTTCTTCTGTACCAAGAGACATGCAGCCAAGTCCCATCTCAGTCACATATAAATCTGAATGTCCTAATTGGCGTTTTTTCATTTGTCAACCTCCTTACTTATATTGTACGGAAGGGAAAGAAGATTGACAAATGTTTACCTTTTTGTTTTCGTAATCCAATCTTGTACCGTTTCGTATTCTTTTCCGTATTGCTTTAATTTATTGCGAATTTGCCAAGCTTTACCGACTAATGTGACTCGATTAGGCAAAATGTATATTTTCATTTTTATCAAGCTCCTTTCATTGTGGTAAAATATATGAAGAACGAATAGGAAATAGAATTAGGGAGATGGATAAGTGTGAGTAATCTTGCAGAAAGAACGGTTGCAACGGAACCCATTTTTGATGGGAAAGTTATTAAAGTTCGCGTTGATGAAGTAGTATTGCCAAATGGCGAAATGAGTAAACGTGAGATTGTCAATCATCCTGGAGCGGTTGCGATTATTGCAATAACGGACGAAGGAAAAATCGTTCTTGTTGAGCAATATCGTAAAGCGCTAGAGAAAGAGATTGTGGAGATTCCTGCTGGAAAATTGGAGCCAGGAGAGAAACCTGAAGTAACGGCTGTTCGTGAATTGGAAGAAGAAACTGGATATGTATGTGAAAAAATGGAATTTGTTACATCCTTTTATACATCGCCAGGTTTTGCCGACGAAATTTTGTATGTATATAAAGCAACAGGGTTAAAAAGAAAAGAAGATAAAGCGGCTTTAGATGAAGATGAATTTGTAGAGCTTATGGAAGTATCATTAGAAGAAGCGATTTCACTTATGAAAAGTCAACGTATTCATGATGCAAAGACAATGTTTGCTGTGCAATATTTACAATTACAAAAATAAACACTCGCCTTAGGCGAGTGTTTTAGTTGATTTTCGCATAGACGCGTGTATCATGTAATGTACCGTCTGGAGCGAGAAAATCATTTTCATGTGTACCTTCTAAAATAAACTCAAGTCGCTCTGCTACAGCACATGCATTTGCATTTGTTGCATCGCAGCGAATTTCAAGTCTTCTAGCGCCAAGTTTATCAAATGCGAATTGAACAGCGCCTTTCACAGCTTCTGTCATATATCCTTGTTTTGTATAAGCGCTATGTAACCAGAAATGAAGCGAAAACTTTGGAATATCCCAGTTTTCTGGCTGAAGAGTAAGAGCTCCGATAAAAGTACTAGAGGCTTTATCATATAAGTGAAAGGCTAATGTTTCACGAAGTAGAAATTGTCCGTGAGCTTCTCGGACGATTTCTTCAGCCTTGTCTTCGGTGTCGATTGTAACGGGAATCCACGGTTGCAAATCTTCTAAAGAAGCTTGAATTGCTTCATAGACCTCGGATCCGTCGCCTGGAAATGGCTTGCGTACTTGTAAACGCTCCGTCTGAAATAATGTTGGAAAATCTAATAATAATGGTTTCAAAGGAAATCCCTCCTATTCTCTACTTTTAAGTTTAGCAAAGTAGGACGGAATTTCAATCTTAATTAATCATACTTTTTTTCTCTTGTTCATACATTTTTAGTAAGAGTATGAACGGAGGGAAGAAGAATGTTGCGAAAAACTTGGCAAGATCGTGTAATAGCTCATCTACAAGAAAACTCATCGCTTTATATATTTGTTTCAGTGTTACTATTGATGGGCGTGGTGTTTGGAGCAATACTTGTAAATAGCTTACAGGTGAATCAAAAGCAAGATTTATCATTTTACTTAAGTCGTTTTTTTGGACAAGTCTCAAAAGGGGAATTTGCACTTGCGAGTGAAATGTTTCGTGAGAGTTACGTTTCCCAATTGAAATATATTGGATTTATTTGGATACTAGGAATTTCTATTATTGGGTTACCACTTATTTTTATTTTATTATTTTTAAAAGGAGTCGTGATTGGGTTTACAGTTGGTTTTTTAGTAAGTCAACATGGCTGGAACGGACTATTATTAGCCTTTGTCTCCGTTTTACCGCAAAATTTAATTATTATTCCAGCATTTCTTATCATGACAACGATTGCTGCTAGTTTTTCCTTACGTATGATTAAGCATCAATTTATTCGAAAGATCAACGAGCCACTATTACCGTTATTAATTCGTTATACTTGTTTTTTTCTTATTATTGGGGCTGTACTAGCAATCGCTTCCAGTATTGAAGCATATGCGTCACCAATACTTATGAAAGAAGTCGTTGAAGTTATTAATAAAAAATAAATACTACATGAGAATAATTATCAACTTATTTTGATTGTTTTTTCTTTTGACAGAAGCCTTTCTTCTGATATAATGGTGTAAGAGTGGCGAGGAGGGAGTAGTACCGAATGGAAGAAAGAATAGAACGAATTAAGAAACAATTACATGCAGCGAGCTACAAATTAACACCACAACGTGAAGCAACGGTTCGTGTGCTGCTGGAAAATGAAGAAGATCATTTAAGTGCAGAAGATGTTTACCTCCTTGTAAAAGAAAAGTCGCCAGAGATCGGATTAGCAACCGTCTATCGAACTTTAGAGTTATTATCTGAGTTGAAAGTTGTTGATAAAATCAACTTTGGAGACGGTGTTTCACGCTATGACTTACGCCAAGAAGGTGCACAGCGTTTCCATCATCATTTAATTTGCACAAAATGTGGTGCTGTCCAAGAAATCCAAGAAGATTTGCTTGGAGAAGTGGAGGAAAAAGTAGAGCGAGATTGGAACTTTAAGGTGAAAGATCATCGTTTAACTTTCCATGGGATTTGTGAAAACTGTCAAGAAAATGAAACGAATGAAAAATAGCCTTTTCCTATCTAGCTAGGAAGAGGTTTTTTATTTGAGTGAGGTATAAATGATAGAAAGCTTGGCATATGTTGTAATAACATATAATTTGGAGGAGTTTATCATGCGCCGAGCTTTGAAATTCACTTATGATGGAATGAAAGTATTTTTATTGTTTACAAGTTGTACGATTTTGTTTTATTTCGCTATACTATGGATAAATGAAGAATATGAAAGTTATCATCGTTATGAAAAGCCAAAAGAAGAGACAGTAGAAAAAGTATCAGGGAATGAGGAACCAGCAAAAGATGCTTTCGTAAATAGAATGATTTTTTTCTATGAAAATGGGGAGTAGTGTAGATTGGAAGATCAATTAAAAGATTTTATTCATTATATGGTTGTGGAAAAAGGATTGGCCAAAAATACGGTTGTATCTTATGAAAGAGATTTAAAAAGTTATGTAAAGTATTTGCAAAAGGTGGAACAAATGAAAACTTTTCATGAAGTGACTCGTATGCAAATCGTTAACTTTTTGCAGCATTTAAGAGAGAATGGAAAATCTTCAAAAACATTAGCGCGTCATATTGCATCGATTCGTTCATTTCATCAATTTTTACTTCGTGAACGAGCTGTAGAACATGATCCGTCAGTACATATTGAAACACCACAAGGGGAGCGAAAACTGCCGAAAGTTTTATCGGTAAGTGAGGTTGAAGCATTATTACAAACACCAAAGACGACGAGTGCTTACGGTATTCGAGATAAAGCAATGTTGGAGTTATTGTATGCAACAGGACTGCGTGTTTCGGAATTAATTGCACTCAACTTAGAGGATGTTCATTTAACAATGGGCTTTGTTCGCTGCGTCGGAAAAGGAAATAAGGAAAGAATTATTCCACTTGGAAGTTTAGCTACAGAAGCAATTCAGCGTTATATTGAAAAAGGAAGAAAAGAATTGATGGGAAAAAAGGCAGTGGATGCATTATTTTTAAATCACCACGGTAATCGATTATCTCGTCAAGGCTTTTGGAAGATTTTAAAACGTTTAGCAAAAGAAGCAAATATTGAGAAAGAGCTTACACCACATACATTGCGCCATTCTTTTGCTACACACCTGTTAGAAAATGGAGCAGACTTACGTGCTGTACAGGAAATGTTAGGACATGCAGATATTTCTACAACACAAATTTATACACATGTTTCAAAAACGAGATTAAAAGACGTATATAAGCAGTTTCACCCAAGAGCATAAGATGACTTATGCTCTTTTTCGTGCCATTTCGAATCAAAACGCTTTTAAGTAGGCAGAAAGTTCCATATAGAATTTTACAAGCATTGTTTGTACGGTTGTTTTTGTTAGATTCGAAATATAGCACGTATAGAAAAGAAAGGTATTTCACAAAAACTTCACAAACATTTCGTACATTGTTTTCAGCAGAAGGCTAGAATATAACTAGTGATTTCCTCTATACTAAATAAAGTACGAAGGAGGAAAATACAATGAAAAAATTTATAATTACTTTATTTATCGCAATGCTAGCTTTGGCTGGTTGCAATACAAATAAGGAAGAATCTCCAAAAAAAGAGAAACTTGAAGAAGTGAAGGTAGCAGTTCAAACAAATCCAAAAGAAGTGAAGCCAAATGAGAAAACAGAAGTGCAAGCACTTGTCACACAAGGAAAAGAGAAAGTAACAGATGCTGACGATGTGAAGTTTGAAATTTGGAAAGATGGCGATGAAAAGCATGAAATGTTAAATGGGAAGCATAAAGGAAAAGGGGTTTATGCTGTTGAAAAAACATTCCCTTCCGATGGTGTGTACCATATTATTGCTCATACAAATGCACGTGAAATGCATGTAATGCCAGAAGTAAAAGTGGCTGTAGGAAATGCGAAAGTTGAAGATGCAAAAAAAGGACGTGATGCTCATGAAGCAGGACATGGTGACCATAAAAGTGATACAATGATTCACTTTATGGCTGGTGATGTGAAAGCAAATGCTGAATCTACACTGAAAGCTCATGTGAAACAAAAAGAAGAAGCGCTAACTAAAGCAGAAGTGCAATTTGAAATTTGGAAAGATGGTGTAGAGAAACATACATTCATCACAGCAAAAGAGGATAACAAAGGTGAATATGTAGGCAAATATACATTTAAAGAATCCGGTAAATATAAAGTGAAAGTTCATGTAAGAAAAGGTGATCTTCACGAACATAAAGAAGAAACAGTAGAAGTAAAATAAAAAACAGCTCATTAGGGCTGTTTTTTATTATTATAGTACGAAATAAGTCATAATTTTATTAGCGCTTTGCACCAGAATAGATTACAATAGAAATGTGAGGAAAATAAGAATTTCTACGAAAATGTATTAAAAAGAAAGCGCAAACATGTTATGATGTAAGTACAAGAAGTCTGACATCTGACTTAGAAAAAACAGGAAAGTTTCTGTTTCATTTTATATCAGATGAGCAGAGTGAGAGAATGACTGAAAAATATGAGTTATATTCTTGAGCAAATGAGAGAATTCTCATTCGTAACAGTTTCACTTTACAGCGTTTTGAACATACTACAAGAAGTAGAACTGAACATATAGGAGGTTGTCATGATGCATAAATATAAACGTATTTTCCTAGTCGTAATGGATTCAGTGGGAATCGGAGAAGCACCAGATGCTGAAAAGTTTGGCGATGTAGGAGCTGATACATTAGGACATATTGCGGAGCATATGAATGGATTGAATATGCCAAATATGGTGAAGTTAGGACTTGGAAATATTCGTGAAATGAAAGGAATTTCTAAAGTAAAAAATCCACTTGGCTACTATACAAAAATGCAAGAAAAGTCCACCGGGAAAGATACAATGACAGGTCATTGGGAAATTATGGGCCTTTACATTGATAAACCATTCCAAGTATTCCCTGAAGGATTCCCAAAAGAATTAATTGATGAATTAGAGGCGAGAACAGGACGCAAAATTATTGGCAATAAGCCTGCTTCTGGAACTGCTATTCTTGATGAACTTGGCAAAGAACAAATGGAAACAGGCTCTTTAATTGTATATACTTCTGCCGACAGCGTATTACAAATTGCGGCTCATGAAGAAGTAGTACCGCTTGAAGAATTGTACAACATTTGTAAAATTGCACGTGAATTAACATTGGATGAAAAGTATATGGTAGGCCGCGTTATTGCACGTCCGTTCGTTGGTGAACCAGGAAACTTTACACGTACACCAAATCGTCATGACTATGCGTTAAAACCATTTGGTCGTACAGTTATGAATGAATTGCAAGATAATAATTATGATGTAATTGCGATTGGAAAGATTTCTGATATTTACGATGGTGAAGGAGTAACAGAAGCGCTTCGTACAAAATCTAATATGGACGGAATGGATAAACTTATAGATACATTGAATATGGATTTTACAGGTCTTAGCTTCTTAAATTTAGTTGATTTTGATGCAATGTTTGGCCATCGCCGTGATCCAAAAGGGTATGGAGAAGCATTACAAGAATACGATGCACGCCTTCCAGAAGTATTTGAAAAATTAAAAGAAGATGATTTATTAATCATTACAGCAGACCATGGTAACGATCCAATTCACCACGGTACAGATCATACACGTGAATATGTACCATTATTAGTGTATAGCCCAAGCATGAAAGATGGCGGACAGAAATTACCACTTCGCCAAACATTCGCTGATATTGGTGCAACTGTAGCAGAAAACTTCGGTGTGAACATGCCAGAATACGGAACAAGTTTCTTAAAGGAATTAAAGAAATAGGAGGATATATTTATGAATCGTGAACTTATTACAAAATCAGCAACATACTTAAAAGAGAAATTTCAAGAAACACCAAAGGTTGGATTAATCCTTGGGTCTGGACTAGGTGTACTAGCAGATGAAATTGAAAATGCAGTGAAAGTACCATATAGTGAAATTCCTGAATTTCCTGTATCAACGGTAGAGGGACATGCAGGACAACTTGTATTTGGTACACTTCAAGGTGTTACAGTAGTTGCAATGCAAGGGCGTTTCCATTATTACGAAGGATATGACATGCAAAAAGTAACGTTCCCAGTTCGTGTGATGAAAGAACTAGGTGTAGAAACAGTCGTTGTAACAAATGCAGCAGGCGGTGTAAATACATCATTTGAACCTGGCGATCTTATGTTAATTTCAGATCATATTAACTTTATGGGACATAACCCATTAATTGGACCAAATGACGCTGAAATGGGTGTGCGATTCCCAGATATGTCTGAGTCTTACACAAAAGAACTACGTGTAATGGCGAAACAAGTTGCCGAAGAGTTAAATATTAAAGTACAAGAAGGTGTATATGTTGCGATGACAGGTCCAGTATATGAAACACCTGCTGAGATTCGTATGCTTCGTACATTAGGCGGAGATGCAGTAGGAATGTCAACTGTGCCAGAAGTTATTGTAGCGCGTCATGCTGGTATGAAAGTACTTGGAATTTCTTGTATTTCAAATATGGCAGCTGGTATTTTAGATCAGCCACTTCATCATGATGAAGTGATTGAAACAACAGAACGTGTGAAAGCAAACTTCTTAGCATTGGTAAAAGCGATTGTAAAACAAATGAAGGGGTGAGCTCACTATGAGAATGGTGGACCTAATTGCCAAAAAACGTGATGGACATGCGCTAACAACAGAAGAAATTAATTTTATTGTTGAAGGATTTACAAACGGTGATATTCCTGATTATCAAATGAGCTCTTTTGCAATGGCGATTTTCTTTCAAGATATGAATGAACAAGAGCGTGCTGATTTAACAATGGCAATGGTAAATAGCGGTGATACAATTGATCTCTCAGCAATTGAAGGGATAAAGGTAGATAAGCATTCTACAGGTGGCGTTGGGGATACAACTACGCTTGTACTAGGTCCGTTAGTAGCTGCTTTAGGTGTACCAGTTGCAAAAATGTCTGGACGTGGTTTAGGACATACTGGTGGTACAATTGATAAATTAGAAGCTGTGCCAGGATTCCATGTGGAAATTGAAAATGAAGAGTTTATTCGCCTTGTAAATGAAAATAAAATTGCTGTTATTGGACAAAGTGGGAACTTAACACCTGCTGATAAGAAGTTATACGCACTTCGTGATGTAACAGCGACGGTAAACTCTATACCACTTATCGCAAGTTCTATTATGAGTAAAAAAATTGCTGCAGGTGCAGATGCGATCGTTCTAGATGTAAAAACTGGTGCGGGTGCATTTATGAAAACGGATGAAGATGCAAAACGTCTTGCAGAAGCAATGGTGCGTATTGGAAATAATGTAGGCCGTAAGACAATGGCAGTTATTTCGGATATGAGTCAACCGCTTGGTGAAGCAATCGGTAACGCGTTGGAAGTACAAGAAGCAATTGATACATTGCAAGGTAAAGGTCCAAAAGATTTAGAAGAGCTATGTTTAACACTTGGAAGTCAAATGGTATACCTTGCTGGTAAAGCATCTTCTTTAGAAGATGCACGTAATAAACTTATTGAAGTAATGAATAATGGAAAAGCGTTAGACACATTTAAATTATTTTTAGCAGCGCAAGGCGGAGATGCTTCAGTTATTGATGACCCTTCTAAATTGCCACAAGCTAAATATAAAATTGAAGTTGAAGCAAAAGAAGACGGATATGTGTCTGAGATTGTGGCAGATGAAATCGGGACAGCAGCAATGCTTTTAGGTGCTGGACGTGCAACGAAAGAATCTGAGATTGATTTAGCGGTTGGCCTTATGCTTCGGAAAAAAGTTGGCGATAGCGTAAAACAAGGTGAATCGCTTGTAACAATTTATGCAAACCGTGAAAATGTAGAAGATGTGAAGACGAAGATTTATGAGAATATAAAAATTACAAAAAATCATGTCAAAGCACCTACATTAGTACATGGTATTGTAACGAAATAATAAGCGAAAAGCTGAGGAGAGTTCTCCTTGGCTTTTTTTATTACTTTTTGTTTATAATAGTAATGGGTGAAATTATGATTAGAATTTGTGCAATAACGAAAAAAGAAGAGATTTTATATGATGTTTCACTAGAGGAAACATCTCGTGAAGATATTATGTGGTATTGGCTTGATCTATATAAACCAACGAAAGAGGAATATACATATATTTTACAAGAGTATTTTAAATTCCATCCCCTTGCGATTGAAGATTGCCTTGAATATGTACAGAGGCCAAAAGTTGATTTTTATGATGGATATAATTTTTTAGTTCTTCATGCATTTGGAGAAGAAGGATTAGAACCGCATGAAATCGACTTGTTTGTTGGAGATCATTATATTGTTTCATTTCATTTCTCACATAATAACGCCATTGAAAGAGTGTGGAAAACACTTGGTGAAAGAAAGCGTATTAAGAAAAGTCCCCTCCATGTAGCACATACAATTATTGACCAAATCGTTGATGATTACTTCCCACCTGTATATTATATTGAGGATCATTTAAATGCAATCGATGATAATTTAACGGGGGATACAGCAGGATGTGTATTAGAAGAAGTATTTGAAATTCGTGCGGACTTATCGAAATTAAGGCGAACCATTATCCCAATGCGAGATTTATTATATCGCATTTTAAATTCAACTCGCTTTTACGGTATAAGCGATCATGAAATTTATTTTAAAGATATACATGATCATTTGCTTAAACTTACGGAAATGATTGAGACGAGCCGTGAATTAACAGCAGATATTCGAGATAGTTATTTTTCATTAAATTCACATCATATGAATAACATTATGAAAACATTAACAGTATTCTCAACAATCTTTATGCCATTAACATTTATTGCGGGAGTATATGGAATGAACTTTACACATATGCCTGAATTAGAGGGGAAGTATAGCTATTTTATTTGTTTAGCTATTATGGCATTGATAGGTGGCGGAATGATGGCTTGGTTTTATAAAAAAGGATGGTTTAAATAAAAACCACAGCTGGAAACTCCAGCTGTGGTTTTTAGCCGATAGCATGTAATACGAACATGGCTAAGAATAAACATGTAATGATGTACATAGACGGTGCGATGTCTTTACGCTTTCCAAGAGCAACTTTTAAGATAGGGTAAGCGATAAATCCGAATGCAATGCCATCGGCGATACTATATGTGAGCGGAATCATAACAATGATCAAAAACGCTGGAAATCCTTCTGAAAAATCATTCAGAGGAATTTCTTGAATGCTTGTAATCATCAGACCACCAATAATAATTAAGATAGGTGCAATGGCACTATCAGGAATGAGTTGGACAAACGGAAGAGCAAACAGCGATGCGAAGAATAACACCCCTGTAACGATAGACGTCAGACCTGTCTTTCCGCCTGCTGTAATACCTGCGGCACCTTCTACTGTTGAAACGGTTGGACTTGTACCAAATAGACCACATGTCATTGCGGAAATGGCATTCGCTTGATAAGCGCGTGGGAATTTACGATTATCTTCCAATAATCCATGCAATAGTCCCATATTTTCAAAAATGAGCACCATGCTTAAAGAGAATGTTGCAATCCAAAATGGTAAGGACGAAAGCTTTCCAAATGACATGGCTCCAAATACATTACTGTAATTCGTAAATGAAAATGAGCTATTGCCTACCTCACTCGTATCAACAAGGCCGAATAGCCATGCAATGCCAGTTCCAATTGCAATTGTCCATAAAAAATTCCCACGTACGTTTCGAATAAATAGAACAAGAGCTACAATGAGAGTAAGCAGTGTAGCAAGAACAATTGGACTGCTCAATTTACCTAATGCAACAGTAGTATTCGCATTCGAAACGACTAAACCACCTTTTTGTAATCCAATAAACGCAAGAAATAAACCAATCCCAACAGTGATGGATTCTTTTAATGATTTTGGAATTGATAAAGATAGTACACGAGCAATTGGTGTAAACGCAGCTACGGCAAAAATTAGACCAGCAATGAAAACGGCTGCCAACGCTTCTTGCCAAGTTAATCCAAGCGTATGAACAGTGGTATACGTAAAGAATGCATTTACCCCCATACCTGGTACAAGAATTGCAGGTGCGTTTGCCCAAAAGGCCATCATAAGACATCCGACAAATGAACTAAAAACAGTTGCCAAAATCCCCGCTTCAAGTGGGATGCCGGCATCTGATAAAATAGATGCATTTACAATCACAATGTAAACGATTGTAAAAAATGATGTCACGCCAGCTAACATTTCTTGTTTTGGTGATGTGTGGTGTAGGTCTAATTTAAATGTTCTTTCAAGTATTCCTTTCATGTTAAACCTTCTTTTTATATCCCTCTCCCACCCGTGATATCCCTTTTATTCAGGGCTCACCATCCTTTATTATATCAGAACATCATGTTTTTACAACAAATAAAATGAGAACGTTTACTTAAAAGTGAAATCCATTTATAAATAAGTAAAAATAGCACGAACAGAAGAAATGATTTCTAATTGTCCTGTTTGAATTGGAGGTGCTGCCTGCGCGTGTAAGGAAGTGTGAGACACCATTTCACGCGGTAGTTGTGCGGATTCTTCTGTAAGCGAGAGTGGGACGGGATTAATAGTTAAGTTATAGGTACTCGCAATGGCGCGAGCTTTTTCTACTGCACGTTGCAGAGCTTGCAGCAATGCTTGTTGATAATATTGATGTGGATGAGAAAGTTGAAAACGTAATCCTTTTGCTACATTTGCTCCGTTTGTTACAGCTATATCATATACTTCCCCAGCTTTTTGTACATTTAAAACGGTAATTTCATACAAATGTTCTACGCGGTATCCTTGTAGCAAAGCTTTATCATTTACATATTCATATTGGGGTGTAATGGTATAGGAAATTGTTTCGATGTCTTGATCTGCAATGCCAAGTGCTTTAAGGGCATCAAGGAGCTGTCTAGATTGCGTGGCATTTTCTTCTTGTGCTTGTTTTACATTTTTATGCTCAGTTCGAACGCCAATTGTTAACGTAACAATATTTGGTCTCACGCTAACAATCCCTTCACCTTGTACAGTAATTGTTTCTTTTTTATCATCATTATGGTGGCGAAGATTAGGTACATAATGGTTCATTCCACTTTGCATTTCTTTTCACCCTCCTTTTTATATGTATATGAAGGAAGGTATCTAAAAATTGTATGTAAAAAGTTACAGAAGGAAGCAGAGGTAGAAAGAAATCGTATACAATATAGGTGTTTATAGATTATAATTATGTATAAATATAATGAAAAAGGGTCGAGGATAGTGAACGAACAAAGAGAAGCGTTGATTTTAGATTTATCAGTATCATTTCGAAAGATGATACGTTTATTACAAACCGATATTAATACACGTTTTTCAGAGCATATGCCATATAATGAATTCTCTGTATTACGTGCATTATTTTTGAAGAGTCCACAAATGGCTTCGCAAATTGCGAATGAGGTAAATGTAACATCCAGCCATATTACAGCGGTAACAGATCGTCTTGTGCGAAAAGGATTTGTAATGAGAAAACGTTCGAATTCAGATCGTCGTATTGTATATTTAGAGATTACAGAACATGGACGAGAAGTAACGGAAGAACTCGAAGCGATACGTAAAGAATACTATAGAGATAAATTTAAAGATTGGAGCGACCAAGAAATAGAGATGGTATTAGAACTATTTGATCGCATATTATAATCAATTGAGGATAGGGAGCAGAAGCTTTCCTATTCTTTTTTTGAATAAAAATATTTTGAAATTCCGATACTTTAATTAAAAAGTATCGGAGGAAAAATGATGAAGCAAATGATGTCGTTTGCCATTGTGATCGGAAGTTTTTTCTGCTTTCTCCCACTGTTGTATGCGGATACTCCTCTTCAAGTTATGCAAAAAGGAACAAAGTACATCGCAGATGATAATCCGGTGTTATATTCAAAATTATGGGTTCGCTCTATGCAAAATGCGGTATTATTTCATCATAGCGACAATATTCGTCATCAAGACACACTGCACAATGTAACAAGTTCAAGTCTAGTGAAAGCAAAGAAATTATCATTTCAGAAAGCAGCAGCATATATCCCAAGATTATCTCAATATGTTTCAAAGGTTGGAAAGGAAAATATCGCGGTATACTATATCGCCGTACGTTACAAGGTGAAAAAAGAAAATCCATATCAATTAAATGGCATGAATTATTTCCTACAAGTTTTTGTCAAAGAGCAAGGGAAATGGAAAATTGCTGAAAGTGTAGTCGCGCCAACAGAGCAAATCATACGTAATGGTGATGGATTTAGGATGAAAGAGGAAAAAGAGTATGGGGATCGGAGGGAGAATGTGAAATAGACTCTTAATATATATTAAAAAAGGCATTGTACGCAAACAATGCCTTTTTATTTCGTGCATATAAGAATTAAATAATTTATAACATATTTTTGGTCATGATATCATTTTTTCAGCAACTGCTATTTAATAAATAATTTTTTATTTTACGTATAAAGAAAGTTTATGTTTTAACAGTCGATGTAACATAACATATGCTAATAGACCAGATCCTATAAAATACATATAGTAAGACGGTGGAGATTCACTGCCAAAAGCATCAGCACCAAGAAGCGCAAAGCAAAGAGAAGTACAGATTAAGAAATATTTATGAAGCTTTGGATATAGGAGTATTTTTCCGTTATGTTCGTTTGGAGCACGTCTATATAAATAAACACCTAATGGAAGACAAATAAGTATATAGATAGCAGGGCTTAAAAGTGTCCAAACGGGCGGGATTTGATGATAAGTAGGTCCCGTTTGTCTGTTTCCGAATCCATCTTCAAAAGAATCTCTCTGTGAATCATAGTCGTATTCAATATGAAAATATTCTAGAGGAGCTATTATACTCGTATTTTTTGTATACGTTGCATATTTAGCATAAATATCATTAAATTCCTTTGGTGATAAATTTACATGTAATGCAAAGAAAGGAAACACTAACTGAAAGATACATAAAGGAAAAATAATCATAATACAACTTAAAACACTCTGTGAAATCACATTTCCTGTAATCGTCCCAATAAAGAGCGTAAACGTATAAATTGCAATTAGCGTCATAATTACATAAGAAAAGTATACATGAAATGGTGAAAAGGATTGATAGTGAGCATGTATCGTGTTCTTGTATATAATATACATAAGAAGCCAACTAAAGATTAGCGCACCTACAATATGCACAATACCTAGCAACCATTTTGATAAAAATAAGTGT
The DNA here is from genome assembly GCF_022662635.1 of Bacillus cereus group sp. BfR-BA-01522. Classification (NCBI taxonomy): domain Bacteria; kingdom Bacillati; phylum Bacillota; class Bacilli; order Caryophanales; family Bacillaceae; genus Bacillus; species Bacillus cereus group sp. BfR-BA-01522. The sequence goes on along the minus strand of NZ_JAKUDY010000004.1, from coordinate 276,504 downwards.
GAGCGCTTAAAGGGCATAGACCAAAGGAAATCAATTGTTTGATTGTTTCGTTCCCAGCCTATTAAGAGAATGGCTAATCCTATTAATAGAAGCGCCGGAAACAGTATAGGCTCAGCTCCATGTAAAGAATACATATAATAAGGATCAGATTTTTTTAAATGTAAATATTTAGCTATCTGTTCTGCACGTATATAATATTTATAAGGAAATATGTATAAAGTACTGAGCCAAAATAGCCAGATTACATATTTTCCTTGTTTATAATTTCGCATCCATAAAGCTTTATGAAACATAAACATCCTCCTCAAATGTCGTAACAAATATATCTTCAAGCGACATGGCCAATTCTTCAATAAGAAGTGGCTGCTCTTTATAAAATTTCTCAAGAGTTGCAGCTACGTTTCCCTCTATTAAAATGGTATATACCTTTCCGGTTTGATTTAATATTTTAATATTGCTTAAGTTTTCTAGTTTTTGAGGAAGGGACCGCTCATAAGCAACTTGGATTTTCGCATATCGTGCTTTTGCATCATCTAATGCGGTAATCGAAGAAATGGTATGATTTTTTAAGATGATAATTGTATCAGCAATTTTTTCAACTTCATCTAAATGGTGAGTAGAAATCAAAATCGTCATTTCTTTCTCTGCCACTTCTTCAACAAGAAATTGTAAAATTTGTTTTTTTACAATAGGATCCAGTCCATTTGTTGGTTCATCTAAAATGATATAGTCAACTTTTGAAGCAAAAGCTAAAATGATAGCTAGTAAAGCTTTCATTCCTTTTGAATAACTGCGAATCCGTTTGTTTGGCAAGTGAAAGCGCTCTAATAGTTCGTAGAAATATTGTTCATCAAATGCTTTATAGACTGCTTTGTAAAACTTCACAATTTCTTTTACTGTATATCCGTTTAAAATATTCGTTGAATCAGGTACATAGGCCACTTTTTGTTTGATTTCTGGTTGTTTATGAACATCTACTTTTTCATATGTAACGGTTCCTTCGTCAGGGTTTAAAATTCCAACTAACATTCGAAGTAAAGTTGTTTTCCCCACTCCGTTTCGGCCGAGTAATCCAACGATACTTCCTTTTGATAAAGTAAAAGATATATTCTCTAAAATAACTTGATTATCAATTGTTTTTTTCACATTTTTCACTGTTAACATTTGTATTTCCTCCTAACTCCTTATAATAAGCATCAATCCAATCATGAATTTTTTCTTTCGTAATCCCAAGGTAAGAAGCCTCTAATAATAATTGTTGGAATTGCTTTTCAACCATAGTGAGTTTCCTTTCGTCTAATATTGGTGTAATCGATTGGGAGACAAATGTTCCTTTTCCACGTAATGTTTCAATAATTCCTTGTCGCTCTAAGTCTTGGTATGCTTTACTCACTGTATTTGGGTTCACAATAAGTAAAGAAGCGAGTTCGCGTACAGAAGGGAGTTTCTCGTTTGGAGATAATATGTTTTTTAATATGAGTTCTTTTATATTTTGAACAATTTGTTCCCATATCGGAGTGCTGCTTCTTGGATCAAGTTGAATATGCAAGAGCAATGTCTCCTTCCTGATGAGTGTCTAGTGTACTAGTTTGTGTAGTACACTTAATACAATATATACAATAAAATAATTTGTCAACAGAAAATGATAGAAAAATATGGTATGAAACATATGTAAACTGGAAAAAATAGGTTTGATATAGAATGGAGGGTTAGTCATGAAGCGAGTTTTTGGAATACTTGTTTGTTGTATGTTATTGCTTTCTCATACTTCAGTTAGTTTTGCAAAATCGGAGAAAGCAATAGAAGAAACAAAGCCGAAGTTAGCAGAGCAAGCCTCGTCAGCGATCGTAATTGAGCAAGATACAGGTAAAGTTTTATTTGAAAAGAACCCAAATGAAAAATTACCACCTGCTAGTATGACAAAGATTATGACAATGTTACTTATTATGGAACAAGTAGAAAAAGGAAAATTAAAGCTAGAAGATAAAGTAAGAACGAGTGAGCATGCGGCTTCAATGGGAGGATCGCAAATTTTTCTTGAACCTGGTGAAGAAATGACAGTAAATGAGATGCTAAAAGGTATTGCAATTGCATCAGGAAATGATGCTTCTGTTGCAGTTGCTGAGCATATTGCTGGGTCAGAAGAAGGATTTGTCAACATGATGAATAAAAGAGCGAAGGAACTAGGTTTAAAAAATACACATTTTCAAAATCCAACAGGCCTTCCTGCAAAGAATCATTATTCGACAGCAATTGATATGGCAATTATAGCGAAAGAATTAATGAAATATCCGCTTATTCGTAAATATACCGGAAAGTATGAGGATTATTTACGTGAAAACACGGATAAAAAGTTTTGGCTTGTTAATACAAATAAATTAGTTCGTTTTTACCCAGGAGTAGATGGAGTGAAAACTGGATTTACGACAGAAGCGAAGTATTGTTTAACAGCATCGGCAGAAAAAAATGGCATGCGTGTTATTTCTGTTGTAATGGGAGCGCCTACATCGAAAGAGAGAAATAGTCAAGTGACAAAGCTTCTTGATTATGCTTTTGGACAATATACAACGAAGAAGTTATATAAGCGCGGGGAAAAGATTCAGACCGTACAAGTAGGAAAAGGAAAAAAAGAAAAAGTGGATTTAGTTGCAGCTGATAATGTTTCCCTTCTGATGAAAAAGGGCGAAGATATGGACAAGATCAAGAAAGAAATTATTGCTGAAAAGAAAGTGAAAGCGCCGATTAAAAAAGGGGATGCACTTGGTACGCTTGTAATTACAAAAGATAGAGAAGTGTTATTAAAACAGACCATTGTGGCAAAAGAAGATGTCGACGCAGCAAGTTGGTGGGAACTTTTTAAAAGAAGTTTTGGGATATTTTCAACATCAAAATAGTAGTCAATCTTTTGTGTGATTCGATCAGAATAGAGGAAATACGTAGAATAATGGCACAAAATCTACACATTATGGCGAAATAGTACTTCTTTTGTCATGAGGAAGGATTCTTATTTCTATTCACGAAAATCTTATGTAAATGAGTAAAGTTTGAGCATAAGGAGGAAATTGTGTGAGTCTTTCCGTGCATTTAGAAGTAAAGCGTGACGTTTTATGTGTTAGATTAGCAGGCGAGTTAGACCATCATACTGCTGAAGAGTTGCGAGCGAGAGTAACCGATAAGATTGAAACACATAACGTCCATCATATTGTATTGAACTTAGAAGAATTATCATTTATGGATAGTTCTGGATTGGGCGTTATATTAGGGAGATATAAACATGTAAAAAGTTTAGGAGGGGAAATGGTTGTTTGTGCAATTTCACCTTCTGTCAAACGTTTATTTGAAATGTCAGGTTTATTTAAAATCGTTCGTTTAGAAGAAAGTGAAGCGCATGCGCTTGCGACATTGGGGGTGGCGTAGATGAGAAATGAAATGAACCTTCAATTTTCAGCATTAAGTCAAAATGAGTCGTTTGCTCGCGTTACAGTGGCTGCTTTTATTGCACAACTAGATCCAACAATGGAAGAATTAACAGAAATTAAAACAGTCGTATCTGAGGCGGTCACAAATGCCATTATCCATGGATATGAAGGGAATCCAGAAGGGATTGTTTACATTTCTGTTATTTTGGAAGAAGCCATGGTGAAACTTACGATTCGAGATGAAGGGGTTGGTATTTTTAATCTCGATGAAGCGCGGCAGCCCCTTTTTACAACGAAACCTGAATTAGAGCGTTCCGGAATGGGATTTACTATCATGGAAAATTTTATGGATGAAGTAGAAATTATTTCAAACGAATCTTTCGGGACAACAATCCATTTGACAAAATATTTATCAAATAGTAACGCTCTATGCAATTAAGGAGAATTGCCTATGGACATAGAGGTCAGAAATGAGAAGAAGAATCCTCAGTTAAAGGACCACGAGTTAAAAGCGTTAATTCAAAAAAGTCAAGATGGAGATCAAGGGGCGAGAGATACGATTGTTCAAAGTAATATGCGCCTTGTATGGTCAGTTGTACAACGTTTTCTCAATCGAGGATATGAACCCGACGACTTATTTCAAATTGGCTGTATTGGCCTCTTGAAATCAGTAGACAAATTTGATTTATCTTTTGATGTGAAGTTTTCAACTTACGCAGTTCCAATGATTATTGGTGAAATTCAACGTTTTTTACGTGATGACGGTTCAGTAAAAGTGAGCCGATCGTTAAAAGAAACGGGTAATAAGATTCGAAAGATGAAAGATGAGCTTTCGAAAGAATACGGAAGGGCACCAACCATTAATGAAGTTGCAGAGGCGCTTGAACTAACACCGGAAGAAGTTGTTCTGGCGCAAGAGGCAAGTCGTACGCCATCTTCTATACATGAAACTGTATATGAAAATGATGGTGATCCAATCACGATTTTGGATCAAATTGCGGATCAAGCGGAAACGAAATGGTTTGATAAGATTGCTTTAAAAGAAGCAATAAGAGAACTAGATGAGCGAGAACGCTTAATTGTATATTTGCGCTATTATAAAGATCAAACTCAATCGGAAGTAGCAGAGAGAATTGGAATTTCACAAGTGCAAGTTTCGAGGTTGGAAAAGAAAATATTGAAGCAGATGAAAGATCGGATAGATGAGTAGGTATCTATCCGATTTCTTTCTGTTATTTCAAGGTAGTGAGACTCCCGCACTAAGCTCATGTAGAGGGAAAGGAACGAGTTAAATAAATCGGATTTATAAAAAAGTTTACAGAATTTATTGATAATTTAGTAAATTTAAAATATAATCCTAGTATAAACTTGTCATAAAGGGGGAAGAAAAACATGGAATCAAGGCAACAATGGGGCTCAAGAGCGGGTTTTATATTTGCGGCAATTGGTTCAGCTGTTGGATTAGGGAATATATGGCGCTTTCCATATACAGCTTATGAAAATGGAGGAGGAGCCTTTTTTTTACCGTACTTATTTGCATTATTAACAACAGGTATTTCATTGTTGGCTTTTGAATTTGCCCTTGGTCATCGGCATCGTGGGTCATCACCACTTACGTTTTTTCGCATTCATCCTCGTGCAGAGTTTATCGGTTGGTGGCAGATGGCGGTTACTTTTATTGTTTCAACCTATTATGCTGTTATTATTGCATGGTCGCTTTCCTATACATACTTCTCTATAAGTGGAGCGTGGGGAAAGGATACGGAAGCTTTTTTGTTTAAGGAATATTTGCATGTTGCTGATAAACCAGGTCAATTTGGCGGTCTTGTTCCCGAAGTGTTAGTTCCATTGGCACTCGTTTGGATTATCGTACTCGGTGTAGCGTTTAAAGGCATTAAGAAAGGAATTGAAGTTGTCAATCGGATTTTCATTCCTTTACTTGTATGTATGTTTTTAATTATTGTTGTTCGTGCTGTGACGATGGAAGGGGCCATGCAAGGGCTTGATGCTTTTTTTAAGCCAGATTGGAACCGGATTTTGGATGGGAAAGTATGGCTTGCTGCATATGGACAAATCTTCTTTAGTTTATCGCTAGCGTTTGGAATTATGATCACATACTCTAGTTATTTGCCGAAAAATTCTGATACAACAAATAATGCTTTTATAACGGGATTTGCAAATTCAGGGTTTGAATTGTTAGCAGGTATTGGTGTATTTGCTGCCCTTGGTTTTATGGCAAACAATATGGGGGTATCGATTGATAAGGTAGCTAGTGCTGGTGTAGGGCTTGCATTTGTTGTATTTCCACAAATTATTAATCAATTGCCGATGTCACCATTTTTTGGTGTGCTATTTTTTCTTTCTTTAACGGTAGCTGGTATTACGTCGCTTATTTCACTAGCGGAAGTATGTTTTGCAGCTGTATCTGAAAAATTTAATTTAAGCCGGAAAAAAACAATTGGAATTATGGGTGCGCTTCTCGTATTGGTTTCGCTTGTATTTGCAACGCGTGGTGGGCTCATGTTCTTGGATCTTGTAGATTACTTTGCAAATAACTTTGGATTAATTTTAATTGCTTTAGCAGAAGTTACGACAGTGGGACTAATTCTGCGTCGCTTACCGGTGTATCAAAATCATGCCAATTTTGTATCAGATATTAAGTTAGGTGCATTTTGGAAGGTAAGTTTGCTTGTTATTACACCACTTATGTTAGGATACATGCTCATAGATGGCACGATACAAAATATTCAAAAGAACTACGGAGATTATCCGACGCAGTTTGTTGTGACATATGGATGGTCTTTGGCGGCGGCATTTATTATTGTAGCATTCATGATTAGCATTAAAAAATGGAGTGCGCAAATACATTTAGATTCTGCCAAGCTTGAAAAAGAATGGAAAGATCGGGGTGTTTCGTAATGAGTGCATCAGCAATCATGATGATGGTGATTGGAATTGTAGTGATTTGGGGCGGATTAGCATTAAGTATCGCAAACCTTTTTAAGAACAAGAAGGTGTGAGCAAAAACATCTGTACCGTTTTGGTGCAGATGTTTCACGTTGTTGAAAAAAGATCTTGTCAAGGAAACTGTCACCTAAAATGTGACAGTTTCACTTTCTATTTCATCTGAAATTTGATAAGTTAAATATAGGCCAACTTCTTTTAGTGAGAGTAGCTTGGTCCACTTTATCAAGTTTTGTATGATGGCTGTCAACAAAGCTTGGATTGTTACTTTTTGAACTCCACGGTAACGGGCGAAACGGAAACCGTGGAGTTCTTTACTTTGTGCAAAACTAAGTTCCACAGTCGAAGGTCTCACGAACCGCAAAATTTTCCCTCTATCGGACAAGCGCTGCCACCTCAATTTATGATAGATTTCCTCGTGGACAGAGATACGTAAAACCCGATCCGTTTTTTTCGCAAACGGGCACCCTGTACAACTTCCTTTTTCAGGCTTGTATTCATGATATCCATTTCTTGTAGTCGTTTTATAGGAAAACGGAATCCCACAGGGACACGCATATAAATCTTCATGTACTTGTTTAAACTGGTTCTTTTTACACTCTGGATGTTCTTTACTTGCATAACGACGATAAGAAATATAGGAAAACAAATTGTTTTGAAACAATCCTTCCGCTAGTCGAGCGTTATAATAGCCCGCATCTAACGCAATTTCTTTCGGAATATATCCCAATCGTTCTTTTGTACATTCGATTCGCTTTCGTAAAATACGATGTCCTGGGACATTTGCCGGTGTAATGTGTGTATCAATGATAAAATTGTGTAAGCCATCTACCATTCGGTGTTCAAAATAAGCAAACCGTCCCCTGGCATCATGTTTCACAGAGAGACGTGCATCTGGATCAGTTGGACTTTTCAGAATGCGTTTTGTTTCAATTTTGGTCGGCCGAGGAAGGAATGGTTTCTTTCCCTTTTCGATTCTTCGCTTGTTCACTTTCTCTAATGTGTAAAAGTCTTCTTTGACTTCTACTTCTTGTATCCAAACTTCACGTTTTCGCTTATTTGCATTTGCCTTCAGCTCTGTTTCATCCGCAATCCAGATATCACGGGATAAAAAACCATCCTTTTGAATTTGATGTAAGATATGATCAAAAAGATCTTCCCAAATGGAAGAACCTTGTATCCGGTGAGTAAGGAATTTAGAAATAGTAGAATGACATGGTATGTTTGCATGAGGAAAAATACCTAAAAACCATCTATATGTAGCGTTTTGTTTGACTTGTTTACATGTGAAACGGACAGAGCGGAACCCTTCAACATATTGAATCAACAAAATTTTTACGATAATGAGTGGATCTACAGAAGGACGCCCCACAGGAGATTGATAAAAAGGTTTTACTAATGTATAAACAATATTCCAATTCATTTCTTTTTCAATACGAACCAAATGATGATTTTGATCATACATAGCTTCATAAAATTTACGGTTTTGTGTAATCTCAAGATTTTTTTGATTATAAAACATGAAAACGCCTCCTTTCTTTTTATTATTCTAGAAAAGGAGACATTTTTAAAGGTTTTTTTAAAAAATCGTATTGACAGCGTTGTTTTTCAACACTCTGAAACATCTGTACCGTTTTGGTACAGATGTTTTTTTCTGAAAAAAATTGTATTAGAAAATTTTTCAGAAACCATACTACAACTACGAGGATAGTAAAGAGGTGAATCGAGGTGGAACAAACAGTTTATCTCAAAATGCGAAATCGCCTGCAAGTGTCTCCTTCGTATGAATTGAAGATACATGATATTGCTCAAATTGTTGGGGACCCTAATGTAATAAGCAAGATAGGAAATGAGATTGTCTATAAAATAACAACTCGTGATAAAACACATGTTGTTATTGATGCGATGAAGGTAATCGATATTATCCAGAAAAAATTAGAGCAAGTACAGATTAATTTACTTGGTCCTGGACAAACACTTGTTGAAATTGTATATGGAAAAAAGAAGGTGAATCCTATTTTTTTCGTGCTTGTTTGGATTTTGCTATTTGTAGGAGCGGCGCTTGCAATTATTTATTTTCATGAAGATGTTAGCATGCAGCAAGTGCATAGCCGTTTATATTACATGGTTACGGGAGAGAGAAATAACCAACCGCTTTTGTTTCAAATTCCATATTCGATAGGGCTTGGATTAGGGATGATTTTATTTTTCAATCATGTATTTCAAAAGAGAATTAATGAAGAACCAAGTCCATTAGAAGTTGAAATGTTCCAGTATCAACAGTCTCTCGATCAATATGTTGTAGTTCATGAAAATCAAGAAAGTAAAAAAGAAATTTCAGATGATTGAATATGCTTTCGTAATTATGATAGGGCTGGCTGGTGGCCTTGCAGTTGGTGGGGGGGATGTGGCATTTTTAGCAGTGCTTGGTGTAATTCCACGTTTAGTGCAATTAACAAAAAGTTGGAAGTATATTCAAGTTTTTGAATGGGCGGTTATTGGTGGAACGTTAGTAGGTGCTTGGTGCAGTTTAAGGAATATTACATTTCAAATATCTCAGTATTGGCTTATTGTATTAGGGATATTTTGCGGAACTTTTATCGGGATGTTGGCAGCGGCATTAACAGAAGTATTAAATGTTTTGCCTATACTGGCTAAGCGAATCAGAATAGATGAAAAAATCGTACTGTTACTTATAGCGTTAGTACTCGGAAAAGTAGTCGGATCATTGTTTCATTGGATTTATTTTGTGAAGTAGGAGGTGAGAGAAAGTGAAAAAGTTGAAAAACGATTACAAAAATAAAGTGAAAGATTATCATCCGAAGCCGAACTATATGATGAATTGCGTAAAGGCATTTCTTGTAGGAGGAGTCATTTGTACAGTAGGGGAAGTCTTGATGAAAATGTATATACATTATTTTCACTTGAGTGAACAGAATGCTGGGAATATAACCATTGTAATATTAATGTTATTATCTTCCATTTTAACTGGTTTTGGAATATACGACAAAATAGGGCAATTTAGCGGTGCGGGATCTTTAGTTCCTGTAACAGGGTTTGCAAATTCTATGGTTAGTGCTGCAATGGAACATCGCAGTGAGGGAGTTGTCCTTGGTATTGCTACCAATATGTTTCGATTAGCAGGAAGTGTAATTGTTTTTGGCGTTGTAGGAGCTTATATTGTTGGCTTGATTCGGTACTCACTTAAAGTTTGGATATCTTAAAGGAGGATAGAAATGAGATTGACAGGGAAACAAACATGGGTATTCCAAAATCAAATATTTGTGAATGCAACAGGTACAGCTGTCGGTCCTAAAGAAGCTAAGGGTCCTCTTGGAAAATATTTTGATGTTTCATATGACGACTTACATTGCGGGGAACAAAATTGGGAACTTGCTGAAAGAAAATTGATGAAGAATTCTATTGAGAAAGTGGTGCAAAAAGGAAATATAATGAATTCTCAAATCGATTTTTTTTTAGCGGGGGATTTATTAAATCAAATGGTGACAGCTAATTATGTCGCTCGTGATATGGGAATTCCTTTTTTAGGAATGTTTAGTGCATGTGCAACATCGATGGAAACGTTAGCGATTGGATCAGCCTTTATTGATGGGGGATTTGCAAAGCGTATACTTGCGACGGTTAGTAGTCATAACGCTACTGCTGAAAGGCAATTCCGCTATCCGACAGAGTATGGTGGACAACGGCCGAGTACAGCGACTTCAACTGTTACCGGTGCTGGCTCCATTATGATTAGTACCGAAGAGAGCGACATTAAAATAACAGCTGCAACGATTGGAAGAGTACAAGATTTAGGGATAGCAAATCCTTTTGATATGGGATCCGCTATGGCCCCGGCAGCGGTTGATACCATTCAACAACATTTTGAGGATTTAGGAAGAAGTGCTGCGGACTATGATTTAATTGTCACAGGTGATTTATCGGGTGTAGGAGCACCGATTGCAAAACAAATGTTATTAGAAGAAGGTTATGATTTAGAAAATATATATAATGATTGCGGATTAATGATTTATGATGCAAAACAAGAAGAAGTCTTTGCAGGTGGGAGTGGATGTGCTTGTTCGGCAGTTGTGACTTATGGATATTTATTGGAAGAAATGAAAAAAGGAAATTTGCAACGGATTTTTGTTATTGCAACAGGAGCTTTACTCAATCCAATGATGATTCAACAAAAAGAAACAATTCCAGCGATTGCACATGGAGTAGTATTTGAAAGAGTAAAAGGGGGGTGAATGGTGGACTTTATATATGCATTTCTTGTTGGCGGGGTTATTTGTGTAGTAGGTCAGCTTTTATTGGATTTTGCAAAGCTAACATCCGCACATGTAATGGCAACTTTTGTAGTGGCAGGAGCTGTTTTAGACAGTTTTGATCTTTACGATAAATTGATAAAGTTTGCAGGAGCTGGAGCAATCGTTCCGATTACAAGTTTTGGCCATTCTTTATTACATGGAGCAATGGAAACTGCTGAAACATATGGCTATCTAGGAATAGGAATTGGGATGTTTCGCTTAATATCTGCAGGAATTTCAGCGGCAATATTGTTTTCTTTTTTAACTGCACTTATATGTAAACCGAAAGGATAAATCAAATGAGAAGAAGGGTTATTTTGGTAACAGATGGAGATGAATATGCAAAGCGAGCAATTGAGATGTTAGCGAAGGAATTTGGCGGAAGGTGCATTTCGGCATCGCAAAGTAATCCAACGAGCTTGACGGGAAAAAAGATTGTTGAGCTAATTATGCAAACGCCATATGACCCTGTATTCGTCATGTTTGATGATAGTGGATTTATTGGAGAAGGTTCGGGGGAGAAGGCGTTAAAATATGTGGCGACTCATAAACAAATTGACGTTCTTGGAATTTTAGCTGTGGCATCCAATACCCATAATTGGGAATGGGCGCGTGTAGATGTCAGCATAGATCGAGAGGGAAGATTGACGGAGTATGGCGTTGATAAATTTGGTCTTCCTGATGGAGAGATTGGCAGGATTAGCGGCGATACAATTTATTGCTTAGATGAATTGAATGTTCCGGTCATTATTGGAATTGGAGATATCGGAAAAATGTGTGGAAATGATGAATGGAAGCGAGGTGCTCCCATTACGAAAAAGGCAATTCAATTCATTTTAGAAAGGAGTGGTTTTTATGACGAAAGAGAAGGCAATTAAAATCCCAATTTCTTCGTTCATAAGTGATAATGAAAATTATTTAAAACAAACAGCTGGATTAGGCGTAACATTCGATGTTGGAATTCGTAAATTTCATATTCTCGATAAAGAAATTGGAGTATTATTTGTAAATGGATTGTGTGATACAAACTACATTATCCCTATTCTAGAAGAAGCAGTAGATACAAATGAAATAAGAAATGCAGATGAAAATACTGTTACACTTTTAGAAAATCGCCTGATTCATCAACAAGTAAGTAAGGTCAAGACGATGGATGAGGTAATGGTTCAAGTATTATCCGGCCTTGTTGTTATTTTTGTAGAAGGTGAAACAGAGGCTTTTGTAATAGATGTTCGCAGTTATCCAGGACGAACTCCGACAGAACCGGATACGGAAAAGGTGGTGCGCGGGGCTAGGGATGGATTTGTTGAAAATATTGTTGTGAATACAGCATTAATTCGTAGGAGAATTCGTGATCCACGCCTTAGAAATGAAATTATTCGCGTAGGAGATAGGTCGCAAACAGATATTTGTATTACATATGTTCAAGATGTTGCTAATCCAGATTTAGTAAAAATTATAAAACAAGAGTTAAGCAATATTGAAGTAGATGGTATTACAATGGCAGACAAAACAATTGAAGAATTTGTGGTCAAACAAAGCTATAATCCCTTTCCGCTTATTCGATATACAGAAAGACCGGACGTAGCAGCCAATCATTTGTTGGAAGGTCATGTATTAGTGATTACGGATACATCGCCAAGTGTTATGATTACACCTACAACATACTTTCATCATTTACAACATGCGGAAGAATTTAGGCAAAATCCAGCAGTAGGTACATTTTTACGCTGGGTACGATTCTTAGGTGTGCTATTTTCCTTATTTTTATTACCATTTTGGTTAGTATTTGTATTTGATCCAACATTGTTACCAGAGAAACTTGCGTTCATTGGGCCGAACAAAATGACACATTTACCTATTTTATTACAAGTGTTATTGGCAGAGATTGGGCTTGAATTTTTAAGAATGGCAGCCATTCATACTCCGACCCCGTTATCATCTGCTGCCGGCTTAATTTCAGCAATTTTAATTGGGCAAATCGCAATTGATGTTGGATTATTTGTTCCAGAGGTTATTTTATATGTAGCAATCTCAATGATTGGCTCATATGCGACACCGAGTTATGAATTAGGGCTTGGCAATAAAATTGGAAAGTTATTTGTCATCATTTTAACGGGCTTATTTCATGAAATGGGGTTTGTCATTGGGATGACAATATTAATTTTATTTTTAACATCTATAAAAAGTTTACAAACACCATATTTATGGCCATTTTTACCATTTGATTGGGGAGCATTAACCAAAATTTTACTTCGACCAACGATGTCAAGTTTAAAAGTGCGTCCAAGTATAGTCCGACCACAAAATATACGCAGGCAAAAATAAGCAGAGAATTCTCTGCTTATTTTTCATGATAAATTTATTGTTTTTTAACAAAAAGTCAACATTTTTTTCGTACACTTAGAGTAGATATTGTGTATGAAAGGGGAAGAGGCATGATTAAATTATTTGTAAGTGATTTAGATGATACACTCGTTTATAATGTGAGCCATATGCACGAAGCGGATAAAAAAGCGATTCAGTGGTTAGCGGATAAAGGAACAAATATTTGTTTTGCCTCAGGTCGTTTTACACATCGAATTCACGAGGTAGTAGGTAGCTTTGAATTTCCATATTACATAACCGGTCTCAATGGTGCTATCATGTTGTTACCAGATGGACAAATATTTCATGAATCAAAATTTGATAATAAAGTTGTCCAGGAAATATATCAATATATTCATGAAAAACAACTAGCTGATATTGTCTGTGCAAAAGAGAACAGATATACAAAAAAGAAAAATGAACATCATCACAATTTTGAGAAGGATATGGGAGTCCAGATTACTGAAATTGAGACGCTTGAGGATGAATTTGGTAAAACAGTTTATCCAGCAAAATTATTTATATATGGAGAAGAAAAAAAGATTGAAAGGTTAGACCGAGAGCTGAGAGAGAAATTTCATAAGGTTGCTGAAGTTGTGATTTCTGGAAAGTGTTATGTTGATATTATGCCGACAGGAGTCAGTAAAGGGAATGCTTTGAAACGTTTAATCAATCATTTAGGGATTGAAGAGAATGAAGTTGCTTGTATCGGAGACTCCTTTAACGATATTTCGATGTTCGCCGTAACGCCACATTCATTCACACTTCATCATGCCCATCCGTATGTGAAAGAGAAAGCGAGTTATATTGTACGTTCAGTAGAAGAAGCTATTATGAAATTACCATTGCTTGCATAAGAGAAGAAGCTCGTCATTTGACGAGCTTCTTATTATTTAAATAATGATTTTATAAAATCGATGATACTAGAGAAAAAGTCTTTTACTTTATCTAGAAAGCTTTGTCCTTCTTCAGATCCTAAGAAAGCTGATACATGATCTTTTGCTTTATTTAATTGGCTACCAACTTGATTCCAATCAATATTTAAGTTTTTCATTTTATCAAATAATGAAACTAAACTATCTAATTGTTCATCAGTTAGTGTAATACCAAGTTGATCAGCAATTTTTTTAATTAATGAACGTAAGTCTTCGGTTGTCTTTGGCTGTTCTTTTGCAATTTCTTCTTTTACTTTTGCAACAAGTTGAACTGCTTTGTCATCGCCGATTTTGTCACCAAGTTTTGCTGTTTGTACCATTTCTTCATTTGCTACCTTTTTCACTTCTTCTGGAATTTCTTTTTTTGAAGTTGTTTCGTAAGCTTTCATCAGCCCTGTCAATGCAGCAGTTCCTGATACTTTAAATGGTGCAGTAATTTGAATTTCGGCATCTTTTACACCTGCTGTGATCAGTGCATTTGTATACATTGCATCTGTTACCCAATTAATGTTTTTTGCACGTACAATGATACCTGATCCTGGCTTTGTATACGTAATCATGGAAGAGGAAATGGCCCGTGTACCAATTTGGGCTTTTGGAACAATTCCCTCTAGAAATTTATGTTCTTCCGCATTAGATACAGTAATAATTTGTGCATCTTTTGGTGCTTTCATTTCTTTTAAAAGATCTTGTTTTTGTTGTTCAGATAAATTTTCTCCTAATGTAACGATAGATTCTCCCTCAATTACATCTGCAAATGAAGCTGTTGGAATCATAAAGACCATAACAGCTAATAGCAGAGCTACTAATTTCGTTTTCACGAACAATCGCTCCCTTTCTTTTTCTGAAATTTACGGGCAACACAGTTATTATAGTATATTTTTCTGATTTGTCATCTTTCTTCTTCTTTAATTGAAGAAAGATGTATCTATATTGTCGGATTCTTTTTGTTTCTGGTCGTGAATATGGTAATATAGTGCTGAGATACTTGAAAGGAGATATATACGTATGAAAACTTTAGGATACATATTAATGGAAAATGGGGAGAAAATTGAACTAGAGTTTTTTCCAGAAGAAGCACCAACAACAGTTGAAAACTTTAAAAAACTAGCGATGCAAGGATTTTACGATGGTGTTACATTCCACCGCGTTATCCCTGGGTTTGTAAGTCAGGGTGGAGATCCAACAGGAACAGGTGCAGGCGGCCCAGGTTATACAATTCCATGTGAAACAGATGGTAATCCTCACCGTCACGTTGTAGGATCGCTTTCTATGGCACACGCTGGCCGTAATACAGGTGGTAGCCAGTTCTTTATCGTTCATGAGCCACAACCACATTTAGATGGCGTTCATACTGTATTTGGTAAAGTAACAAGCGGTATGGAAACGGTACTTAATATGCGTCAAGGCGATGTAATGAAAGAAGTTAAAGTTTGGGAAGAATAAGTGAGAGGCTGTGCCAAAAGGTCGTGAACAGCGACCTTTTGGAGACAGCCTTTTTTTTGCTTTATTATTGAAAGTGTAAATCTAAAAAGATGATATTCAAGATTGAAAATTTCCGTATGAAATGATACAGTCGTTTGTGCTTGGACAGGAAAATCGACCGTAAGGAAAGTTTTTTACTTGAAGAAAAGGAATTGATGAGTGCGACGCAGTACATGATAAGTAGAGCGTATCAGTGTCATATAAGGAACGACTTTTACAAATGGACATAGAATATAGCGGGGATATAGAGTAGTATTGATGTGTAGTGGTATGATGGTATAAAATAAAGTTTTTAGTTTCCTTTTGTTAGGGGAATTGAGTTCTGCTGATAGCCCTTCTCACTATAGGAAAAATATTGTAGAATAGATGTGATGTAAAAAGAGCGATTGAGGGGACGAAAGGTTTATAACTTTTGTAAGAAGGGATAAGGTTTATGTTAATTCGTTTTAAAAAAAGTTATGAAAAGATTGCAATGGGACTTCTTTCTTTTATGCCGAATGAAAAAGATGTAAAAACATTACAGTTGACAATGAAAGAGTATGAAACAAAGGACGATTGGCAATTGTATTTATGGAAACAAAATGAGGATTTTGTTGGAATTATTGGGGTTGTAGAAAAGGAAGAGCATTTGTTAGAAATTCAGCATCTTAGTGTGAATCCATCTCATCGACAAATGGGAATTGGAACAGAAATGGTAAAAGAATTACAAGAGAGGTTTGCTGATTATACGATTTGTGGGAATGAACAAACAGCAAGCTTTTGTGAGAAATGTAAAAATGTAGAGCAGAATATACATTCATAAAAGCAGAGATACAATTTTTGTTATCTCTGCTTTCTTTTTTTTAATTGTTCATGTCGCTCTGCAATTACAGGTTCTCTATTGCGTAATGTATGTTTATGAATGATATATTCACTAGGTGCTAGATGAGTATTTTTCCAAGAAAGCCCGCTTTTAGTGCATAAGTCCATACATCTGTTTTCTAGTGTAGGATCTAAAAAAGGTAAAAATAACGGTTGAAAATCTGCTTTTTTCTGGATAGATTGCAATTGTTTTTTTAGTAAGGTTAAAAGTTGTTGATGATGTAGTCCTAAGGCATGTATAGGTTCACGTTCTTTTTCTAAGATGGCAATGGCACGTTTTATCATTTTGGCTGCCCCGTTCCAATTTAAGCGTCGTTGATGGTATAAAGAAACTGCAATTTGAATAAGACCAACCCAATGATGATCACGCTTACCTCGTGGTTTTAATTTCCAATACTCTTCTAAAACTTCATGACATTCAAAATAATCGTAGTCTCCATGAAAATGGATGAGAAATTGTATGTATGCTTTCGGATACATTTCGTTCGCTCCTGTCCGTGTTTTTATGTAATATAGTTTATCATATCGCTGAAATTTCCATCAGTGATTTTTCATCCTCATTGTCGCCGATTAGACAGTTACAGATCGTCCTATTATTAATAGCGGAATAAATAAGAAACGGCTAGGGTCATTATTCCCTAGCCGTTTCTTGCACTCTACATTAGCAGAAGCAAGCTGCTCCCACAATAATCAGTAGAATGAATAAGACAACAAGTAAAGCGAACCCACTGTTAAAACCGCAATCAACATTGCCCATAGTTTTTGTACCTCCTACATTGTTCTAACTACATTGTTATCATATGAAGGGGTGGGCGTCTTTGCATGGGCAAATATCTATTTTTTATTAAATTTCTTAAAAAGGTTGGATAGAACATAAGTATGCTCTATACTTATGTTGTTATAGAAAAAATGTGGTGGGATGCTTTGTGCAATATAATTTTAAAGTAGAGTCATTTGAAGGGCCTTTAGATTTATTATTACATTTAATTCATCGTTATGAAATCGATATATATAATATTCCTGTGGCAGAAATTACAGAACAGTATTTATCTTATATTCATACGATGAAAGAATTACAATTAGATGTAGCGAGTGAGTATTTAGTGATGGCGGCAACGCTATTACAAATTAAAAGTAAAATGTTGTTACCGAAACAAGAAGAAGATGTACATGATAGTGGAGAGGACTTTATAGATGATCCTCGTCAAGAATTGATGGAGCGATTAATTGAATATAAAAAATATAAGCAGGTGGCTGCAGAGTTAAAAGAAAGAGAGCAAGAAAGAGCGCAGCTATATACACGTCCACCGATTGATTTTACATCGTTTCAGCAAGAAGAGGCGGCGAATCTGCCTCTTGATGTTACGCTATATGATATGTTAGCTGCGTTTCAAAAAATGATGCGTCGCAAAAAATCCAAGCGTCCTGTAACAGCGCGGATTACTCGTCAAGAAATACCGATTGAACAGCGTATGACCGATATTTTACAAAAGTTAGAAACGCTAGGTGGTCGTCAAAGTTTTTACGATTTATTTGCTGATGAAGAGCGTGAAGTGATGGTTGTAACATTTTTAGCCATATTAGAGCTTATGAAACATCAACAAATTGTTATTGAGCAAGAACAAAACTTTGATGAAATCTTTTTGTCGTGTGCAAATCATAATTCAAAATAAAATTTGAGCGTGAGAACAAATGAAGAAGATAAGACAAGTGATAGCAGTAAGACTTCCATCTTAAGATTCAGAGGGAAGCAAGGAAGATAGGTAAGAGCTCATAATCAGTGGGAGACCGCTGATTTAAGTGTCACTTTATCTCGCTATTTTAGGGAAAGAAAACTCCTGCCCCACGATTTCGCGGAAGTAAAAAGGTTGGGGAGGGGTAGACTTTTAATTAGTAGGGATAAAGAACAAACATTGATTCAAGTTTCGCTATACTAAAATCGTTGTTAAGTAAAGTGTGAAACAATAAAAAGAAAGACCAAACCGGAAGCACTTAACTGTGATTCGGTTTTTTTATGGGGATTTCGGATGAAATAATTTGAGGAAGGAGATTGTACGTTGGAAAGAAAAGAACAGATGGCAATTACTGAAGGGCTTCTTTTTGTCGCGGGTGATGAAGGAATATACCCAGAACAAATAGCAAAAGTACTTGAGATTGAAGAGGAAGATGTTATTAAAATCGTTGAAGAAATGCAAGAGAAATGGGAAGGTGAAGGGCGTGGATTGCAAATTGTACAATTTGCGAAAGCATATCGCCTTGCTACTAAGAAAGAACATGCACCTTACTATCAAAAGTTAATGGACACGCCAACAGCTGCTTCGTTATCACAAGCAGCGCTTGAGACGCTAGCCATTGTTGCTTATCGTCAGCCGATTACGAGAATGGAAATGGAAGAAATTCGTGGTGTGAAAACAGAGAGAGCATTACAAACATTAGTTTCACATCTTCTTATCAAAGAGGTTGGGCGCGCGGAAGGACCAGGACGCCCGATTTTATATGGGACAACCAAAGAGTTTTTAGATACATTTGGATTACAAACGTTAGATGACTTACCTGCTCTTTCAGAAGAAAATGAACAAATGAATGAAGCTGATTTATTCTTCGATTCGTTGCAAGAATTATCAAAATGAAAGCTTAGCACTTCGCTAAGCTTTTTTTGTATATGAAATACATAGCGTGTCATACTAAATGAAAAAAGGAGGCAAGTTATGAAAGGGGTACGGAGTATTCTTTTGCTAGTTTCTGTTTTATTATGTTTTTCATTAAACAGCACATCGGCGAAACGATATATGATGTCTATTCATGCGGCATCCTTTTTTTCTATGCAACGTCCGCATCTTGGGAAAATGAAAGTAAGTTTTTTTAAAGTTGGGCAAGGGGATGCAACATTGATTACATTGCCAAATGGTCAAACGGTATTAATTGATGGAGGACCTTATGAAGCAGGAGAAGTCCTTATTCAAAAGTTACTTGAAAAAGGAATTAATCATTTAGATGTTATAGTAGGAACTCATCCGGATATGGATCATATAGGTGGGCTAATTCCAATTATAGAACAAATGCCTGTAGCACTTGTATTAGATAGTGGAAAAACGTATAGTTCTCTTACATATCATACGTATAGAAATCATATTAAAAAGAGAGTAATTCCATTTGTTCGTGTTAAACAAGGGCAATATCTCCCGTTAGATCCTCATGTGTCCATTCAAGTGTTGAATAATGGAAAATCAAAAGATGAGAATAATGAATCTTCAATTGTATTAAAGGTTCGTTATGGGAAAGCGGATTTTTTATTAATGGGGGATGCAGATATACGGACGGAAAATAAAATAGTAAAGCGATATGATGTCCATGCAGATGTGTTAAAAGTAGGACATCATGGCTCCTATACATCAACAGGCGAAGCCTTTTTAAAAAGGGTAAATCCTCAATTTGCTATTCTTTCTTATGGGAGTAAGAATCCATATGGTCATCCGCATCAAAGTGTAGTCAAAAGATTAAAACGGCATGGTGTGATGATGTATGGGACAAATAAAAGAACAGTGGAGATTGAAACGGATGGAGAGCATATTAAAATGTGGTCCAATGCTCCACTCCCATTATTAAAGTAACAAAGAGCAATTTCCTTTTTGGAAAAAAGAATAAGATATATTATAATGAAAATAAAGAGTAATTTCCTTTTTTAACAATAGAAAAGGAAATTTCACTTAAATGTATAGACAACTACTCGTGTGTATATTAAGATGGAGTTAGGCAAATAGATAATTATAACAAGTAGGTATTTTATGGGAAAGGGTCGATGGAAATGAAAACGCAAGTTGTCATCAACGCCAAAATTTATACCGGTCAAGAAGTAATAGAAAGTGGATTTATTCGTTATGTAAAAACAATTACAGAAATTGGTTTGATGGCTCAATATGTACCACAAGAAGATGAAGTTGTTTTTGATGCAGAAGGAAAGATTATCATTCCAGGTATGATCGATGTTCATATTCATGGTGGATACGATATTGATGCGATGGATGCAAATAGCGATGGTTTAGTAACCCTTGGTCAAGAAATGTTAAAAGAAGGTGTTACAACTTACTTCCCAACAACAATGACACAAGCTCCAGAAGCGATTGAACGTGCGTTACGCGCTGCAAAAGAAGCGAAAGAAAAAGGAGCGCATTTTGAATATATTCATTTAGAAGGACCGTACGTTTCTAAAAAACGTGCAGGAGCACAACCGCTTGAACATATTGTCCCAGCGAATATTGAGCAATTTAAAAAGTGGCAAGAGGCGAGTGGGAATTTAATTAAATTGGTAACATATGCACCAGAAGAAGAAGGTGCAATTGAATTTGAAGAGTATTTAGCTGAAACAGGTGTTGTTGGTACGATAGGGCATACTGATGCAATCGATGAGCAATTAAAAAATAGAAAAATTACACATGCAACTCATTTATATAATCAAATGCGCGGTTTACATCACCGTGAGCCAGGAGTAGTTGGTCATGTGTTATTAAATCCAGAGATAATGGTTGAAATAATTACAGATGGTATTCATATTCACCCTGATATGGTGAAATTAGCATATAAATTAAAAGGCCCTAAAAAAATTAGCGTTATTACGGATGCAATGCGTGCAAAAGGTCTAGAAGATGGATTGTACGAGCTTGGTGGGCAACCAGTGCATGTAAAAGACGGAAGTGCTCGATTAGAAGATGGCACGTTAGCAGGTAGTATTTTGAAAATGGACCAAGCGTTTCGCAATGTAATTCAATTTACAGGATGTTCAATTGAAGACGCGGTACTGATGACATCAGTGAACCAAGCAGAAGAGTTTGGATTAATAAATAAAGGTGCATTAGCAGTAGGAAAAGATGCAGACTTCGTTGTAATGAATGAAGATTTACATGTATATGATACAGTTCGTTTAGGAATTCATATGAAGAAAGGGAAGGAATAAGATGAATATTCTTGTTGTAGAATCTCAAGAAAAATTAGCCGAAGCAGGTTATAAATTAATCGAAAATGTTGTAAAATCAAAGGGAAATCCAACTTTAGGAATGGCTACAGGAAGCTCTCCACTTGGAATTTATGCAGAAATAAGAAAAAATAAACTTGATACAAGCCATGTAACCACTGTAAACTTAGATGAGTACGTAAACTTACCACATGAAGATAAAAACAGCTATCATTATTTTATGAAAGAACAGCTGTTTGATCATCTTCCATTTAAAGCAACTTATGTACCGAACGGGATGGCAAACGATTTAGTGGAAGAGTGCAATCGTTATGAAGGCATTCTAGCAGCTAACCCAGTTGACTTACAGATTCTTGGAATCGGTGAAAACGGTCATATCGGATTTAATGAGCCAGGAACGCCATTTCATTCTCGAACTCATATTGTAGAATTAACAGAGTCTACACGCCAAGCGAACCGCCGCTTTTTTGAAAAAGAAGAAGATGTACCAACGCATGCAATTACGATGGGAATTGGAAGCATCATGAAAGCAAAGCAAATTCTACTTGTTGCTATGGGACCGAAAAAGGCGGAAGCAGTTAAAGAATTATTGCAAGGAGAGTATAGCGAAGCGTGTCCTGCTACAGTTCTGCAACGTCATCCGAATGTAACCGTAATCGCTGATCAAGAAGCTCTATCTTTATGCAGTGAGGCGATTGCTGATGAACATCGACAAGTATTCACCATTTCCGATCTATTATCAGATTCAAGAGTGGGTGAAACAGCTAATTGAGGACGGTGAATGGAAGCCGGGAGATAAAATTCCATCTGAAAATGAACTTTGTGATAAGTTTGAAGTAAGTCGTATGACAATTAGACAGGCAATTAATAACTTAGTGGAACAAGGATATTTATATCGAAAACGTGGAATTGGAACGTTTGTTCAACTTCCAAAAGTGGAGCAAAAACTGCAAGGGATGACGGGATTTACTGAAGATATGTTATCCCGTGGAATGAAACCGAGCAGTCAATTATTAAGTTTTCAGCTAGTTCCTGCTACTGCTAAAATAGCAGAGCGACTTAGAATACAAGAGGGAGAGTCGATTTATGAAGTGAGGCGTATTCGCTTAGCTGATGATGAACCGATTGCTTTTGAGACAACATATTTGTCGCCAACTCTTGTAAAAGATATTAACGAAGAAATTTTGCAACAATCTTTATACGAACATTTAGAGAAAAAATTAGGCTTTAAACTTGTTCGTGCTACGCAAACAATTGAAGCTTCAATTGCAACAGATGATGAAGCTGAACATCTGCACATACCTAAAAAAGCACCTGTGCTTGTAATGAGACAATGGTCATATGCAGAAGGAGAATTACCATTAGAGTACGTAAAATGCATTTATCGTGGTGATCGTTATAAGTTTATTACGAATATTTCACGAAATAAGTAATTTTACTTTGTGCAATATAAAAATACGACTCGTCCCTACTTGGAACGAGTCGTATTTTTATGTTGTGTAGCATTATAGTGTAAAACATGTTTTACAGCATCTTTTACAGAAGGAACAACATGTTTAGCATGCTTTTTCACTTCTTCATCAGCTTGTGACATGGCAAAACTGTGAGGTGTAAGGTGAAACATAGGGATATCATTGTAAGAGTCACCAATACAAGCGATTTCTTCAGGGGTGATTTGGAATTCTTCTGATAAAACGGAAATTGCTGAACCTTTACTGATATTTGGAGGCATAACATCTAAGCATTGTTCAGCAGAGATAAACGTGCTAACTTTGTTTTTAAATGTTTCGTTAATTTTCTTTTGAAGAATTTGTAAATCTTCTTTTGTACCACCCACAGAAATTTTATTTGGAAAAATCGTGTCATCAATTTTTTTTAATAAATTAGGTTCTTCAATGGAAGTCATTGTAACTTGTTTTTCAAGTTCATGGATAAAAGGTGTTTTTTCTTCAATGTAATAATTATGCTCATCACTTACATAACGAAAATAAGGTTCTTCATTTGTCATAGATAACAGATTAGGTAAAATTTCAGAATCAAATGTGGCAGATAATAATTGCTTATTTTCGTGTGTATATACAAAGACACCATTTACACTGATACGGTGGAAATGAGTGCCAACTTCTTTCATTAAATCAGCAATTTCATTATCTAGTCGACCAGAAGCAAAACAAAGAATTATATTGTGCTCTGCGAGGCTGCGAAGTGCCGCAATATCTTCTTTATCAATCAAGCCTCCATGCTGCATCATCGTACCGTCAATATCACTTACAAACATTTTAATCATTGTAGTCGTACTCCTTTCTACGTACGGTTGCTCTTACCATTATACGCATCTTGTGCAAACATGTCTAAAAAACGACTTTTTCGCGTACAGTAGATGTTTTCATTGACGAAAAAGAAGGATGTTCTGTAACATAAAGGCAGGCTATTTAAGGACGAGGGTGGTGTTATATGAATAATTGTCTAGAGATAAAAAAAGTTTTAAATAATAATGTTATCATCGCTAACCATCCTGAACATAAGGAAGTAGTAGTGATTGGTAAAGGGATTGGATTTGGAAAAAAAGCAAAAGATGTGCTCGAGCAGCAACAAATTGAAAAAATGTTTGTTTTAAAAAATGAACATGATCGTGAACAATATAAACTTTTAGTACCGCATGTAAGTGAACAGTTCATTGCACTAATGAATGATATTATGCTTTTTATTCAAGAAAAAGCACAAGCACCATTAAATGAACATATTCATATTGCTCTAACGGATCATATCTCTTTTGCGCTGAAAAGGCTAAAACAAGGTTTGACAATCGATAATCCTTTTTTAGTAGAAACGAAAATGCTGTATCCAAAAGAATATGAAATTGCCGCAGGTGTCGTGCAAATGCTGAATTCTCGTTTGCAAATTACATTGCCAGAAGGAGAAATAGGGTTTATTGCACTTCATATTTATAGCTCGCTTACAAACTCTGAGTTAGCTTCTGTAAATCAAAATTCCCGTCTTATTGTCCAATTGGTAACTTTAATTGAGACAAATTTACACCTTACATTAGATCCAGAAAGCATTCATTATTTACGTCTAATTCGTCATTTACAATATGCAATTGAACGGGTAAAAAAAGGGGAAAAAGTAGAAGAAGCACAAGGGTTTGCCGATTTATTAAAGGCTGAATATCCAGTTTACTATAATCTAGCATGGAAACTTGTTAAAGTCATGCAAAAGGAATTGCAACTCCCTGTATATGAAGCAGAAAGTATATATTTAACGATGCACTTGCAACGATTAGTAAAGGCAGAACGCGTCTAACAAGTATATAATTTTGTCTAAAATGAAAACGTTGAAAAAAATGATTGAATCGCTTACAATTGTTTTGTATAATAGGTTCTGCAAAGTTATACAAAATTCGACAAACAAATTAAAGCGAGTAGTAAAAATCTTTGCTTTAATAATAATGAAATTATACGTAAACTTATTTTTGACACGTGTTACTGATTCGATCAGGCATGAGTAGAAAAAAGTAAGGAATGTAAGCTAAAGAAAGGGATATACTACCTTTTGTATAGTTATCGTTCTGTCTTTTTTCCTCATGCCTTTTTGGCGTTTGTCGAAAAGTACAATATAGATAAGAGAGGAAGGTTTTCCATGTTTAAGAAGATCTTTGGTGTTCTTCAAAAAGTCGGAAAAGCGCTTATGCTTCCAGTAGCGATTTTACCGGCGGCAGGGATTTTACTTGGATTTGGTAACGCATTTCAAAATGAACAGTTAACAAATCTAATTCCTGCTTTAAAGGCAGATTGGTTTGTCATGGTTGCAAAAATCATGGAACAATCTGGCGACATTATATTTGCTAACCTTGCGCTATTATTTGCAGTTGGGGTAGCAATTGGTCTTGCAGGTGGAGACGGGGTAGCTGGATTAGCAGCATTCGTCGGCTACTTAATTATGAACAAAACGATGAGTGTGTTCTTAGAAGTAGACAAGTTCGTGAAAGTAACAAGTACAGGGACGGATCCAGTTAAAATTGGTTTCGCAGATCCTGCGTATGCAAATGTATTAGGGATTCCAACACTGCAAACAGGGGTGTTTGGCGGTATTATCGTTGGTATATTAGCAGCTTATTGCTACAATAAATATTTCAATATTGAATTGCCACCATACTTAGGTTTCTTTGCAGGTAAGCGTTTTGTACCAATTGCAACTGCAACATTTTCATTAATTTTAGGAATTTTAATGTGCTTTGTATGGCCATATATTCAAACTGTTTTAAATACATTCTCACATCAAATGATTGATGCGAATAAAACGTTAGCAGCATTTATTTTCGGATTAATTGAGCGATCATTAATTCCATTTGGATTACATCATATTTTCTATTCACCGTTTTGGTTTGAATTTGGTCAATACACAAATGCGGCAGGAGAGCTTGTACGCGGTGATCAAAAAATCTTTATGGCACAGTTAAAAGATGGTGTAGAATTAACAGCAGGTACATTTACAACTGGTAAGTATCCATTCATGATGTTTGGTCTTCCAGCAGCAGCATTAGCAATGTATCATGAAGCTCGTCCAGAAAATAAAAAATTAGCAGCTGGTATTTTAGGTTCTGCTGCGTTAACATCATTCTTAACAGGTATTACAGAACCGCTTGAATTCTCATTCCTATTCGTAGCACCAGTACTGTTTGGAATCCATGCAGTTTTTGCAGGTCTATCATTCATGACAATGCACATTTTAGGT
The DNA here is from genome assembly GCF_022662635.1 of Bacillus cereus group sp. BfR-BA-01522. Lineage (NCBI taxonomy): Bacteria > Bacillati > Bacillota > Bacilli > Caryophanales > Bacillaceae > Bacillus > Bacillus cereus group sp. BfR-BA-01522. The sequence goes on along the minus strand of NZ_JAKUDY010000004.1, from coordinate 250,457 downwards.
GTTAAAATTGGTATGACATTCTCTGGTGGTTTAATTGACTTCTTACTATTTGGCGTGCTACCAGGACGTACACCATGGTGGTGGGTAATTATTGTCGGTCTTGCACTTGCAGTAATTTACTACTTCGGCTTCCGTTTTGCAATCCGTAAATGGAATTTAAAAACACCTGGCCGCGAAGTAACAACAGATACGAACGGTGCAGGAAAAACAGAAGCAGGAGAACTTCCACGTGAAGTATTAACAGCGCTTGGCGGTAAGGAAAATATTGCTTCTTTAGATGCTTGTATTACACGTTTACGTGTTCAAGTTAACGATCAAAAAAATGTAAATAAAGATCGTCTAAAAGAGCTTGGAGCAGCTGGAGTACTTGAAGTAGGAAATAATATTCAAGCAATCTTTGGACCGAAGTCTGATACGTTAAAATCACAAATTCATGATATTATGTCCGGCCGTACACCTCACGTAGAGAAAGAAGAGCCTGCAAAGGTAGAAGAAGTTGTACAAAAGTCTGATACAAATGAAACGCTTGTATCTCCAATGGAAGGTAAAATTTTACCGATTACAGAAGTACCTGATCAAGTGTTCTCAGGTAAAATGATGGGAGATGGCTTTGCGATTGAACCAACAGAAGGAGTAGTCGTATCCCCAGTAGATGGTGAAATCGTCAATGTATTCCCAACAAAACATGCAATTGGTATTCAATCTGAAGGCGGAAAAGAAATTTTAATTCACTTTGGTATTGATACTGTAAAATTAAATGGTGAAGGCTTTGAAGCTCTTGTTGCACAAGGTGATAAAGTGAAGCAAGGACAACCTTTATTAAAAGTAGATTTAGCATTTGTAAAAGAAAATGCACCGTCTACGATTACACCAGTTGTTTTTACAAATTTACAGCAAGGACAACAAGTGATATTGAAAAAAGAAGGAACTGTCAAGAAAGGCGAAGCCGCTATTATTGACATTCAGTAAGAAATTGACGCAAAATGTTTATAATTATAATAGGTGATGTGGTTGACCGAACATCACCTATTATATAAAATAGATAATGTAGTACTCACGTCTATACAACTAAAAATAATGTATTTAAAGGAGATAAATAACTATGGAAAAAATTTTTAAAGTAACTAGTGACTCAGGAATTCATGCTCGTCCAGCAACTCTACTTGTAAATACAGCAAGTAAATTCGGTGCTGACATTAACTTAGAATACAACGGAAAAAATGTTAACTTAAAATCAATCATGGGCGTTATGTCTTTAGGCATTCAACAAGGCGCGGAAATTAAAATCACTGCAAATGGTGATGATGCAGCTCAAGCACTAGCAGCTATCGAAGAAACAATGAAAAACGAAGGATTAGGAGAATAATGACTCTTCATATTCAAGGGATTGCTGCATCAAGTGGGATTGCTATTGCGAAGGCTTTCAGACTTGAGAATCCTGAATTTAACATTGAAAAGAAAACGATTACGGATGAAGCTGCAGAAATTACACGCTTAGAAGCTGCGTTAGAGAAGGCGAAATCTGAATTAGAAGCAATCAAAGACCACGCTTTCGCTGAGTTAGGTGCAGATAAAGCGGCTATCTTTGAAGCGCATTTACTAGTATTGAATGATCCGGAGTTGGTAAACCCAGTAAAGGATAAAGTGAAAAATGAAAAAGTAAATGCTGAATTCGCAATGGATGAAGTTGCAACGATGTTTATTACGATGTTTGAAAACATGGATAATGAATATATGAAAGAACGTGCAGCTGACATTCGTGATGTAACGAAACGTGTTCTTGCACACTTACTAGGAGTTAACTTCTCAAATCCAAGCACAATTTCCGAAGAAGTGATTATTATTGCTGAAGATTTAACACCATCTGATACGGCACAATTAAATCGCGCATATGCAAAAGGCTTTACAACTGATATCGGTGGACGTACATCTCACTCTGCAATTATGGCTCGCTCTATGGAAATTCCAGCTGTTGTTGGTACGAAAGTAGCTATGGAGAAAATTCAAAATGGCGATATCGTAATCATCGATGGATTAGATGGAGAAGTCATTGTAAACCCATCTGAAGAAACTCTTCGTACTTTTGAAGAAAAGAAAATAAAATTTGAAGAGCAAAAAGCTGAATGGGCGAAATTAAAAAATCAAGCTACTGTGACAAGCGATGGACATCATGTTGAACTTGTTGCAAACATCGGTACGCCAAATGATGTACAAGGTATCATTGACAACGGTGGAGAAGGCGTTGGTTTATACCGCACAGAATTCTTATATATGGGCCGTGATAACCTTCCGACAGAGGAAGAACAGTTCGAAGCATATAAAGCTGTTCTGGAAGGAGTAAAAGAAGGTCAACCAGTCGTTGTTCGTACACTTGACATTGGTGGAGATAAAGAGCTTCCATACTTACATTTACCAAAAGAAATGAACCCATTTTTAGGATACCGTGCAATTCGTTTATGCCTTGAAGAGCAAGATGTGTTCCGCACACAGCTTCGTGCATTACTTCGTGCTAGCGTATACGGTAACTTAAAAATTATGTTCCCAATGATTGCAACTCTTGCTGAATTCCGTCAAGCGAAAGCAATCTTATTAGAAGAGAAAGAAAAGCTTGTTAAAGCTGGTACAACAGTTTCTGATTCTATTGAAGTAGGTATGATGGTAGAAATACCAGCTTCGGCAGTATTAGCAGATCAATTTGCTAAAGAAGTTGATTTCTTCTCAATCGGAACTAATGATTTAATTCAATACACAATGGCTGCGGATCGCATGAATGAACGTGTATCTTACTTGTATCAACCATATAATCCAGCTATTTTACGTCTTGTAAAAATGGTAATCGATGCTGCTCATAAAGAAGGAAAATGGGCTGGTATGTGTGGTGAGATGGCAGGAGATTCACTTGCAATCCCGCTATTATTAGGTTTAGGATTAGATGAATTTAGTATGAGTGCAACATCTATCCTTCCTGCAAGAACACAATTAAGCAAATTGTCAAAAGCAGAAATGGAAGAGTTAGCACAAAAAGCATTAATGATGTCAACGGCTGAAGAAGTTGTTGAATTAGTAAAAAGTATTTAAGTACAAAAAACCTGAGGCCAATGAAATCGGTCTCAGGGCTTTTTTTGTACATAAAGTAGACAAGAGATTATTAGATAGCGATAGCAACAATATCATCTAGACAAACGCGTAAAAGTCCTGTGAAGTCATCTTCAAATCCATCTTCGCCGGCAGAGAATAATGCAACTCCATTGCAAAAACCTTGAAATATTACGTTATTGAATGTTCCGTTGTCTTTTAACGTAAGAAGGGAAATGTTAGTTCCTATTGCAACATTTTCAAGGACGTTGCATACAGAGAATCTTCTATCAAAGTTTCTATTAAAACGTCCCTTAAAATCTTCTTTTTCATGATGATGGCGATCTCTTTCTTTAAAGTTGTCACAACACCCAAAAGATCCAAACATACTCTTCATCACCCCTTTCATATTTATAATGTATGTGTTTTGTATAGGGGATGATTGGACAAAGCGTGCAGTTTTTACTAGGATATTTTCTTATTTTCATTCACTTGAAGTAGAGATAGTTTGAAGAGAAATATAAAAGGTTATTTTCTACATAAAATAAAGACCACCATAATAAAAGAAACAGGTAGTCTTTACGCTTTTTTACTTTTATATAAAACGATGACATATACGGGAAGGGCTAAAAGTAATGGTACGATAGATCGCGAGGTATGTACTCCCTCTTCTAGCTGGAATGCTTTTTCTTTTGAGAATTGCAATATTGCAATGTTTGTAGCATCGCCAATAAAGTATAGAAGTAACACAGTAACGGCATAGCTTAAAAATGCAATAAAGCTTCCACATGAATTCAATTAAAATCCCTCTCTTGTTATCTATTTGTTACTATTGTATCATAATTGTAACAAAAAATCACCCTTATATTCCAAATAGACGACGAAATTCGACATAATCCCTTGTTTTTTACTAAGCATAGATAAGTTTATCGCATGATTTCTAATAATGATGTCGAATTCAAATGACATATATTACAAATAGATGAAATAAAAAAACGAAGGGATTCACCTTCGTTTTTTTATTTTGCCCATTCTGTTACTTCTTCAACACTCATACGTGGTGCAGGATGACCTTTTAGGCTAGATTCACCAATTGTAATAAGCATAATTGGGACATAACGAGAAGAAATATGAAACTCTTCTATTAATGCTTGTGAATTAAAACCACCAATTGCACAAGTATCCCATCCAGTTGCTTTTGCTGCAAGCATAAGTTGCATTGCCGCTAAAGATGCATTTGAGAAAGCTGCATCTCGTGGATATTGCTCACGATTGTATGCAGATTCAATATTTTGAGCTAATCGCTCTTTCGCTTCTACTTTCATCAATCCTTGTTCCACAAGTGGGTTGTAGACCGTTTCCACGTTCTTATATGCTTCTAAATCACCTAAAATGGCTACTACAGCAGAGGCATCAAGAATTTGTTGTTGATTGTATGCGATTGGATGTAGGCGACTTTGAACATCCTTTCCTTGAAAAACAAGGAATTTCCAATGTTGTAAGTTCCAAGCAGATGGAGCTTGTGCAGCTGCTTTTAAAATTTGATGAAGTTCTTCAGCGGAAATCTCCTTTTCTGGATTGAATGCGCGATTCGATGTACGCTCGTATAAAACACTAAAGAAATCTTGCTTTGTCATGATATTTCCTCCAAATTACATATCAATTGTATAAAATAATGTCTATAAATTACTTATATTTAGTAAGTTGTCACTGTAAAGAATATAATATCTCTATTTTAATTGTCAAGTTTCTCGAATAGGAAGAAAGAGGGCGTTCGTACAAACGATATCCTTTGTGTAATCATACAATAGAAAGATAATTCACATTGGAGAATAGGGAAAATATAGCTCCTATCAGTAGGAGAATTCTTCGTCCTGCTGACGATTAAACCTCACCAATCAGGTTCTTTTGATGACAGTTTCCTATAAAGTAAGAAATTTCATTAATGAAGTTGTATAGGGGGCTTAATTCATTCATCAAGTTGTTACTGTCCTAAAATAGCGAGATAAAAGAATCGTGAGGAATTCAGTAGAACAAGATATATGAAGTGAGTGAAGAACAGTGATAAACATACTACATTTTTTATTAGAGAATACGGTTTTTCAAAATGTGTTGCAAGATCTGCGGTTGAATGTACTTTATATAGAAGAAGGCTGTAAACATCAACATGCAATAGAAAGTGTACATCCTAAATGTATGTTTATAGCTAGCAGTTTTGCAGAAGGGGAGAGATTATTTGAGAGGGTTCAGCCACAAGTTGTCATCATATATGTATCAGATAGTATACAAGTCGAACATATAAAACGGATATATGATTCGCAGATTGCTTTCATTGTAATTTGGGATCAGCCTGTGACAGCAAAATTTGTAGATATGTTGAAAATAGGGATACGGAACATGGTTCTCCCCCCAGTAACGCCACAAGCTGTATTAGAAGAAGTGAATAGAGGGCTCTATCAATTATCTTTACTACAGCAACTAGGCTTACAACAAGAGCTGTTGCAAATGATGTTTGATTTTCAAAATGATTTGTTATTTATTGTTGAAGATGATGAAATTATTGATTGTAATACGAATTTTTTGCACTTTTTTGGATATGAAAATTTGATGGCTTATCGTGAAAATCATATCGTGTTTGCAGAACATTTTATTCAAGAACATGGTTATTATGCTACAAACCATGACATAACTTGGCTCGATGATTCTTTATTACAAGCTAGAAAAATCAAAATGTATAATGATAAGGGAGAGGCGTTTGTTTTTTTATTACGTGCAGCTGCTTTACCAGAAGATGTATCTAGATTTATTGTAAAGTGTACAGATATTACAGAATTAGATGAGTTATATCAGGAACAAGAGCGTCTTGCTACAATTGATACTTTGACAGAAATATATAATCGTTTAAAGTTTCAACAAATATTAGAAGAAGTGTGGAAAAGTGCTCAGCGTAATCGTCAAAAAATAGCACTTATTTTCTTTGATATAGATGATTTTAAGAAGGTAAATGATACGTACGGGCATGATTTTGGTGACTTGGCCTTAATTCAGTTAGCTGAGCTGGTGAAAACAAAAATTGATTCCAAATATACGTTTGCGCGATGGGGGGGAGAAGAATTTGTTATACTCGTAACCGATACAACGGAAAAAGAAGCGTTTCAAGTTGCTGAATCATTACGTTTTTTTATTGAGACAAAACAATTCTCCAGTATTTCAAAGCTCACGGCGAGTTTTGGGGTTGCATTATACGAACAAGGGATAACGAAAGAAGAACTCATACAGCGCGCGGATATTGCGTTATATGAGGCGAAACAAAATGGGAAAAATCAAGTTCGTATATATAGAAAAGGAAAAATGTAATTTTTTCGCAACAAAGTGTTGCGATTTTTTTTGTTGCTTGATAATAGATAGGAGAGGAATCGTTTATAATGGAATAACCGTGGAGGTTTTGAAATGATAAAAAAGGTAGTTATTATGTTTTTGCTGTGTTTTCTCGTATTTGGGAGTGTATACTATTTTTGTAGAGAACCAAAAGAACAAAAATTACTAACTTCAAAGGTGACTCCTTCTGTACAATCTGAATTGCATGATTCTATAGAAGAAAAGAAGGAGTCACCGATTGATTATGCTAGTATCGCGCAAAAATTAGACCAATATTTAAAAGATAGAGCTTTTAATGGAACCGTTCTTGTTACAGATAAGGAACATATTATATTAAACAAGGGTTATGGGTATGCAGATGTTCAAAAGAAAATTGAAAATACACCACAAACGAAATACCGCATTGGTTCGATCACAAAAACTGTTGTTGCAACTTCAATTTTACAGCTTCAAGAGCAAGGGAAATTAAACATTCAAGATAATGTACATACATATATCCCTTCATTTCCAGCGGATAAAAATATTACATTATATCACTTGTTGACACATACTTCCGGTTTACCGGAGAAAGGGAAGGGACGAGTAAATCCTGCATCTCGTTTGAACTTAGTGAATTGGATTGGAAGTCAACAGCTAGAATTTCCAGCAGGAACAGGATGGAGATATACAGATTATAATTATATGGTGCTTGCCTATATTGTTGAAACGATATCCCAAAAGCCTTTAGGTGAATACATAAAAGAGAATATATTTGGACCAGCTGAAATGCATGAATCTGGGATGGGGAATGCGATGCCCGGAGAGCAGCATTTAGCCAAAGGATATAAAAAGCAAGATAATCTACTCGTACTTGCACCAAAATTAGGAATGGATTGGTTATATGGATGTGGTGAGATGTATACGACTGTTGGAGATATGAAAAAGCTAGATGAGGCAATTATAAATGGGAAACTTCTATCAAAGAAAAGTAGACAAGCGATGTTCACTCCTTCGCCTGAGCGCAAGTACGCATATAGTTTCTATATATATAATGATTATTTTCATAATCACGGCGTACTTGCTGGTTGGAATACATTTAATAACTTTAATAAAGATAAAGGGATTTTTGTTATTTTATTCTCGAATGTAAAAAATAGTATGGATGATGATTTTAATAAAGAGTTCCGAAAAATGGTTAGCGATTTATTAGAACAAAGGGGATGAGAATATGGAGCATAACATTTCATCAATTGGTTTTATTGGAACAGGTGTAATGGGAAAAAGCATGGTACATCATTTATTAAAAGGTGGTTATACAGTATATGTGTATAATCGTACGAAAGAAAAAGCAACTTCTTTAGTAAGAGAGGGGGCGAAATGGTGTGGTACGCCGAAAGATTTGGTGAAAAATGTTGATGTTGTTATGACAATGGTAGGATATCCACATGATGTAGAAGAAATATATTTTGGAGTAGATGGAATTTTAGCAAATGCAAAGGAAGGGATGATTGCGATTGATTTCACTACTTCTACACCAACATTAGCCAAAAGGATATATGAAGTTGGGAAAGAAAAAAATATATATGCTTTAGACGCTCCAGTCTCAGGAGGAGATATTGGTGCAAAGGAAGGGAAACTTGCTATTATGATTGGTGGAGACCAAGAAGTATATGAAGTTTGTTTCCCGCTTTTTAACATGTTAGGTGAAAATATTCAATTGCAAGGGCCAGCTGGGAGTGGTCAACATACAAAGATGTGTAATCAAATTGCAATTGCATCGAATATGATAGGTGTTTGTGAAGCGGTAGCATATGCACAAAAAGCCGGTTTAGACCCAGAGAAAGTATTGCAAAGCATTGCAACTGGAGCAGCTGGAAGTTGGTCTTTAAGCAATTTGGCTCCGCGTATGTTAAAAGGAGATTTTGAACCAGGTTTTTATGTAAAACATTTTATGAAAGATATGAAAATTGCATTAGATGAAGCAGAAAAGTTACAATTATCTGTACCTGGTTTATCGTTAGCAAAAGATTTATATGAGCAGTTAATTGAGGCTGGGGAAAGCAATAGTGGAACACAGGTATTATATAAAAAATATATAAGGGGGTAACATCAATGGATTTAGTGAAATTTGATGGAATGATTGATGCAGTGCAGAGAGCAACTTGCATACCGATTCATGATAAGCAAAAAGAAGCTTTTAAACAAAAATATGATTTTGAGCCTGAATTTGAATATGGTCGTGATGAAAATCAGCATTATGTTATTCGAACTTCGAAGAAAATGTTAGAAGAGATGGAGTTCTATTTAGCGTTAAAATATGATCGTGACGGAATTGATTTATATATGAGTGCGGAAATTGATGGAGTAAGTTATGTGTCTGTTAGCTATAGAGAAGATGCATTACATTTACAGGAGTTATTTCAGTTTTTAGAAGATAATAGATAAAAGTCTTCACATTGTAAAAAAGATCGTAAGGGGAACTGTCCTTACAATCTTTTTTATCATAATGAATGTGTTATCAATGTTATAAGGAAGCGGAACAAAGTTAAAAAGAGTGTTTAGAAAGGATATATGTGAATCGGTGTCCGAGAGGAAATACTTCTATAAAAAACCCCCACCAGAGTCTCGTGTAGAGGTAGGTGGGGGTTTTTATAATATGGAGGATAAATTAGAATAGATAATGGGATGAGGAATGGATTATAAATTAGAAGCACGACGCGAGCGCTCAATTGGAAAAGGAATAATTTGTGCAACATGATTAGGAGCAAATTGTTTTACACGAGCATGACGTACGATGTAGAAGGCAAACAGAATAGATACAGGAATAGCTCCGTATAAACCAAATAATAAAGCGCTTACAGAAGATGCGACAAAACCTAACATGCCGATTTCTAATTCCTCCATAATAGCTCCGAGAATGGCAGGAATAGCCCCGCATGTAACCCCAATTATAAGTGCCATAATTAAGTTCATGATTTTCCCCCTCTATCTATATTTTTCTTTCCAGTTCTATTATTGGTATTATATCACAATTTAAACAGAATTTTCAGAAAAAGTTCAAAAAATGTTCAAAAAATATTGATAAAGATACTTGATAAAATAAAAAATAGGTTTATTACTTGATTTGTAATAAACCTGATCCATAGGAGGATGTATATATGTAGAGTGAATAAAAGGTGGGAAAAGGGGATCCACTTCCTTTTATTCAGCTAACTACCCTTAGTAAATAGGAACCCAGCCTGCTGTTGTAACAAAAATACGAATGGCTACAACTTGGCGATCATCTTGTAAAGTAAAATAATGTCTTACATTTTCAGGTACAGAAATGAGATCGCCTGGCTCAAGTTCAACATCAAAAAAACGACCGTCTTTGCCTTGGATAGCAAAAATGCCATGGCCGCTGACAATGAAGCGAACTTCATCGTCAGTATGGTGGTGTTCTTGTTTAAAGTTAATGAGTAACTCATCCAGATTAGGTGTTGCACTTGAAAGAGAAATGATATCATGTGCTTTATAACCACGGCGCTGTGAAACATCTGCTATTTCGTTGGAAAATAAAGTTAAAATTTCTTCCTTATTTTCATCAGTTAAAGCATAGTTATTTTGTAAATGCGCAGGTAATTTAGAAATGTCCCATTTCTCATATAGTACATCTTCTTTTTGCAAAAACAGCTGTACTTCTTTTTCATTTTCAATGCGAGTATTTATTTCATGAATACGAATTTGCGCCACTAGAAACGCCTCCTTGAATGGATAATAATTTTATATGAAACTGGAATAAAAATTCATATGCTTCCAGCCTTTTCTTTGCATCGAAGCTATCTTTTCCCCATACTGTAATACCATGATTTCGAATTAAGACAGCACCGCAATCTGATTGAATGTGTTTTTTGAATGCTTCGCCTAGAAGCGGGATGTGCGCATAGTTTTCAATAATTGGAATATGAATGGTTGCTCCTTCTTCCCAAATATTAAGTGCTTTTATAATTTCTTGATTTCGAATCATTACTTCTTTCTCGTATAGGTTTGTAATCACATTATTATCGGTTGTATGAACATGTAGAACACAGCCAGCATTTGTATGGTTATAAATATGTGTATGTAAAATGGTTTCAGCAGAAGGGCGTAATTCCGTCTCCAATACGGGATTTCCTTGATGATCCACTAATAAAAAGTCATCTGGCGTTGTTTTTGTTTTATCTTTTCCACTAGCTGAAATAAGAAAGGTAAGCGGTTCATGACTTACCTTTATAGAGATATTGCCACTTGTTGCTGGGAACCAATTTCGATTTGTTAATTCTTTTTTTAATTCACTTAACGTATGCCACTTACGAAAAAGTTGTTTCATAGTTTTACCTCCACCAAGTGCTGCAACTCGTTTTGAATATCATAAAATGTATGAAATGGTGTATAAGGAATATGATATTCTTTGCACTTTGTAATGAGAAAATCACGTGCGAATACTTTATCAGCTTGCTTAGCTGCTTGCAAATCTGTAATAGAATCACCAATGACAATGCGAAAATCTTGTTGAGAGCTAAGCCTTCGAATCAGCGTGGATTTACAGAGGCCACAATGATGATTACAATGTTTATCGCAAGGATATGGCCATTTTACTTCAATGTATTCTTTTGAAAAGTCAGTTTCATTACAATAAATCTTTTCTTTTGGAACAAGCCCATCTAAAAGGGGGTGCACAAAGAAATCCATTCCTCCTGAAATGACATAGAAAGAAAGGTCATTTTTATTTATAAACTGTACAAATTCCTGAAAACCACTACGTATACTTGCGTTGTTTTTTAAAAATGCAATCATATCGTCATGGAGATTGGTCGGTAATAAATGAAAAAGTTGCTCAACCCCTTCTTGAATCGAAAGCTCTTGAGCTAATATCTGTTTCTTTATTTCCTCAGCCTTTGGTGGCGCGAAATGTTCCATAATAGAAGTGATATTGTCGCTATTTGTAATTGTGCCATCAAAGTCGCAGAAAATTTGAATGCTCATATTTTCACCTCACGCGATGGATTTCCCCATAATTGTAGTGCGGTATGTAAGTCAGCATCATCCACTTCATGTAATGGCGTTCCTTGTAAAGTGGCATCAATTGCTGCACGAAATGCTTTGCCTCCGCCTTGTGCACCGTTAGGATGACCATGGATACCACCACCAGCGTTAATGACAACATCATTTCCAAAGTCACGAAGGATAAATGGAACAAATCCAGGGTGAATGCCAGCTGATGGAACAGGGAAACTTCTTTTTAAATGAGAATCTGCGATTGTTAATGTTTCTGCAATTTGAAGGGCATCTTTTTTTTCTAACGCAACATTTCCATATGGAGATGGAAATAAAGAAAAGTCTGCACCAGCATAACGAAGCAATTTTCCAAGTAATAGTGAATGGGAAAAGCCGTATAATTTTGATGATGTATAAGCACCGCTAATAGCAGGGTGAGCCATAATAGGAACATTGATATCTTGATCTTCCGCTAGTAGTTGTAATACATCTAATCCATATGCAAACGCATTAAACAACAGAAGATCAGCACCAGCATTTACTGCCCGTTTCGCGTTTTCTTTTACATCATAAGTACGCCCGGTTATATTGACTGCATATAAAGTTCTATGACCATACGTTTCATAAACAGATTGCAACACTTCTTTTCCTGAACGAACCCGTTTTTCAAGTGGTGTTAATGCATTTTCGAATAAAATTTCATCATCTTTTACGATATCCACTCCGCCAATTGCTTGGTCACGGAGCTGCGTCTTTAAATATCCGATATTTCGCCCAATCATTCCTTTAAAAATGCTCATTAAAAGTGGACGATTATGAACATGTAACCTCTTTCTCACTTCCTCAATCCCAAACTTTGGTCCAGAGAACTGTCTTTTTAAATCATCTGAGAATGTGAGATCGATAAGTTTAATTTCTCCATCTAATGATAATTTTCCAAATGCTGTCGTTAAAATGGCTGGTAAATCAGGACTGAAATTTAACGATGGATACTGAATTTTGATTATACCTTTTGTTACTTTTTTGCCAAGATAGTTGTTTACCTCTTCTTGTTGCGGGAGTTCTTCTACATGAACAACATTGCCTTTATGCTGTTTTAATTGTTTTTGTAATAAGTGGGGTAAATGTGTCCATGAACCAATTGTTAAGCCAAGAGCAATCTGCTCTGCTTTTTTTGTTAAGTTGTGAGAATCATCATGGATTACATATGTTGCAATTATTCCGCTCATTTTCATAACCTCCTAGTTAAATAAAAAAACCTCTCAGCTAAGGAGAGGTTTTTTACAACCAGCTCCTTATCTGTCAGCGTAACGCTGCGAGAATTAGCACCGTGTCTACATTTGTAGATCGGTTGCCGGGCTTCGTCGGGCTCGTCCCTCCACCAGCTCTTGATAAGAAGTATTTGGAAATATTTTAATTTTTTTGATATCTGAATTTTGACAGAGATAACTTAAGTTGTCAATGGTTTTTTGAAAATTTTTAATTTGCCAATTCGATGAATAGCTTCTTGCAATCGTTCTTCAGTATGTAAGAGGCCAATTCTCACATAGCCTTCTCCATGTTTTCCAAAACCAATGCCCGGAGCAACTGCAACGTGCGCTTGATTTAATAATAGATCAGCAAATTGTTCAGAATGATAACCATTTGGAACTGGTAACCAAGCAAAGAAGGACCCTTTTGGAGCTTTAACATTCCAGCCGATGGAATGACATGCCGAAATAAGAGCGTTCCTCCTAGATTCATAGCGGTTCACTAATTCAGTTACACAAGTTTGCGAACTTAATAATGCTTCGCAAGCAGCTTCCTGAATAGCGCCGAAAAGACTAACATACATATGATCTTGCAGTAGATGAATCGTTTCAATGACACTTTCATTGCCAACTGCAAATGCGATGCGCCAACCAGCCATATTAAATGTTTTTGATAATGTATAAATTTCAATGCCTGTATCTTTAGCACCTCTAGCTTGTAGAAAACTGACCGGTTTTTTTGTATCAAAACCGATAGCTCCATAAGCAAAATCATGAACAACTAAAATGTTATGTTCATTTGCAAAACGGACTGTTTCTTCAAAGAATTCCTTTGAAGCGATCGCACCAGTTGGATTGTTTGGGTAATTTAAAAACATTAATTTTGCCTGCTTGGCAGTATCTTCGCTTATTTTCATGTAATCCGGTAAAAAATGATTCTCTGCTAATAGTGGCATTGTTTCAAGCTTTGCCTTCGCTAAAGCAATGCCAGATAAATAGTCAGGATATCCAGGATCAGGAACAAGAATCGTTTCACCAGGATTTGTAAAACAAAGTGGCAATTCTACTAATCCCGCTTTTCCACCAAATAAAATCGCAACTTCTGTTTTTGGATTTATTTTTACCCCATATTCACGTTCATAAAAGATTGCAACTGCCTCTTTTAAGCTGTTATGTCCACGAAATGGTGGATATTTATGATGAAGCACCTTTTCTGCTGCATTTTGTAAAGATTTTACGATATGCGGCGGTGTTGGTTGATCGGGATTTCCTTGCCCTAAGTTGATGACATCATGTCCAGCTTCAATTACTTTATTAACTTTTGTGACAAGTGAAGCGAAAAATTGTGTTGGGAGTGATGTCATAAGCTCGGAAGGTTTAAAATCTTTCATACTTTCCACCTCTTTTGAAAGTTGTTACAATTCTAGTGACAAATAATATATCCTTTCCAAGATTTTGTAAAGAAAAAAATAAAGAACGGGGCTGAAAAAATGAAGGTCGCATGTATTCAAATGGATATTGTTTTTGGTGAGGTAACTTTAAATACAGAGCACGCAGAGAAAAAAATAGAAGAGGCAATGAAAGTGAACCCAGATGTAATCGTATTGCCTGAACTTTGGACAACAGGATATGATTTGAAGCGACTTCCTGAAATTTCAGATAAGGATGGAAAACAAACAAAAGAAGTGCTTTCAAAATGGGCAAAAGAGTTTAGCGTGAACATTGTCGGTGGTTCTGTTGCAAAGCAGACAGAGAAAGGTGTTACAAATACGATGTATATTATGGATCGCCAAGGAAACGTACAACATGAATATAGCAAAGTGCACTTGTTTCAGTTAATGAATGAACATAAGTATTTAATAGCAGGACATGAAACAGGAGAATTTACTTTAGACGAGATTCAGTGCGGAGGGGTTATTTGCTATGATATTCGTTTTCCAGAATGGATACGCGTACATACTGCTAAAGGCGCAAAAATAGTATTTGTAGTAGCAGAATGGCCTCTTGTTCGCCTTGAGCATTGGCGTTTATTACTGCAAGCGAGAGCAATCGAAAATCAATGTTATGTCGTAGCTTGTAATCGAGTAGGAAAAGATCCAAATAACGTATTTGGTGGTCACTCGCTTATTATTGACCCATGGGGAAAAATTGTCGCAGAGGCACAAGAAGAAGAGAGCATTCTTTATGGACAGATAGAGCTAGAAAAGATAGAAGAGGTCCGCAGAGGAATTCCTGTTTTTATGGATCGCCGTTTAGAATTGTATAAATAAAAAGATTGACAAATGATTTTTATTCTTGTTATAGTCATCATCAGAAAGTTAAACATTCGAATAAGTTGCAAAACTCTTATCAAGAGCAGGTGGAGGGATTTGGCCCTATGAAACCCAGCAACCGACCGTAATACCATTGTGAAATGGGGCGCTTATGCGCCAAAAAGGCACGGTGCTAATTCCAGCAGAAAATGAATTTTCTGGCAGATAAGAGGGGAGAAGATACACTTCAAACCTCTTTCTTCATGGAAAGAGGTTTTTCTTATGTTGAGAAACCTCTGAATTAAAAAGGGGGATGAAATAGTGGGATATTATGCATTAACGGAAGAAACAGCAGTGCAATATGTTAAAGAACAGGGATATTTTGAAAAAGAAGCCACGATCGTTTGCCGAGAAATAGGGGATGGGAATTTAAATTATGTATTCCATCTCCATGACGGGAAGCGAGGAATCATTGTAAAGCAAGCACTTCCATATGCAAAAGTAGTTGGTGAAAGTTGGCCGCTTTCGCTTAATAGAGCAACTATTGAAAGTTCGGCATTACAAATTTTTGCTAAGTATGTGCCGGAATTTGTTCCGAAAGTATATGGACATGACAAAGAATTGGCTGTAATAGTGATGGAAGATTTATCATCTTTGACAATTGTACGTAAAGGGTTCATTGAAGGAGAAGAGTATCCATTATTGTCTGAGCATGTAGGTCGTTTTTTAGGGAAAGTGTTATTTTATACTTCGGATTTCGGACTGAATACCGAAGAAAAAAGAGTACTAGATGGAAAATTTATAAACCCTGATCTTTGTAAAATTACAGAAGATCTCGTGTTTACAGATCCGTTTGGAAATTACGAAACAAACGACTATGAGAGAGAACTTCAGTCTGTTATAGAAGAGCTTTGGTGTGATAAAAATTTAAAACTGCAAGTTGCGCAATATAAATATAAATTTTTAACGAGAAAGGAAGCATTAATTCACGGAGATTTACATACAGGAAGCATTTTTGCTTCTTCAAAAGAAACGAAAATCATTGATCCTGAGTTTGCAACTTTCGGCCCGCTTGGATTCGATTTAGGACAGTTTATAGCAAATTTATTATTAAATGCCTTATCAAGAGAAGAGAAACGAGAAGTTGTATTTTTTCATATTGAAAAAACATGGAGCTATTTTGTAGATACATTTACAAAACTTTGGATATTGGAGGGTGTGGAAACGTATACGAAGGAAAAGCAATGGCTTCCGATTGTTCTGCAACATATTTTTCGTGATGCGGTTGGATTTGCTGGTTGTGAAGTTATACGTAGAACGATAGGTTTGGCACATGTAGTAGATTTAGATGGAATTGTTGAGAAAGATAGAAGAATACAAGTAAAAAAACAGGCTCTATATTTGGGGAGAAGTCTATTGTTACATCAAACAAAGGGGGCAGACATTCAAGTATTCAAAACATTATTTCAACATATTGTTTCTGAAGGAGGGATAAAGGTGTGAATACAACAGTTGCAGTTCCAAGAGCGATAATTTGGAAAGGTGATTCTATTACCATTTTGAATCAAACGAAGTTACCACATGTTGCGGAATACAAAACATTAACAAGTATTGAAGATGTTTGGAAAAGTATTGTTATGCTAGAGGTAAGAGGAGCACCAGCGATTGGCATTGCGGCTGCTTTTGGATTAGCTTTAGCTGCTCAAAAATATGAAGCTATAAATATAGTGGAATTCAAAACAAAATTCAATCGAGACTGTAATTATTTAGGGACTTCGCGCCCGACAGCAGTTAATTTATTTTGGGCTATCGACCGTATGAGAGCTGCAATTGAAGAGGTATCAACGATAAAGATAGCACGAGAAATATTAGAAGAGGAAGCGCTACAAATTCAACAAGAAGATGAACAAGTGTGCCGGAGTCTTGGAGAACATGCGTTAACATGTTTCCAAGATGGCGACCGTATTTTAACAATTTGTAATGCCGGTAGTATTGCGACTGCTCGCTATGGCACAGCATTAGCACCATTTTATATCGGAAAAGAAAAAGGAATTCATTTACATGCTTATGCGTGTGAAACAAGACCTGTTTTACAGGGGGCACGCTTGACCACGTGGGAGTTGAGGGAAGCTGGTGTTGATGTAACACTGATTACAGATAATATGGCTGCCCATACAATTCGAACAAAGAATATCTCTGCTATTATTGTGGGGGCGGATCGAATTGTGGCAAATGGAGATACTGCAAATAAAGTAGGAACTTTAAATTTAGCTATATTAGCAAAGCATTATCAAATTCCTTTTTATGTCGCTGCTCCGTTGTCTACATTTGATACGAAGAAAAAAACAGGGAATGAAATCATAATCGAAGAGCGGGATGAAACAGAAGTAACAAAAATAAACGGGCAGCAAATTGCCCCGGCTGGAATCCATATATATAATCCAGCATTTGATATAACGCCTCATGAATTCATTTCGGGAATCATTACCGAGAAAGGAATTTTACAGGGAGATTATACAAAAGAAATTGCTTCTTTATTTGAAAAGTAACCTTATGCAAGGGAATTTGTTATTTCTATGCCCCTATTTCTTGTACATACTTATGTATATAAGAGAAAGGGGGACAAAAAGGTGGAAGAATGGATATCGATGATTGGCAACGTAGGGTTTCCGATTGTTGTGACATTATATTTACTACACCGCATTGAAAATAAGTTGGATGGCGTCATTGTCGCAATCGAGAAGCTCCCGCAGCAAATGAAAGGATATGAAGCACCTTACGAACCGAAATAAGAAAGAGCTCGTCCTAAAAAATCTTTTAGGGCGGGCTCTTTTTAGAAAAATTATTGGGCTGTATAGCCTCCATCAATTACAACGGCTTGTCCAGTTATTCCTTTTGCTTGTTCACTGGCTAAAAATAAGGCGTAGCTAGCAATCTCTTGTACTTCCAGTAATCTTTTTTGCGGCACAAGAGGGTAAATAACATCTTCTAATACGCGCTTAAGTGGTACATTTCTCGTATGAGCTAGGTCTTGGAGTTGATTGCGGACAAGAGGAGTATCAACGTATCCTGGACAAAGGGCATTTACTGTAATTCCATGCGTTGCCCCTTCTAACGCAGCTACTTTTGTTAATCCAATTACACCGTGTTTGGCGCTATTATAAGCAGCTTTTCCAGCGAAGCCAACGAGTCCATTAATCGAGGCAATATTAATAATGCGCCCATATTGTTGTTTTTTCATAATAGGAAAGGCATGTTTTATTGCGATAAACGGTGCAATCTGCATAATTTTAATAAGAAGCTCGAACGTATCAGTTGGAAATTCATCAATGGGGGAAACATGTTGCATACCGGCGTTATTGATTAGGACATGTAACGAACCAAATTCTGCTACTGTTTTAGCAATGGCTTCCTCGATTTCTTGCTCGGACGTCACGTCACATTTTAATCCAATTGCTGTATGACCCATCTTTTGTAACTGTTCAGCCGCACTTTTGGCGCGCTCTTTAAGGCGATCGCTCACGACAACTTTTGCTCCTTCTTTTGCAAAGGTAGTAGCCATTTCATATCCAATACCACTCGCCGCACCTGTTAGAAAAATAACCTGGTTTGTAACCATGACGAAATACACTCCTTTATATAAGATGAGATTTGTCTTACTGGCATTATTTAGAGAGTATAGAATGAAAATCCTGCAAACATTTGGAAAAAGATAATTAGTTATCTTGCTTTACAAAATAGTCTTTGTTATACTATTTTGTAAAGCAAGATACTCATACACATCTATCTTGTATAACAAGATAGAGGGAGGGTTTGAATGATGTCGACAAGTCAAATGCTAAAGGGAATTTTAGAAGGGTGTCTCCTTGCTATTATCTCTGAAGGAGAGATATACGGATATGAAATGAGTGAAAAGTTAGCGAAGTATGGTTTCACCATGGCGAGTGAAGGCAGTATTTATCCGCTATTAATCCGAATGCAAAAAGAAGGACTCATTACAAGTACAATGAAAGAATCGCCATCTGGTCCAAAGCGAAAATATTATACATTAACAGAAAAAGGAGAAGATGCACTCGATGAATTTATGGAGCGCTGGGAAGCGATGCGTAGTAGCGTGGAGCGTTTATTACAAGGAAAGGGGAGAAAATGATGATGCAGATTTCCAAAGAAGGAGAAAAGTTTTTAACAGATACAAAGGTATATTTATTGACAAAAGGAATTAAAGAGGAAGATATCGACATATTTTTAGAAGATGCTGAACTTCATTTGGTAGAGGGAGAAAAGAAAGGGAAGACGGTTAAGGATATTTTTGGGGATTCGCCAAAAGAGTATGCGGATGAATTAGCGAAAGAAATGGAAGTAGATAAAGTAGGAAATATGAAAACTATATTTTCTATGATAATTGGGATTGGTGGATATTGGCTGTTGACTAATATTTTATTTCATCATCCCAATCATCAGTTTACATTAACGGATGTACAGGTAATTGGTTATCCAATTGTTTTATTAATTACAATTATTGGAACTATAATTGCATTTCGGATGTCATCTTTTCAAAGTAAAATAAAAGAATTTAGCATGATCTATATCATTATACTTACTCCTATTCTATTACTCGTATTATTGATGTTTTTAAATAAATGGTATGGAACACCTGTTTTACAATTATCTATCATACAAAGTTATATATTAGCTGCGATTATTTTTCTGTTGCTGATCATCGGGGAAGTATATGTACTAGGGTGGATTGGAATATTTGTTATACTTGTACCATTTTCCATTATGTTTATATTTAAACAATTGGAAGAACAAAGTGTATATTGGGGGATATTAGAAATTCTGCTTTTGTATATCAGTTTATATGTACTCATGCGATTGCATATAAAGCTGGAAGAGAAAAAGAAAAACAACAAATGAGAGAAAGGAAAGAAGGTGCACACATGCTCTCAAAAGAAGCACAACAATTTCTAGATGATACGACCGTATATTTAGTAATGAAGGGAATCAAGAAGGAAGATATTGATTCTTTTATAGAAGATGCTGAACTTCATTTGATAGAGGGAGCAAAGGAAGAGAAGACGGCTAAGGATATTTTTGGGGATTCACCAAAAGAGTATGCGGATGAATTGGCGAAAGAAATGGAACGGGATACAAAAAAGGATAGAAAGTTATTAATCGCACTTGTAATAGGTGTATTTGCGTACTGGTCGATTCCAAATCTGTTATTTCATAGTGTGAACGAGCCAGTATCTATATCGTTTATTAGTATAATTGGTTATCCGATTATATTGGCTATTAGTATTCTTCTAGGAATCATTAGCTTTCGTAAGTCTGCATTTCTTAAAAGTAAATTAAAAGAATTTTCGATATTATATATAGGTATCATACTTTTACCAATAGGCTTGATTGTTTTTATTATGCTACTTAACAAATGGTATGAGCCACCGCTCTTTTATTTATCTTCGGTGCAAAGTTATATATTAGGAGGGTTACTTCTATTCATATTGGCGATTATGAATATGTGTTTAGCAAGCTGGATGGGATTACTTCAAGTGGTTGTGTTGTTTACCGTTATGTTTATATTTCAATGTACAGCGGTGAAAGATACGAATTTGAGTGCTTTAGAACCAATCTTTTTATACGGTAGTTTAATTGTATTAATGAAAATAGATTTAAAAAGGACAAGAAAAGAAATAAACGCATAAATGAAGGAGAGAGGAGGTACATTAATATGTCAATCGCTCTTGTTTTCTCTTATTTGCTAGTTTAGGTCTATATACTACTTTTGTTAAAAAATAGATGAAGAGTATTTTGGAAATTTGCTTGAAGATACATCCGGATATTTTTCGGGGCGGCTTAATAGGAAAAGGGATACTTTGGATGTGTAAGCGAATATTCTCGAATCAATATTATAAGATTGTATTTCGTGTGATTACATGCTCCTTTAGTTGCTTATTTCTTTTCTGTGCTACATGTATATGTTTTTTAGATTGGGACGTTTTAATTTAAACAGTAACGTATTCTCGAGTTACTGTTTTTCTTTATGCAATAAAATGCTCTGTAAAGCTAACTGTTTTTGTTCTTTTGTTAGGAGAGCATCGAGGGGAACCTTATCTGGTCGCGGAACAATTTTATGCATAAGGTTACTTGCTGAAGGGTGATGTTCAGAGCCATTGGGAGAATGAGGATCAGCATGGGTAAGTTTTCCATGAATGCGTCTTGTAAATAAAATATGTCCGATTTCATGAGCGAGTGTATAAATGTTTCGCATGGGTGCAGCTGAATTTGTCAAAATAATATAACCGGTAAGATGCTTTTGTTTTGCTAAAGAATAAGCACAGGCGATGACCGATTGTTCTTGAAAGTAGTTGCTCCCAATATAGCAAATATAAATGTCACAATTTGGAGCTTGTGAAGCGCATGTATGAAAAAAAGATGAAACTTTTGGTTGTTCTTGAATAGAGGCAATATAGCTAATTTCATAATCATCAAAGCGGAAAGAATCGTCTAATATAAGGACATCTTGAATGTGAAACGATATAGGATGCCAGATAAATTCAGCAACGGCTATATCTTTCGCGATACGATTATTTGTAATGTTCGACCCTGGTGTAATGCAGATGCATATGTTTATATACGGGGACATGGAAAACACCTCAAAAGAAAACAAAGTAGTGCTATACAGTATGACAGAAAGCTAGTATGTGTATAGATGGAATCACTATAAGTAAGAAGTAATTTTATCTCATAATGGTCTGGTTAATGAGAAGACATAATCAGTGAGGGATGAAGCCCCAGCGATTAAAGCTTCACTTTATCCCCTGATTGTCGTTAGCAAGATTCTTTGCATTTATACGGCGATTGGAAAAAATAAGTTCAACCTATTTAGATTTTAGGTAAGTTAGGGAAAATATTTATGAAATGGGTACATATAAAGCCTCGCTTTTTTGTGTACTGGTTGCGCTATGTCAATAGAAACTGCGATTATTAAGGAGAGATTTTTGTGAAGTTGCTTATTAACAGCTGTTTTTTACAGATCAACAAGTGTAGTTAGAATTCAGAAAATATTCATAGTTAAAGGAAGTGAGTGGCACTTCCTTTTGATATAGTAAAAACAAGGGGGGAAATGTATGTATACATTAAAAATTGTTTCAGACCGAGAAGCGGTCTATCAGTTTGCCAGTTATGTAAAAGTTGTTCAAGGGGTAGAGAACGTATATGTAGAGGTAGGGGAGCCTTTATATGAACATCCACTGATGAAATTTTATGTACATATTGCAATTCAAGCAACATATGACAATGAAAAGGCACTGAAGGAAATTGCAAGATTAGTAGAATTAGGGCGGTTTACATATGTTCATTACCGCAACGAAGAAATTGAACAGGCATTTGAAGCAGTAAAATATGAAAGTTTTCAAAAATAGTCAAAAGAAAGGGAAGCGGATGCTTCCCTTTTTGATGGGTCAATTTGATAAATTGTAATGTTTACAGCATTCTTTGTTTCAAATAGGAAAAAATAATACGAGAATTGTCCAATTTAAATAAGATAACAAAAAAATTACAAAGGTTTTTCTATGTGCTAACAGAATAGAAGTCTGATATTTAATTCATTTTGAATATTTTGATTTTTATGAGGTGTTTATAGTATAATACATACAGATAGGCATCTTATGTTATTCCATCTAAAAATTTATGAGGATACATAAGAGAGGGGTAAGTATAAGATGCAGAATGTTGTGATTACAGCAGCAGTTCGTTCACCAATCGGAACTTTCGGAGGAGCGCTCAAAAATATAACACCAGTAGAATTAGTGGTTCCTGTACTTCAAGAAGCTGTAAAGCAAGGTGGAGTAGAGCCACATGAAGTGGATGAAGTCATTTTAGGACACTGCATTCAACGAACGGATGAGGCAAATACAGCGCGAACAGCTGCATTAGCAGCAGGATTTCCAGAAACAGTTACAGGCTATACGATTCAGCGTCAATGTTCTTCAGGGATGCAAGCGATTATGTCTGCAGCAATGCAAATTCAGTTAGGTATTAGTGATGTTGTCGTTGCAGGCGGAGTAGAGGCGATGAGCTCTAGCCCCTATGCGTTAAAACAGCACCGCTGGGGACAGCGTCTTCAGCACGGCGAAATTCGTGATACGGTGTGGGAAGTTTTAGAAGACCCTCTTCATCATATGATGATGGGTGAAACGGCAGAAAATTTAGTGGAACAATATAACATTACAAGAGAGGAACAAGATGAAATTGCGCTGCGTAGCCATCGGCTAGCTCTTCAAGCTATTGAATCTGGTTATTTTGATAAACAAATTGTGCCGATTACAATAAAGGAACGAAGAAAAGAAGTTGTGTTTTCGAAGGATGAACATCCGCGTGCTGATATTACAGCGGAAAAGCTAGCAAATTTAAAACCAGCATTTCGTAAAGGCGGTTCTGTAACGGCCGGAAATGCATCAGGTATTAATGATGGTAGCGCCGTTTTAGTAGTAATGAGTGAAGAGAAAGCGAAAGAAAAAGGATTGCAACCATTAGCGAAAGTTGTAGGATATTCAGTAGCCGGAGTAGATCCTAAAATTATGGGAATTGGTCCAGCGCCAGCAATTCGTAAAGGATTAAAAAAAGTGAATTGGTCGCTGGAAGATGCCGACTTACTAGAAATTAATGAAGCTTTTGCGGCTCAATATTTGGCGGTCGAAAAGGAACTCGGTTTAAATCGTGAAAAAGTAAATGTGAATGGTAGTGGTGTAGGTCTTGGTCATCCAATTGGATGCACAGGAGCACGCATTACGGTAAGCTTAATTCATGAATTAAAAAGGCGAGGTCTTAAAAAGGGAATTGCTTCCCTTTGTGTTGGTGGCGGTATTGGCGTAGCATTATTTATAGAAGCATTATAAAAAAGAAGCGGCGGTGACCGCTTCTTTTTTATGGTTGAAATAATCGCTCACGATTTTCGAAAAAGAGTTTCATTCTTTGATCATGTTCAGTTTCTTCTTAATGTTACATTTGGATGGAAATGAAGTGATGGTAATGTCTGAATAACAGGTAAGTAATAAGGATAAACCGTGAAATTATGAATTTGCTCTTTTGGTAAAGAGATGCTTTTTAGAAAAGGGTCGTGTTCATTCCATATATAAATCTCAATTCATCGAAGATTTTGTTTCTAGTATAGCAGCGAATACGAGAGTAAGACAGCTTGCAAGTAAAAGAATAAATTATAAAACTCCAAATCCTAATCCTTCCCATCCATATGTATGTCTCTTGAAAAGGAAAAGTAACACTGTAGAAAAAAAGACCAACTAGTGCGGGAATATATTTTATTATTTTTAAATGCTTCCAAAAGAAAAGCAGAGATATGTACTTATGAAAAGCGGCATGAAAATCAGAAAAAAGACGAGTGTTATGGACAAAATATTTCTCCATTCTCTTTATTCCTTATTATAAAAATTCTATCATTGAATGTGTAGATATACCAATGTGAAAATAAATATTGCATAGAAATGAAGGGAATCGGTATGATAAAGTTAAATTTTAATCAGTGGGAGTTTTCTTCATCCCTTACTGATTATGAGTTTTCACCAATCGGGCTGTTACTGGCCTAAAATGGCGGATAAATATACATATGAATTCATGCGTTAGCTATGAAAAAAAGGAGATATTCTCTTACTTTGTTTCATACAGTATGGTGCCAAAGTAGAGTAGACTTCTGTTTTCATATTTTACAAATAGAGAGTATAATAGTATCCAGGTTTACAAGTGTTGTTTACAGGATTTTCACTGTTTCCGTTCTATATAAAATGAAAACAGTATTTTGTTAAATGAATGAAAGTGTTAGGAGTAATAGAAGATGAAAGTATGGAAAAGTATTGGTATTTTATGTAGTTGTCTCTTGATATTAAGTGGTTGCTTTCAAAAGGAAGAAAAGAAAGAACCGAAGAAGAAGGTAGAAGCAATTCCAGAGACGGCTGAATATGGTGGTAAAGAATTGAAAAAAGTTGGACAAGCTGTAAAAGAAAAAGGATGGGGAACATTTAAATTACAAAAATTGAAACATGTAAATCAAACATTCGAAGTAGCGCCAGTGAAAATTCATGTACAAGATGTGAAAGTTATTGAGCTATCACAAATGAGTAAAGAGGCAAAGGATACATTGAAAGTTTATACAGCTTTAAGTCCAGAGGAAGTGCAGCGCAGACTTGGAGATAAAGTGAGTCAAGAAGACGCTGAATTATATGCTTCTTTAAGTGGTCAAGAAATTAAGGACACTATACGCTATGTTGAGATTTCATATAAAGTAGAAAACAGTGGAGATAAAGCTATGCAGTTTTCCGCTATAAATGATGTTGTGATTAATGAAACACAGCAATTCAATGTAACAAAGCAGAATTTCTTATATGAAGAGAATACAATCGCTGGAGCAGAAAGTGTATCAAGAGAGGAGTATAACCCAGGTGAAACGAGGGATGGTATGATTGGGCTGATACTTGAAGATGGAAAAACAGATGTTACAAACATTTCATTTACAACAGATGTTCTCGTAAATAAGGATACGCATGAAACAATCTCAGAACCACAAACGTTCAACATGGCGCTATCCAAATGAAATATCATGAATACAAAAAACAATCAGCTTTATGTTTCAGCTGATTGTTTTTCTATTTCTTTTACGTACGTATCTACCTTTTGAAACTGTTTTTTTATTTTAAAAGCATCTTTTTGTTCTTGAAATTGTTTTTTATTATACGGTCCAAATCGTTTATTTTGTTTGATATCAATAATCCAATAGTACTCGTTTTGTTTATTCGTTAATGTTGACTCAGGGTTATGTGGATCTGATTTTTCCTCAATTTGTTTTGCGATAATATATCTATCATCCCAGGCAACTTCTGTTATGTTTGCGGGGACATATTGTGTCGCATATACAGCATCTTGCGTTGGGAACAGTTCAAATGCATTCCCGGAAGTATTAATCAGTTCATATTCCTCATTAATAGTATAAGCTGGATGATGTGCGCTTTCTGTACAACCTGTGAGTAATATAGTGACAAATAGAATGATCCATCGTCTCAATATGAGTACCTCCTTACAATGCTGTTGTAACACATTGTACAAGAAATGAGAAGGAAACGCTAGTTTACAATGTTTTTTAGAAATGATACGATGAAACGAGTAAAGAAGGATACGAAGGAGTCGACATAAGATGAAGTTAAAGATGCATCGCCCAGCGGTGGTAATGAATCGCATTGGTGCTTCCATAATTGATATGTTTCTCATCTCTGTTTTATACGGGGTGATTGTAGCTATCTTAACCGGAAACTACAGTGCGATTTTTAATCGTTTTAATGTTAGCTTGGGTGATTATCGATATGATCTTACACTTGTTTTTATATTAATGGCCATTTATTTTATTTTTCTCCCCTTTATTTGGAATGGTTGTACCATTGGGAAAAAAATCACTAGAATAAAACTTATATCATTAACAAGGGAAACGTTAACGATACGAATGCTACTTGTACGTTTTTTTGTATTGTTAGTACCGAACATAGTATTTCTTGGAATCCCAGCGATATGTAATGTATATATGATGCTATTTCGTCAAGATAATTGTGGATTCCATGATTTAGTTACAAAGACGAAAGTAATGAGTCTCGTTTAAGAGAGAATAAAGAATGGAAGACAAGTATAGAATGAATATAAGGAAGCAATCTATGTGATCCTCCCTCTATAGGGAGGAAGGATGTATGAGCGTTAGTTTTTCTAACATTCGTACATCCTTATTTTTTAATCAATTTACAATTTATCTCGCTATTTTAGGGCAGCTCGATTGGTAACGACTTATCGTTAGTGGGGATGAAGAAAATCCTCACAAAACATTTCACTTTACACAGGTTTTGTGAGGGTCTTATATGAGTTAGGAAAAGAAAACTAGTTCAAAGTTGCTGTCGAGGGAATGGCTGTTCCTGCTTGCGGATTTATCTAGGAAAGGAGTATACTGAAGGACGGTAGGACTTTTAGAAGGGGTAATGACAATGAAACTTGCAGGAAAGGTCATCGTTGTAACTGGTGGTGGTATTGGTATTGGACGTAGTACAGCTCTTTTATTGGCATCAAACGGTGCCAAAGTGATTGTAACGGATATTAATAGAGAAAGCGGACAAGCGACAGCAGAAGAGATAGTAAATTTAGGTGGAGAAGCACGATTTGTATCCCATAATATGGACAGACAGAGGGATTGGCAACATGTTATTGATGTCGCCATTGCTACATATCATCGCATTGATATGTTATTTCATAATGCTGTGCTATATAAAATTGACGCTATTTTCTTTGATCAACAAGGAAACGATTCCAATGTACTTTGTATGAATGACGTTTCGATAGAAATAAAACAATTGACGTCATCATTTATGAAACAGCAAGAAGAAGTGATGCTAACGGATTTGCCTATCTTTGGTGTTATTAGTGCAAAGAAGCAATCATTTCATACAGTTGAAGCCCTGGTATAATAGTGGAAAACCGCCCTCGATTTGTGCGTGGACGGTTTTTTTGTATATTAGCGAATGCGTTTTTCTGTTTTGCAATCAAAGAAATGTGCTTTATTTAAATCAAAGGCAAGTTTAATTTGGTCGCCAGATTTGAAGGTATGTCTTGCATCGACGCGTGCAGCAAAGTCTTGATTTCCTAGTTTCATATATAAAATAGATTCTGCTCCTAGTAATTCTGCAACTTCAACTGTACTTATAAAGGTTGTTTTTTGTGAAGCCTCTAAAAATAATAATTCATCATGAATATCTTCTGGGCGAATTCCAAGAACGATTTCTTGATTGACATATCCTTGTTCACGTAATTGTTTCATTTTTCCTTCTGGTACTTTAATTTTTACTGTATGATCTATAACAAAATCTTCTTCTGTGAGCTTACCACGGAAGAAATTCATAGCAGGTGAGCCAATAAAACCACCAACAAAAATGTTCTCTGGTGTTTCATATACTTCTTTTGGTGAACCGATTTGTTGAATTTTTCCATCTTTCATAACAACGAGGCGAGATGCCATTGTCATCGCTTCTGTTTGATCATGTGTTACATAAATTGTTGTTGTGCCAAGACGTTGATGTAACTTAGAAATTTCTGAGCGCATAGCTACACGTAATTTTGCATCTAAATTAGATAACGGTTCATCCATTAAAAAGACTTTTGCATCACGAACAATTGCACGTCCCAATGCAACACGTTGTCTTTGTCCTCCTGATAACGCTTTCGGTTTTCGATTTAAATATTGTTCAAGGCCTAAAATTTGAGCGGCCTCTTTTACACGACGGTCGATTTCTGCTTTTGGTATTTTACGTAATTTAAGACCAAATGCCATATTATCATAAACGCTCATATGTGGGTAGAGTGCATAGTTTTGAAAAACCATTGCAATATCTCGATCTTTTGGAGGAACATCATTCATTAATTTCTCATCAATCAAAAATTTACCTTTAGAGATGTCCTCCAGTCCAGCTATCATGCGTAATGTTGTTGATTTTCCGCATCCAGATGGACCGACGAATACAATAAATTCTTTGTCTTGAATATGTAAATTGAAATCTGTTACTGCCGTTATATTATTATCATATATCTTATAAATGTTTTCTAATTTAAGCTCCGCCATGACTTTTCCTCCCTCAGAAAAATGCAAACGTTTTCTTTTTTTATTATAAACGAATAGAAGAGAAAATCAAATAAAAAAAGACAGAAATAAAACGTTTTCATTTTTTCTGGAATTTGATATCATTCATTAATGAAAACGCTTGCGTTAAAAAATCATTTTATTAAAGAGAAATGGAGGTAGCAAGATGACAAAGCAATGGTGGAAAGAAAGTGTTGTCTATCAAATTTATCCACGTAGTTTTATGGATAGCAATGGTGATGGAATTGGTGATCTTCGAGGGATTATTTCAAAGTTAGATTATTTACAGAAATTAGGGATAGATGTTGTTTGGTTATCTCCAGTCTATGAATCTCCCAATGATGATAATGGTTATGATATTAGTGACTATCGTAAAATTATGACTGAGTTTGGGACAATGGAAGATTGGGAAGAGTTATTACATGAAATGCATAAGCGTAATATAAAATTAATGATGGATTTAGTGGTTAATCATACTTCTGATGAACATAATTGGTTTATAGAGTCACGTAAGTCCAAAGATAATCCATATCGGGATTACTATATTTGGCGATCAGGAAAAGAGGGGAAAGAGCCAAATAATTGGGAATCAGCTTTTAGCGGATCTGCTTGGCAATATGATGAAACAACGGATGAATATTATTTGCAT
This sequence comes from Bacillus cereus group sp. BfR-BA-01522, assembly GCF_022662635.1. Taxonomy (NCBI): domain Bacteria; kingdom Bacillati; phylum Bacillota; class Bacilli; order Caryophanales; family Bacillaceae; genus Bacillus; species Bacillus cereus group sp. BfR-BA-01522. Next base: position 221,183 of record NZ_JAKUDY010000004.1, on the reverse strand, counting down.
TTATTTTCTAAAAAGCAACCGGATTTAAATTGGGATAATGAACAAGTACGAAAAGATGTTTATGATATGATGAAATTTTGGTTTGAAAAAGGGATAGATGGTTTTCGTATGGATGTCATTAACTTTATCTCCAAAGAAGAAGGATTACCAACTGTGGAAACAGAGGAAAAGGGGTATGTATCTGGGCATCAATATTTTATGAATGGGCCGAATATTCATACGTATTTGCATGAAATGAATCGAGAAGTATTATCAAAATATGATATTATGACCGTTGGTGAAATGCCTGGTGTCACAACAGAAGAAGCTAAACTTTATACAGCGGAAGAACGTCAAGAATTACAGATGGTATTTCAATTTGAACACATGGACTTAGATTCTGGAGAAGGTGGAAAATGGGATATAAAGCCATATTCTCTTCTTACGCTAAAACAAAATTTAACAAAATGGCAAAAAGCTCTTGAATATACAGGATGGAACAGCTTGTATTGGAATAATCATGACCAACCTCGCGTTGTCTCTCGCTTTGGCAATGATACAACCTATCGCATAGAAGCAGCGAAAATGTTGGCGACGGTACTTCATATGATGAAAGGTACTCCTTACATTTATCAAGGAGAGGAAATTGGAATGACAAATGTTCGTTTTGATTCCATTAATGAATATCGTGATATTGAAACATTAAATATGTATCGTGAAAAAGTAATTGAGCGCGGTGAAAATGAAGAACAAGTGATGCAATCTATTTATGTAAAAGGGCGAGATAATGCACGTACTCCAATGCAGTGGAATCAGGATAAGCACGCTGGATTTACGACTGGGGAACCATGGATTAGAGTCAATCCTAATTATAAAGAGATTAATGTAGAACAAGCATTACAAGATTCAGAATCAATTTTTTATTACTATAAAAAATTGATTGAGCTTCGTAAAAAACATGAAATCATTGTGTATGGTACATATGATTTAATATTAGAGAACCATCCATCAATTTTTGCTTATGTAAGAACATGGAAAGATGAACAATTACTTGTCATTGCGAATTTTACTGAGAATGAGTGTTTGTTTGAACTCCCGAAAGAGATAACTTATTATCTTTCAGAATTAGTCATTCACAATTATGATGTGCAAGATGGAACGCTTGAAAGTTTTGTTTTACAGCCGTATGAAGCAAGAGTGTATAAATTAAAATCATAAAAAGTCTTGAGGTAGCAAAAAAACTTATTTTTTAATTTTAAAATTGGTCAAATGAATAAAGAGTTAGATGAAATGTAGAATCATTGGATAAATAAAGAGCTACTTATATGAGTAGCTTTTTTGATGTATGTAAACATGCTAGTGAATTGGATTATTATGTACGAGGCGGGGGAAGCGAGAGTAAGATGTAAGAAAAAGAAGGATATAAAGTTGAACTTTAATCAGTGGGGTTTTCTTCATCCCCCACTGATTATGAACCCTCACTAATCGGGCTGTTACGGGCAGCCCTACTCCCACATATCTTCCTTGCTTCTCTGTGAATCTTGAGGTGGGAGTCTTACTGCTCGTTAATGCGGGATAAACGGTGCTGAGCTAATAGTTGGTGAACACAAATAATCAGCGGAGATAAGAAGCTGATTATTTGTGTTTGTTCTATATTTTACCATTTTAAAATAGAAAATCCATATGGCGGAATTGTAACTTGTAATGAATTTGTTTCTGCTGCAAATTCTTCATTTGTATATAGATTAATGATTTTTTTACTAGAAATAGGAAAAGGTATAGGAGCCGAAATCTCATGAGTTGTTGGATTTAAAACAAACAAAATCGTTTCATCTCTATATGTTTTTGTATAAGAAATATAACCTTGCTTATCGTTTGCTTCAATAAATTGAAAGGTTCCATGACCACCGAATGCTTTATATTGTTTTCGTAATGAAATTAATGTTTGTACATGTTCAAATAAGGCTTTATCTTGCTTGTCTTCTTCCCAAATCATGCATTTTCGGCAATCGGGATCCATGCCGCCATCCAGCCCAATCTCATCTCCATAATAAATGCATGGTGAGCCGATAAACGAAAGATGAAATATGTAAAGAAGTTTTACCTTGTCTTTGTTACCGCCACATATTGTTAAAATTCTAGGTGTATCATGGCTACCTAACAAGTGAAAAGCTACCTCGTTTACATTCATGGGATAGGAATGAAGAAAAGCTGTAATTTGCTCCATAAATGTACTCGGTGCTATTGTTTCATATGCAAAATAAGAAAGAAGAGCGTTTGTAACTGGATAACTCATGACGGCATCAAATTGATCGCCCTGCAGCCATGGTAGTGCATCATGCCAAATTTCACCTACAATGTAGACTTCGGGATTAATCGATTTAATTTCGCTACGAAATTCTCGCCAAAATGCGTGGTCAATTTCATTTGCTACATCAAGGCGCCAACCGTCAATGTTATATTCTTTTACCCAATAGCGTCCTACTTCCAGTAAATATTCTTTCACTTCAGGATGAGCAGTATTGAATTTTGGCATTTGCGGTGTAAATGCGAATGTATCATAGTTCGGACGTGGATCGGTTACAATCGGGAATTCATGGATATGAAACCAGTCTTTATATAGAGAGCACTCACCCTTCTTTATAACATCTTGGAATTTATCGAAAAAGTATCCGCTATGATTAAAAACGGCATCAAGCATGACTTTAATTCCTCGGTTATGACACTCGTTTATTAACCTTTTAAAAGTTTCTTTCGTACCAAATTGCGGATCAATTTCCATATAATCAATTGTGTCATATTTATGATTGGAATGTGCTGTAAAGATTGGAGTAAAGTATATACCAGAAATACCGAGTTTTACGAGATAATCAAGATGTTCAATGACGCCAGTGAAATCTCCACCGAAGAAATTCGTTGGTGTTGGATCTGTACTCCCCCATGGAAGAGTATGTTTAGGATTCCGTGTAATATCTCCGTTTGCAAAACGTTCTGGAAAAATTTGATACCATACTGTATCCTTCACCCATGATGGTGCTGTAAAGACATCCTTTTCATGAATAAAAGGGAAACAAAAGAAATTTCCAACGTCATGATCTGGAATTTCAGAGAAGAAGCCTCGCTCGGTATAAATAAGTGCTTCGTCGTTATTGTGTAGTTTGAATCCATATCGTAAACGTTTAAATTTTGGTGTGACTGAAGCGAACCAATAATCAAATAAAGCGCAAGATCCAGTCTTTCTCATAGGAGTTTGAGTTGTAATCCACTTTTTATCTTTCCATTCATAAGGGTCGCCATGAACAAGTAGGACTTCATTTACATCATTCTTTTTTGTGCGGAGTTGAATATGAAGTATATGTTTGTTGTAAGCGTATGCATAATTTTCTTTAGGCCGATGGTATATTGCTTCTTGCAACATAGAGAAAAATCCCCTTTCATTTTTTATAAAACAGTAATCTATTACAAACGATTGTTTTTTTATGTATAACGTTGTTTATAGGAGTAGGATTTTTATTTTCATTCGTATTTATTTTTTTGTATATGTTTTATGAATCATTCCGTACAGTGGATAATCAATATTAGTTTTATTTCAGTTAAAAAATAGATTGGATGACAGAGTTATTGTTTACAAAGATAACGTTAAATATGATGTAGCTAGCTACAAGTGAAAATTATTCGTCATTAGCTTATATGAAATGATAGCGAAAAATAGTATATTATAGTATAGGAAAATAAGCCTATATCCTTTACAATACATGAAGTGGGAGAATATTCTTTTACATTGATATAATTTAGTAAAACGCGAAAGAAATGGGACTTTTTTCTATAACCCACAAATTTGCAAAATCAAAATAGATGAAGAATGATGCAGAGAGGAGGAGAGGTTATGACAGTTACGATTAAAGACGTAGCGAAAAAAGCGAATGTTGCGCCATCAACGGTGTCTCGTGTGATTGCTGATAATCCAAGTATAAGTGAAAAGACGAAGCGGCGAGTTCGTAAAGTCATGAGCGAGCTCGGATATCATCCGAATTTAAATGCAAGAAGCCTTGCCAATCAAACGACGAAAACGATTGGTCTTGTTATGCCAAGTTCTGCAAATAAAGCATTTCAAAACCCGTTTTTTCCAGAAGTTATTCGTGGGATTAGTTCGTTTGCTCATGTTGAAGGGTATGCTTTATATATGTCAACGGGGGAGACGGAAGAAGAGATTTTTAACGGGGTCATCAAAATGGTGCAAGGACGTCAAATCGGAGGCATTATCTTACTGTATTCACGTGAAAATGACCGGATTATTCAATATTTAAATGAGAAAAATTTCCCGTTTGTTTTAATTGGAAAACCATATGACAAAAAAGACAAAATTACATATGTCGATAATGATAACTATACAGCTGCAAGAGAAGTTGCAGAATATTTTATTTCTTTAGGGCATAAACGAATTGCGTTTATCGGCGGTGGTTCCGATTTACTCGTAACAAAAGATCGTTTAGCTGGGATGAGTGATGCTTTAAAGTTAGCGGATATTCAGTTACCGAGTGAATATATTTTCCATTTAGATTTCTCAAGGGAAAGTGGTCAGCAAGCTGTAGAAGAATTAATGGGACTAAAAGAACCACCAACAGCAATTATGGCTACAGACGATCTAATTGGTCTTGGTGTATTAAGTGCCCTTACAGCAAAAGGGATTTCCGTACCGAAAGATGTTTCGTTAGTGAGCTTTAATAATGTGTTGTTATCCGAGATTGCGAGTCCACCTTTGACAACAGTAGATGTCAATATTTATCAATTAGGTTATGAAGCTGCAAAAGCATTAGTCGATAAAGTGGAACATTCAGAATCAAGTTCAAAATGTATTGTGATTCCACATAAATTATTGAAACGTCAGACTTGTGAGGGTTGTGAAAAAAGCTAAGAATGTTCATGAAGTGCACCTCAATTGTTAGACATAGTCTAACAATTGGAGGTGCACTTCATTTATCTCTTCGTTGTTTGTTTGAAGAAATTTTCTAAACGATCACAGCCTTCTTTTAACGTTTCCATACTATACGCGTAGGAAAGACGGATATATCCTTCACCATAATCTGAAAATGCAGTTCCAGGAACAACAGCAACGCCAGCTTTTTTCACAAGGTCAATAGCAAAGTCAAATGATGAAGAAGTAAGATGCCCAACATACGGGAAGAAATAAAAGGCACCCGTTGGTTTTTCGACAGAGAGTCCCATTTGTATGAGTCGATTGTAGACATAATCACGACGTTTTTTATATTGATGGCGCATCATTTTCGGTGCATCTTTTGCTGCTGTTAATGCTTCAATTGCGGCATATTGAGCAATCGAAGTTGCACAAGTTACATTATATTGATGAACCTTTAAAATATGTTCTGCTAAATATTGTGGAGCAAATAAAAAACCAATGCGCCATCCTGTCATCGAATGTGATTTAGATAATCCGTTAATAACAATTGTTTTATTACGCATTTCTGGAAACTGAGCGATAGATCGATGACTTTCTTCATAGACAAGTTCGCTGTAAATTTCATCCGATAAAACAAATATATTTTTATCTTTTAATACATTTACAATATCCGTTAGTTCTTCTTCTGATAGTGTAACACCGGTCGGATTAGAAGGATAAGGTAGAACGATGCATCTTGTTCGATCTGTAATTGCATTTTGAATCGCTTTTGCTGTTAAGCGAAATCCTGTTGGACGAACATCTACAAAAACAGGAGTTGCACCACAAAGTCTAATGATTGGTTCATAGCCAGGATAAATAGGTGCGGGTAAAATAACTTCTGTTCCAGGCTCTAAAATAGTACGGAATGCAATATCAATCGCTTCGCTAGCCCCAATTGTAATAATGGTTTCGTTTTCAGGTGTATAGTGTAGGTTGTAATTTTCCTTTAGAAAGTCGCAAGCTACTTTGCGTAACTCTAGTAAACCAGCATTATGTGTATAGCTTGTATAATTTTCTGTGATCGCTCTCTTAGCAGCTTCTTTTACTAAAGAAGGAGTTGGAAAATCAGGTTGTCCAATTGTTAAAGAGATAATATTGTCATAGTTTTGAATCATATTAGAGAATTGACGGATACCAGAAATTTTAATATCCTTCACTTTTGGATTAATAAATTGTTCCATGTTGACTCCCTTTCCTCGGCTTGAAAAATTACATTTATTTTATCATATTTTTAAATTTTTCGCTTTTCAGCGAAAAAAAGTCGCTGAAAAGCGACTTTTTAATACCCATATTCCCAATCTATTTCATCTTCATTCCAAAGTACGGAAGAAACCTTTCCAAGGTGTATAACCGTTTCATTTACAGAGCAAGTACAATTTTCTTCTCCAGCTTTGTTTTGTAACTCTTCATACACTGATTTTTCAACATTTTCGAGGACGACCAGATTCTCCTCTTTTAAAACAAGGGTAGTTCCTGCCATATTTATCTCCTCCTACTAAAATAATGATTACTTATTTATAAACATAGATAGTATGGATTATATGTTTGCTGTTGTTATAGTTGTCCGTATATTTGGCTTGTTGTACTTTAATTTTTAATCCGTATTCATTGTATACTGCATCATAGTAATTTGATACATGGTTTACAATCATTTCGGAAAGTTGTAACATTTCTTATTGTTTGTTCACAAATGATTTACAAATATAAATAGAAAAATCTAAATTTTGAAACAAAGTAGACTTTAAAATGATATAATCAAATCAAAATACATATAGGAGATGAAAGGCTATGGAGCTAATCCGTGATTTAATGATCCAAGTTGCGATTATTATTTTGCCTCTATTTTTATATGAAGCAATCCGTCTCAATCATTATCAAAATATGCTTCCAAAGCCCAATTATTATTTTATTACATTTTTGTCCAGTGTTACACTTGTGCTTTCGATGACATATCCAATTTGTTTTGGAGAGATTTGTAATTTTAATTTTCATGCGATTCCAATTATGAGTAGTTTCTTATATGGTGGAATGATTGGTTTGATTCCAACTATGATTTTTCTTATATATGAATGGTTTTTACATGGTTTAAATTGGTTTCGGATCATAGAGGTCATTGTGTTAGTCGTTATTCCATTATTATTATCCAAAAAGTGGACCGTCTTTCCAAGAAATAAAAAGCTTATTTTATCATTTATTGTGGCGTCTTTATATGTGCTAATTTGTCTCGTGATAGAAATATTTAATGTGTTATTAGGAACTGGATTTACTTCTTCTACTTCACATGTATATAGCGGGTATATCGTTGCTTTATTTATTATGGTGATGACAATGGTATTTCAAGTATATTTAACGGAGTACTTATATGAAAATGTATTACTGCGTGCAGAAATGCAAAAGTCAGAAAAATTAAATATCGTTAGTGAGCTAGCTGCAAGTGTCGCACATGAAGTTAGAAATCCTCTTACTGTTGTGCGTGGTTTTATTCAATTACTCGATAGCACAGAAGATGTGAAAAATAAAGAGTATATGCGTCTTGTATTAGCTGAATTAGACCGAGCAGAACAAATTATTTCTGATTATTTAAATTTAGCCAGACCACAAATTGAACAAAAAGAACATATTTGTTTATCTGCACAATTAATTGAAATGACTACGTTAATGTCTTCATTTGCAGCAATGCAAGGTGTGTATTTACAGGTTGAAATCTCTGAAAACCTTTATACGATAGGTGATAAGACGAAGCTGAAGCAAGCGATTATGAATGTTGTAAAGAATGGAATCGAAGCGATTCAAGAAAACAAAGGCTATCTAAAGGTTACTGCTATTCAGAAAGGTGACACCATTATTGTGCGAGTAAAAGATAGTGGAATTGGCATGACGAAAGAGCAACTAGCAAGACTTGGACAGCCTTATTATTCTTTGAAAGAAAAAGGAACGGGCCTAGGGCTTATGGTAACATATCGTATTTTACAAGCCCATAACGGTACGCTGGAATATAGTAGTGAAAGTGGGAAGGGGACAGAAGCAATTATTACATTACCAGCAGTTAAAAATAAGGAATAAAAGTTACCGTAAAAGGTAACTTTTTTTATATGAAAACTTGATTATTAGATAGTAAATTGTGACAAGGTAACACTCATGGATTTTTTTCTTGTTTTACACGAACAAATAGATTTTTAAAGGATTGAAATAGACTTTGATCCTTTGATGCGGCAATCATGCGTTTTGTTTCTTGAATTTCACGAATGACTTGCATCAGTTGAGCATCACGATTATTGTCTTTATTATAAATTTGCTGGATTAGTTTATTCATTTTTTCTTCTTGTTTGGATTCACGTTTATACATATGATTCATTAATAAGTCCATTTTTTCTTTTTGTAAAGCATCGGTTTGAGCTGCATGATCGACAAGCTCTTGTAGCATTTTTTCTTGTTTTCCTTCCTTTACATATACTTGTTGCATTAATTCATCAAGTTTTTCATCTTTTAAACGGTTTTGCGTAATGAGTGTAGAGTTTTGATGAATAATTGCTTCATTCAATTGAGCTAACATTTCAAGTTTTAACATGAATTCTTCAAAGTTGCGATTTTCATCTTTCTTTTGCATGTCTTGCTGTTCTTTTGTAACATTGATTTTTACGGGCGGATAATCTTTTTCCTTTAAAATAATCGGAATCGTTTCTGTAATATCTTCTTGTAAAGTAGCTGCTCGTTCATGAATTAATTTTAATAGCTTTACATCATCTAGTTTGTATATACGAGCATCGGCAGTTCTTGCAATGTTATAGCCATACTCTTCTAGAAGTTGACTATATTTTCGGACTATATGTTTTGGGATTCCTGTTTTATTTGTGACATCTTTCGTTTTATAGATCGTCTCCATGACATTTCCTCCCCAAAAAGTATCGTATATATCAATTCCATATTTTATGTGGACTTCCTTTGAAAAAGAATGTCGTAAGTCTAGAAAAATTCTACATGATTAGTGGAATTTTGAAGGAAAATGAATGTTTTTTGACGCAAATAAGAGAGGGAATGAAAATAATGTCTGAAAACAAATGGACAAAAAGTTTGTTATAATAGCCTAGTCAAAGAAAAGAATTTAAAAAGCGGAGGCATACGTATGAAACAATTGAAAGGCATTATTATTTCAATCATTGCGGTTCTTTCTATTTTAGTGGCTGTTTATGAAGCGCTTATACCGACAGAACAAGCAAAACAAAAGGACGGTACATATGATCAAGTTCTAGAATTTCCGAAAGATCGTTATCCAGAAACCGGAAAGCATATAGAAAATGCAATAAAGGAAGGACATTCTAAAATCTGTACGATTGATAGAAATGGAGCTGGTGACAGACGAAAGCAATCTTTAGCTCCATATCCACCAAAAAAAGGATACGATCGTGATGAATGGCCGATGGCAATGTGTAAGGAAGGAGGCAAGGGGGCTCATATTGAATATATTAGTCCGGCTGATAATAGAGGAGCTGGATCATGGGTCGGTAATAAATTGGATAAATACCAAGATGGTACACGTGTGAAATTTGTAGTGAAATAACGGAAGACGGGAGTGTTATTTGTGGAATTAACAATTTCCTATGCACAGCTCATTGTGATGAATTATGATGGACCACCGCCGGATATAGAGTGGACGGATGAGGCGTTTGAGAGAAGATATGTGCAAGTGGATGATGCGGTTATTTTTGAAGCAATCTCTGATTATACATGTGAAGTAGCAGGATATGTCGGTCAGCATAGAGAGAGAGAAGGAATTGTAAGAAAGGTATCCGTTCCTTTTGTTGTAAAAGATGAGGGAGTTTTTGTGAAAAGTATTCTTTCTAATACAGTGCATATTGACGTTCCAAAAGGAAATTATATGTTAGTGTTGCAAGTGATTCCACTTGAAGAGTCAAGAGATGATGAACTGTACAGAGTGCGATATGAGTTATATTTTGAAAGCGAAGAATAGTTACGACACCACAATTTGAGACGAAAGCAAGTGAAATAAAAAATAGGTATCCCTATTGAGAAGGGATACCTATTTTTGTTAGGCGTTTGTTTTTAGTAGTGTACGAGCTTCTTTTGCAGCTTCAACCATATGTTCTAAAGCGGGTAGAACTTCTTCTGTTCTTCTTGTTTTTAATCCGCAGTCTGGGTTAATCCAGAAGTATTTTGGGTTACAAACTTTTAAAGATTGCTCTACAATTGTATACATTTCTTCTTTACTTGGTACACGTGGACTGTGAATATCGTAGACTCCTAGACCAATTCCTTTTTCATATGTCGTCTGTTCGAGTGTATGGATAAATTCTCCGTGACTTCTTGATGTTTCAATTGAAATCACATCAGCATCTAACGCACGAATCGCATCGACAATATCTTCAAAATTGCTATAGCACATATGCGTATGAATTTGGGTTTCATTTGCCACAGAAGCTGTTGCTAAGCGGAATGACTGAACTGCCCACTCAATATATGAATCCCAGTCTTTTTCTTTTAAGGGCATACCTTCGCGAAGAGCTGGTTCGTCAACTTGAATGATTCTAATACCTGATGATTCAAGTCGCTCAATTTCATGACGAAGCGCTAGTGCAATTTGATAACATACTTCTTTGCGAGGGAGATCATTTCGAACAAATGACCAATTTAGAATTGTTACGGGACCTGTTAGCATACCTTTTACTACTTTATTTGTAAGACTTTGTGCATATACAGTTTCTTTAACTGTCATGTCGCTAATAAATGCAACGTCACCGAAAATGATTGGCGGTTTCACACAGCGCGAACCGTATGATTGCACCCAACCATTTTTAGTAAAGGAGAATCCAGCAAGCCGTTCGCCGAAGTATTCCACCATATCAGTTCTTTCGAATTCGCCATGAACAAGTACATCAAGACCAATATTCTCTTGGTGGCGAATCCACTTTTCGGTTTCTTGTTCAATAAAGTGTTCATACTGTTCGTTTGTAATCTCGCCATTTCGCCATTGTTTCCGCGTTTGACGAACTTCAGGAGTTTGCGGAAAACTACCGATTGTCGTTGTGGGAAGTAGCGGTAATTGTAAAGCTTTTTGTTGCAAATCATAACGTTGTTCAAATGGAAGAGGACGAGAGAAGTCTTCTTCTTTTAGAGATGCTCTCGCTGTTTGAACATCTTTCCGATTTCTTGCAGCGGAAGAGCGGACTGCTTCATGAGAGTTACGATAAGTAGTAATCTCTATTTCGATACTGTTCACACCTTCAGAAAGGCCGCGTTTTATAAGAGTAAGTTCTTCTAATTTTTGGTTTGCAAATGCAAGCGCATCAAATAGTTCCGGTGATAAATGTGTTTCTTCTGTCTTATCAACTGGTGTATGTAATAAACTACACGAAGGCTGAATAATCCAATCTTTCGGCTCAATGTGTGCCTTTAATGTTTCAAATAAAGCGAAGACCTCATCAAGATTGGCTCTCCAGATGTTACGGCCATCTATACAGCCGATAGCTAATGTTTTCTCGGCCGGAAATCCATGTTCTACAATTGATTTTATATTTCCTTCTTTACCGTGAACAAAGTCCAGACCGATGCCAGATACTGGGAATGTAATGAGTTCTGTATAGTTTTCTTCAACGCTATCAAAATATGTTTGTAAGATTAAGTTTGCACTTGGAACTTCTTTTTGAATAGCTTCATAAAGTTTTTTCGCCTCTATCATTTCCTCTTTTGTTAAGGAAACAAAAATAGGTTCGTCAATTTGGATGAGTCGTGCTCCAGCTTTATGAAGCTCAGTTAATAATTGTACATATGGTGCGATGAGTTTATGTAAAATGGTAGGGAATTGATCTTGTGTATATCCTTTTGCTAATTTTAAAAATGTATAAGGGCCTAATATAACAGGCTTTCCGTCTATTCCTAATTCTCGCTTTGCTTCTTCATATAAGCGAAGTGGACGATTATCTTTCAAAGAAATATTTAGTCCTTCTTCATACTCAGGAACAATATAATGATAGTTTGTATTGAACCATTTTGTCATTTCAGAGGCCACATGATCTTTGGAACCACGTGCCATGGCAAAATATATATCAAGGTAAGATGTGAAGTTTGAAAAACGTGATGGAATAAAACCAAGCATATAAGCAGTGTCTAGCACGTGATCATAATATGTAAAATCACCAATTGGAATGAAATCGATTCCTTTTTCTTTTTGAACATTTAAATGTTCAAGATGGATTTCTTTCATTGTTGTTATAAGTTGTTGTTCGTCAATTTTTTGTGCCCAGAAGGCTTCCAATGTTTTTTTCCACTCTCGCTGTAATCCAATTCGTGGATAACCTAAATTACTTGTGTGAAGTGCCATTTAAATTTCCTCCTCAATTATAAGTAAGCATTTCGGTTTACTAGGAAATGCGTTTAACGATAAGCATAAAAGGATATAAAATCACCTTAGCTTATTGTTTGTAACACCTAATCATCATCCGTGAGTCTATCAGTGTTGTTAAAATAGGCAGGTCTCCTGGCTTATGCCTTATACAATTTTTTCACCTTCCCGTTTTCACAGTGGCATAGAAAAAAATCTCAGCAGTTACAGTGGCGGGACCGCGTTGGAATTTCACCAATCTTCCCTTTTCAACACAAATAGTTGTATTTGTGTACCTATTTTCCTCATTGAAAGGAATTTAACAAGCGAATATGATATTGAAACAAATTCTAACATAATTTTTGGAATTTTGTCTACTGTTTTAAAATGACAAAATTCTTATTTTTTAAAATTCTTTATTTCTTATGATCTAGGAAAATATATTATGTAGTGTGAAGGGTATGCTAGGTCATCTTTGGTAGTAAGACTCCCACCTTAAGATTCAGAGAGAAGCAAAGAATATAGGTGAGAGCTCATAATCAGTGGGGGGATGAAGAAAACCCTCACTGATTAAAGTTTTATTGTATCTTAACTTACTTGTTTTTGTTTCTTCTTTTCGCCTGTGAAAAGCCGTTCTTTACCCATTAATAAAATACAAATCATACTTAAAGAAGCGGGAATAAGTGCCCAAAGAAATGTATCAGCAATCGATGTTGTAAGCGATTGTTTAATTAAACTAAGTACTTCAGGTGGGATTTTTTCCGTAGCATGCGGCGTTAATAAAAAGCTTGTATCTCCACCTTTTGGGGCTAGTTTTGCAAATTCAGGCGGGAAAACGACTTTTAATTGATTCGTAAAAATATGATTTTGAATCGTACCGAAAATAGTTACACCAAGAGTCATTCCAAGAGAGCGGAAGAATGAATTTGTAGATGTGGCAGCTCCTCGTTCTCTCATTCCTAGGTCGTGAATAGAAGACATACTTAAAACTGAGAATGAGAACCCAACACCTAAGCCAGTAAGAATCATAAAGATTGTTACAAGTGTTCGCGATGTTTCCATTGTTAATGTACTAAGTAAATAAATGCCGCCGATAAAAAATACTCCTGAGATCATCATAATGTTACGATAGCTCATTCGTGAAGCAAGTTGTCCGCCTGTTTGGCTTCCAATTACTGAACCAATCATCATTGGGGTTAAAATGAACCCAGCGTTGGAAGCAGAGCCACCAAGAACGCCTTGTACGAAGATAGGAATATAAACGGTACAAATAATAAAAGTTGCGCCATAGAAAAATGCAACTCCTTGACTTGCTGCAAATAACCGTTTTTTAAATAAATGGAAAGAGATGATAGGTTCTGTTGCCTTTTTCTCTACAAAAAAGAAGAGTATAAGCATAATAGTGAATATTGTAAATAAACCGATGATTACATTTGAATTCCATGCGTATTCTTTACCGCCAAGTTCTAGTGCGAACATTAAACAGACGATACTGATAACAAGTGTGATTGCACCAGCCCAATCAATTGTTTGCTTTCTATGTTGTAATGATTCTTTATAATAATTCGAAATAAAGAAGAAAGAAATAATACCCAATGGAATATTAATATAGAAAACCCAGTGCCAGCTTATATAATCAGTGATATAGGCACCTAATAAAGGACCGAAAACACTTGATGTCCCAAAAACGGCACCAAATAGTCCAGTCATTTTTCCACGTTTTTCAGGTGGAAAGATATCGTACATAATGGTAAAAGCAATTGGCATAAGAGCGCCGCCGCCAATTCCTTGAATTGCTCGATAAACGCTTAATTGTTCAATACTTGATGCTGTACCACAAAGAATAGAGCCGAGTAAAAAGATTAATAGTCCTCCGATATAAAAGCGTTTGCGTCCATACATATCCGACAATTTCCCGAAAATAGGCATTCCAGCCATTGTAGCTACCATATAAGCGGATGTAACCCAAACAAACTTATCAAATCCTCCTAAATCACCTACAATGGTTGCCATGGCAGTTGCAACGATGGTATTATCCATTGCTGCCATTAAAATACCAAGTAACAATCCAGTAACAACAAATTTTGTTTTTCTTATTTTGCTTTGTGTTATCTGTGTTTCCAAATATAGCCCTCCTTTAGTGTGAAAATGAAATGGTCTTATCTCTCAAAGCTATTTTGTTTAAGAAATCGAAGTACAATTCATAAAGAATATTGTTATATACAGTTTGAATTGTACCATGAGGATTTCGCAAAAAGCATAAAACATATTATAGTAAAATTTGACTAAAAGGCAAACTTTTTTCTTATACCAAAATCTTCACGCTATAAATAAGAATTTGAAATTTGAAGATATAAGGAAGTAGGAAATCATATGCTTTTCTATTATTTAAAATGGTTTTTCTTTTCATTGTTGAATAAGAATAGAGAAGAGAGAAAAATGGTGATATGTATTGAACGGATGTAATGATAAGCAGTTGGAGAAGAATACGTAAGTGGGCTGGGACGTGTGAAGTAGAGATGTACAGTTGATAGATCTAGAATGAGGTGAAATGAGTTATGAGAGTATGGAAGTGTATTTCAAATCAAGAAATGTTTCTTATGCCCCTGCAACCTATTTTATGGATAGAAGGAGGGGGAAAAGGAGAACAGGAGAGTACAGCTGTTCCAAATGTAACAGCAACTTTACAAATTCGTGGCATGGAAGAAGAGAATTTTTCATATCAATTTATTTCTGATTTAGATGGCATTCTCTATATGCAGCTTGAAATTGAAAATAAGGGAGAGGAGGAAATTTCTCACATAATTGTAAGTCACATGATTCGAGATCATTTTTTGTATGTACCTAATACATTAGAGATGAATAAAGGGACAGGAGAATTTTTATTTCAACTTGTTAGATGGCGAATTGAAAAATTGCTTCCTAACGAAAAAGCTCGGTTAGTTTGTCAGATCAAAATAGTAAGACCTAATATTCCTGATACGATGTCATTAAGCGCTACATATACATTTCAGTTTGCAGGAATAACTTACGGGCCTTTGCAAACGACAGAAGCGCGTATAATAAAACGATAAAAGGAACCGTTTCATTGGTTCTTTTTTTTTAGTGAAGATTGTGTTTTTTTAGTAATTCTTTCTGTTCTATTCCCTTTTTACCAACATAGTGGTTTTTGTATCCAAAATATAGAATGAATAAGAATGACGCGACATTTATAATAGCATCAATTTGATCATGTGTAATAAAGGTTAATCCAAATGATTCAAATAGTAGTTTTAAAGATAAAAGAAATCCTGCAATAAAGCGTATAATGTCCGATAAATTTTCTTTTTTGAACATGATATCCCTCCTTTTTATCAAGCTTATATACTATATATATGAAATAGAATGAAAAACGAATACAAGCTTATAAAAAGAAAAGGTGCGAATTTGTACATTTTTTTGAGGCAAAAAAACATTATTATCATAAAAAACATATAGTATGAGTAAAGGAGGTTATACATGAAGCACAAAGGGAAAATTAGTGGGTTGTTATTAGGAAATACAGTTGCAGTTACAGAGTGGATTGCTTTGCAGGATGTAATTGCCAAAATGGATGCTCGTTCTTTTTGGACTGTACTTATTATTTATATTATACAAATGATACTCAGTTATTATTTTGGGTATCGCTATGATAAAAAGCAAGGGGAGATCCATGAACGGTTAGGAATAAAAAGCAATGAATTTATGATAGATTTTTTTGGGAAAATGGCCGCCTTGTCAGAAAGGAATACCCACAAAGTTACTGTATACATGATTTCCATTTATGAATGGAGCGAATTAATAAGCAATTTACAAGAGAAAAAAATAAATCAGTTAGTAAAAAAAGTAGAAAATATACTTGTAAATACAGTTCGAAAAAGTGATGTTGTGGCATGTTGGGAAGAAAATCAATATGTAATTATAGCGGTTGATAATGGATATGAAAATTCTAGTATAATCAATCGATTTTTAAATAATATAACGAAAGAATTAGAAAATGATATGGTGAATATTACATTTTTATTTGGAGCTGCTAGTTATCCGATAGAAGGAAGAACAATAGAAGAATTATTAAATAAGGCAAAAGCGAATCTATATAAAAATAGGGACTTAAAAAATCATAAAGTGAAACTTTAATCAGTGGGGTTTTCTTCATCCCCCCACTGATTATGAGCTCTCACCTATACTCTTTGCTTCTCTCTGAATCTTAAGGTGGGAGTCTTACTGCCCTAAAATAGTAGGATAAATAATAAGAAGGTGTTTCGTAACAATTTCATCTCTTTTGTTACAAAAAAATGACTTTTTTGTAACAAAAGCCTTTAAAAATACATGCAATCAGCATATAATTGTGATGGATGTATCAAGCTATTTTGCACATTGTTTTTTAATTGAAAGTGTAGAGAGGGGAAAACTCTACACTTTTCCTTTTAAGGGAAAGAAAAGAAAAATTGTAAGTTGTTGCAAGTCGACCTTTACAATGTGTAAAATGAACAAGTAGATTGGTAGAAAGAAAGGGAGAAAGGAAATGGTACAATGATAGACGTAAGGAGTCAGAGCCAGCGAGCGCCTTTCGTCAGGCGACTGGTAATAATTGCTCTCGCAATGAGTACTCTCGCAGCAGGATTTTTCTTGTTTCACTCCTTTACATCGCCTGCGAAGGCTGTAGCAAATCAAGTGAACATCGTTCAAATGGCTAGTGAACAGTCTAAAGTTGAATTAGCTAAGCAAGCACCGGTGAAATTTAATGGACAAGTACGTAAAGTCGCTTATCTAACATTTGATGATGGACCGAGTGAATTTCAAAAAGAAATTTTAGATATTTTAAAGAAAAATGAAATAAAAGCGACCTTTTTCATGATTGGTAGTAATATTTCATCTCATAGTGAGAGTGTGAAACGTTTAGTAAAGGAAGGACATTATCCCGGTGTTCATAGCATGACACATAATTATGCGAAATTGTATAAACAAGGGCAATTTGTAGAAGAGATGAAACAAGCACAAAATATGGTGAAAGATATTACCGGGATTCATCCAAAACTTGTTCGTTGTCCATATGGTAGTATGCCAGGATTAAATCAAAGGTTACGTGATCAAATGGTAGTCGCAGGTATGAAGGAATGGGATTGGACGATTGATTCTTTGGATTGGAAATTACCAGGAAATCCAAATGGTGTAGTGCAAAATGTAATCTCAGGAGCTAATCAAGACCGAGAAGTGATTTTAATGCACGAGAAGAAACAAACTGTACAAGCTTTACAAACAATTATTAATGATCTTCGTAAAAAAGGATATGAGTTTGAAACATATGAGGAATCAGCTCATTTCCCATTAAATTTTTGGCATGATAATCGCATTTAAGTAGGAGGAAAATACGTTGAAGTATAATAAAATAGCAATTGTAACGGCATTATCTACGATTTTATTAGCAGGGTGTTTTGGCCCAAAACCAGAGGAAGAACTATATGTAGCATTTGAAAATGCTGCAAAGCAAGAAAAAACGATGTTTGAAGACGCGAAAAAATTAGAAGCTATGGAAAAAGAAGGACAAGCATTATACACACAAATTGTGCAAGAAGGAAAGGACAATAATCAAGCTGTGAAAGAAAAGCTTACCCAAGCTATTAAAAATACAGAAGAGCGTGGAAAAATCATTAATAAAGAAAAAGAAGCGTTAAAGAAAGCGCAAGAAGAGATGAAGTCAGTTGATAAATATGTAAAAAAAATTGAGGATAGTAAGTTAAAAGAAAAAGCGGATAAAGTGAATCGTACATATGAAAAACGACATGAATCATTTAAAAAGATGTATGACAGCTACATGAAATCATTAAAATTAGAAAAAGAATTATATACAATGTTACAAGATAAAAATGTAAAATTAAAAGCGATTAGTGATAAAGTGAAAACAGTAAATCAATCTTATAAAGATATCGATACTGAAAAAGATAAGTTTAATGAATATACGAAATCATATAATAAAGAAAAAGTCACTTTCTATAAAGAGGCAAAAATTAAAATTAAAGAAGAAAAATAAGGTTTGGCCATATGGCCAAACCTTATTTTTTTGTGTACGTACGTCGATACCACGGAATAGCTTCGCTCAATTTTTTTTCTTGTGTTAAGGCTTCAGGACCGATGAAATTTTGAAGAGTCTTCTTTGCTGTTGTTAAAGAAAGGGTAGTTTTGGGATTACGATAGGAAGATTCAAGAGCACCAAGATGTGGGAGAGTACGAAAATCATCTTTTGTGGGAGGGATATGGAAAAAGTAATCACCTAGACGGATCAAGACGTCAGACTGTTGTTGACTGAAGCGTGGATTTCGAGAAAAATGTAGACCTTCTTTAATCGCCTTTTTTTCAGCAATTAGTCGCTCTAAAGCAACTTTTTTTAACCAATATAAATATTTAGGATTTGTAGCTGCCTTTGCATGACGATTTACAACAAAAATAGATTGAGCTAATTGATTAACAGAATATTGTTTTGGTGAATGAGATTGAGGGTGGGATTGTTTCATTGTATGGATCTCCTTTCTAGTTTTTCACTATTATAGCATAAATAGAATAAGTCATTATTATATACAAAAAATGATTGTGTATATGCTTAATATTAAAGCAATCTTGTTCCAAAAAACAACTATTTTGTATAATAGTGATAGGAAGGGGTTTTAGAAATTTGATTATGAAAGAGTGAAAAAAATGAAAGATATATTGAAACAGCAATATGCCATTATCGATATCGGTTCGAATACGATGAGGTTGGTAATTTATGAAAGGCAAAATGGTGGCTTTTATAAGGAGATTGAAAATATAAAAGTTGTTGCTCGTCTAAGAAATTATTTGCGAGGCGGTCTATTGATAGAAGAAGGCACAAAAATATTACTTCAAACATTGCGCCAATTTCAAGAAAGTACAAGGTTCTATCATATACAAAATGTACTTTGTGTTGCTACAGCGACTATTCGTCAAGCTAAAAATCAAGAGGAAATAAAAAGGGTTGTTGCGAGAGAAACAGACTTTACACTTCGGATTTTGTCTGAATATGAAGAAGCTCGTTATGGGTATTTAGCAGTCATGAACTCCACTTCATTTTGTGAAGGGATTACTGTTGATATTGGCGGAGGAAGTACAGAAGTTACATATTTTAAAGATAGAGAAATTGTAGAATATTATAGTTTTTCATTTGGAGCTCTTTCTTTGAAACAACAATTTATTCAGCATGAGATACCAACTACAGAAGAATTGAAGAAATTGAGAAACTATCTATATGATCAATTTCAAACATTGCCGTGGTTAAGAGGAAAAAAACTACCCCTTATTGCGATTGGTGGTAGTGCTAGAAATTTGGTCAAAATTCATCAAAACTTAATTTCCTATCCTTTAGCAGGCCTACATCTATACAAGATGAAAGAAAAGGATATAAAGGATGTACAAGAAGAGTTGATGAAGCTTTCTTTTGCTGATTTACAAAAGTTAGATGGATTAGCAAAAGACAGAGCAGATACAATCATTCCAGCGGTTGAAGTCTTTCATATTCTCACAAATATAATTGAAGCACCAGCATTTGTATTAAGTAGGAAAGGTTTGCGAGAAGGTGTATTTTATGAAGAATTAACAAGGGGATTTGGAATTTTTTATTATCCAAATGTGATAGAAGAAAGCTTATATTTATTGTCACATGAATATGAAATAAATATGGGTTTTGTTATTCAGCTTATGAAACAAGGAGCGGTTATTTGTAAGCAGCTTGAGCAAGCTGGACTTATTTCTTTATCAGAACAAGATTGGAAAGCGTTTTATCAAGCAGCTAAAGTATTTAATATTGGGAAATATATTGATGAAGAAGCAAGCTGTTTGCATACATTTTATTTGTTAGCGAATAAAACGATTGACGGTATGATGCATAAAGAACGAATTAGATTAGCGCTTATTGCTTCATATAAGTCGAAGGTGTTATTTAAGCAACATTTAGCACCATTTGAAGATTGGTTTGACAAAAATGAACAGAAAAAAATGCGCCTTTTAGGAGCGGTATTGCAATTTTCAGCTGCTTTAAATGTAAGGCAGAGCCAGCTTATCGAAAACATACACATAGAACGAAATAAAGATGCACTTGTATTTCAAGTCTTTTGTAAGCAAGCTGTTTTAGCGGAAATAGTGGAAGCAGAGAAACAAAAAAAGCAGTTAGAAAAAATATTAAAAATGAACATTCAGTTGATATTTACAAAGGAATGTTAAGAAGTACGGATGTCTTTACAAAAATTTTACACTTTAACAAATTGAAATTTGGTACAATAAATGTACATAAATTATATTGAAAAAGTTTCAAGGGGAAGTGTGAATAGAATGGAATTATTGAAGGGGAATAGAGTAAATTTAAATGATACTGCTTATTACAATAATAGAGAGTTAAGCTGGTTAGCTTTTAATGAGCGTGTATTAGAAGAGGCAAAAGATGAGGGGAATCCACTTTTAGAAAGATTGAAGTTTATCAGTATTTTTAGTTCAAATTTAGATGAATTTTTTATGGTGCGTGTTGCCGGATTAAAAGATCAAGTAAAGGCTGGGTTTAATCAACCGGAAAATAAAGCGGGATTAACGCCGAAGCAACAGCTTAACAAGATTGCTATGAAGGCTCATGAATTAATGGAAGTTCAGTATGATACATTTAAAAATGTCATATTACCTGCACTTAAAGAAGAGGGAATTGAACCTTTGAAATTTCAAGATTTAACAAAGGAACAACGTGCGTTTATTGAAGAATATTTTGACGAACAAATTTTTCCTGTTCTAACACCTGTAGCGATTGATGCGTACCGTCCGTTTCCGATGCTTTTAAATAAAAGCTTAAACTTAGCTACTATTCTTTATGATGAAAAGCAAGTCGAAGAGGAAAATCGGACGAAACTTGGCATTGTACAAGTGCCATCATTGCTGGAACGTTTTATTTTTTTACCAAGTGAAGGCCAGAAGCAGAAATTTATTTTGTTAGAGGATGTTATTAGTAGTTTTACTCATAAATTATTTACAGGATATAAAGTATCATCTGTTACACGCTTTCGTATTACACGAAATGCGGATTTAACAATACATGAAGAAGGGGCACGAGATTTATTAAAAGTAATTGAGAAAGAGCTGAAAAAACGGAAATGGGGCGCGGCTGTTCGCTTAGAAGTTGGAGAAGATCATGTTGATGAAAGAGTGTTAACTCTTTTGTATGAAGTATTAGAGGTAAAAGATGAAGATGTGTACATGATAGATGGACCACTGGATTTAACATGTTTATTTTCACTTTATAAAGAATTAGCGCCTTTACATGAACATCTTGTATATCCAGCGCTGATTCCGCAACCGCCACGAGATTTAGCTGATGAAGAGAATGTGTTTGAGAAAGTGGCGGAGCATGATATTTTATTGCATCATCCGTTTGAATCGTTTCAACCTGTTGTTGAGTTTATACGTGACGCAGCAAATGATCCGAATGTATTAGCGATAAAACAAACACTTTATCGTGTAAGCGGAGATTCTCCCATTATTCAAGCATTGAAGACAGCGGCTGAAAAAGGGAAACAAGTAACGGTATTAGTTGAATTGAAAGCTCGATTTGATGAAGAAAATAATGTGCATTGGGCAAAGGAACTGGAACAAGAGGGATGTCATGTCATTTATGGTGTGAGTCACTTGAAGACACATAGTAAAATTACCCTTGTTGTCCGGAGAAAAAACGGAAAAATCGAAAGATTTGTACATTTAGGAACTGGGAATTATAATGATGCTACTGCGAAATTATATACGGATTTTGGCTATATTACATCTAGAAAAGAGTTCGGAGTAGATGCAACAAATTTCTTTAACTATTTAAGTGGCTATACAACAAAACCACATTTTCATCAGATTTCAGTAGCACCTTTTGATATTCGTAAACAATTTATGGACTTGATAGATGAAGAAATTCGTTACCATAAACACTATGGGAATGGACGTATTATTGCAAAGATGAATTCTTTAACAGATAAACCCCTAATTAAAAAGTTATATGAAGCATCACAAGCTGGGGTTCAGGTCGAACTCATTGTTAGAGGAATATGCTGTTTGCGTCCAGGTATTCAAGGAGTAAGTGAAAATATTCGTGTAATTAGTGTTGTTGGACGTTACTTGGAGCATAGTCGCATTTATTATTTCCATCATAATGGTCATGAAAAAGTTTACTTATCTTCAGCGGACTGGATGACACGGAATATGGAAAAAAGAATTGAAATATCTTTTCCAATACTAGAGTTTGAAATGAAAGCTAGAATAAAGGCAATTTTGCAGCTTATTTTAGCTGATAATGTGAAAACTCGTGAACAAAATAAAGACGGTGAATATTATTACGTAATAAATAACAAAGCTGAAAAAATTGATAGTCAAGTGAAATTATTTAAGTTAGCTTATCAAGAGATGGATGCGGAATAAAATATCATATATAAGTTCGTCGTTGTACATATATAGTACTGAAAAAAGGGTATCCTATAACTTTTAAGGTACCCTTTTTTATTTTCTCCTTTCCATATCGTTAGTTAAAAATGTGGATGGAGAAAATAGTTTGTTAAACTTGCATGGTTCATTCATAAATACGGTTATGTTTAGAAATGAACGGGAGATGGTTATTAATAATAGTACGGTTGACAAGAAGCTCCGTAACAAGGATATGGTGCTGGTGGATAAGGTGGATAGAATGGCCGAGGCCCAAAGGCCAATGCCCCGCCAAGTAATCCACCAGCAATTCCAGCTAAAAACGGAACACCAAAAAACGGTAGAAAGCGTGAGTCGCCTGCTGGACCAACAGGTGCTGAACGAACTGGTATGGGCTGATAGTAGGAATACATGTAACAACCTCCTTTATTGGACTCATTGTTATCATATGGGAGAAAAACGTGGATGAGCGAGTACAAGAAAGGATATATGAAAATAGGCGTAAGGGCGTTACCTTTCCGTATGCTGTAATGTGAAAAGGGTGATTTCAGGGCGAGCCATAAATCGAAAGGGAATTCTAGTTCTGCCAAGACCACGGTTCACATAGAGAACTAAGTCATCGATATGGTAAAACCCTTCAATATATTGTTTGGCAAGTGTTGAAGTAACAACGGCTCCTAGAAACGGAATTTGAACTTGGCCGCCATGACTATGTCCAGAAAGTTGGACATTTACTGGGAATTTGGCGACTTTTGATGCTATATCGGGTTCATGAACAAGAACAATTGTATAAATATTATGTTTGATATGTTGTAAAGTTTCTTCAATTTTTGGTTTTCCAAGGAGCATGTCATCAATTCCAACAATAGAGATTTCGGTACCATCGAATAATCGAATTCTCTTTTCTTTGTTTTGAAGCAGTTCAAAGCCAGATTCATTCATAATTTGCTGATAGTACTCCGTGCCATAACCGCCGTGATCGTGATTTCCATAGATTGCAAATTTTCCAAATGGTGCTCTAATATTACGTAAAATAGCAGAGACGAAAGGCGTTTCGCCATATGTTTGATAATTATCTATTAAATCACCGGTAAACAGGACGATATCGGGTGTAGCATCATTTATTTTAGAAACAATGCTGGATAAACGTTGAAGAGAGAAATAATAACCTAAATGTAGGTCGCTAAACTGTATAATCTTCATACCATGAAAGCTGTTAGGGATAAGGGGAGATTGAAGTGTATAGTGTGTAAAAGATAGAAAATTGGGTTCTATATATTTTGCATAGTAATAGCCAATACTAGCTGTAATACAAGTATAAAGGCAAGTGCGTATTCCCGTTTTCATAAAATGTCTTCTTGTCATTTGTTTCATAGAATCACGGATAGGTTTCATGTTTTGAAATAAGGAATATGAATAAAATTCATAATTGGTCACCTCATTATCCTTTCTAGTAAGTTCTTGTACATAAAGATATCAGAAAAAAATAAAAATATAAAGAATTCTATCCGATAAAATGGTAAAATGAATTTGTATTCATTTTTGGAGGAGGGGATAGGGTTGGAACGTAAAGTAGTCGTGATAACAGGTGGTTCAAGTGGAATGGGGAAAGGAATGGCAACTAAATTTGCGAAGGAAGGCACAAGAGTTGTTATTACAGGGCGTACGAAAGAAAAGCTGGACGAAACAAAAAAAGAAATTGAACAATTTGACGGACAGGTTTTAACAGTGCAAATGGATGTTCGAAACACGGAGGATATTCAGCGTATGATTGAATCCATTGATAAGGAATTTGGACGTATCGATGTTTTGATTAATAATGCGGCAGGTAATTTTATTTGTCCGGCAGAAGATTTATCTATTAATGGATGGAATGCTGTGATTAATATTGTATTGAATGGAACGTTTTATTGTAGTCAAGCAGTAGGAAAGTATTGGATTGAAAAAGGGATAAAAGGAAATATCATTAACATGGTAGCTACATATGCATGGGATGCTGGCCCTGGTGTAATTCATTCTGCGGCAGCGAAAGCTGGAGTGCTAGCAATGACAAAAACGTTAGCTGTAGAATGGGGGCGTAAATATGGTATTCGCGTTAATGCGATTGCTCCTGGCCCGATTGAAAGAACAGGTGGTGCAGATAAATTATGGATTTCAGAAGAAATGGCAAAGCGTACCGTGCAGAGTGTTCCACTAGGAAGATTGGGAACACCGGAAGAAATCGCAAGCTTAGCGTTTTATTTATGCTCTGATGAGGCAGCGTACATAAATGGAACATGCATGACAATGGATGGTGGACAACATTTACATCAGTATCCGTTTTAAAGGGATGGGGACATAGATATGAACCGTGATCTATGTATCGTAAAATGTGACGAATTTGTGACATATCAGAAAAAGTATTTACAGAAGAGCTTATATGAGGTATATTTAAGACCTCTTTTTTCTTCATAGTAGAATTGCTAATTCCCCTTAGCATTTTACCCCTCTAATCCCTTCAGGAAAACTGAAGGGATTTTTTATTATTTTTCTATACATACCGTGTTATAATTTTTTGAAAAGTAAAGGGAGGGAAGCAGTTTGATAGATGCATTAGATGTAATGAGTAATTTGGATAAAGTCCTTCCTTATTATCAAGCTATTTTTAGTGCTGATGAACATACAGTAGTTGGATATGAAGTAGTAGGACGTATCCAAACAGAAGAAGGGATACAAAGCCTGTCTTCTTTCTTTCATGATGATTCTGTTCCAAGTGAGTTTCAGCTTGAAGTAGATAATAATATTGTGGCAAAAGCTTTAAATCGATATTTAAAAACAGATCAATCTTTTTTATTGTTTATACACCGAAATGTAAATGTACTAATGAATGATGAGGAAGAAAGTTTACTACAGCTTTTATTGATGTACGAAAAAAAAGGATTAAACTTAAGTAATATTGTTTTAGAAATAACGGAGCATGAGTGTAAGGAAGACATTGAACAATTTAATCATTTGTTAATGTATTATCGTACATATGGCATTCGAATTGCAATCAATAAAGTAGGGACAGGTATGAGTAATTTGGAACGAATTAGTGTGTTAGCACCTGATATTTTAAAAATAGATTTAACAAATTTAAGACAAACAGCCCTTTTACAATCATACCAAGATATTTTGTACTCTCTATCCCTACTTGCAAGAAGAATTGGTGCAACTTTATTATATGAAGAAATTGATGCGTTTTACCAACTGCAATATGCATGGAAAAATGGAGGAAGATATTATCAAGGGGATTATTTGAAAGAGTGTTTGCCAGATTTTATTGAAGCAACTATTTTGAAAGAACGTCTTGGTAATGAGTGTCATCAATTTATTCAACAGGAAAAGAAGAAGTTACAAAAGATTTATCAGCTCACCGAAACGTTGCGTGAGCAAGTTGGAAATATTTTATTAAAGCAAAAAAAGAATGGAAATGTGAATGAGTGGCTATTACATTTTAGTCAACATGTATCACATTTTAGCTTCCGGATCTTTATCTGCAATGAAGATGGTTTTCAGCAATCAGGAAACGTTATGAAAAAAGATGAGGAATGGATTGTTATGCCTGAATATTATATGAAAAATTGGAGTTGGCGCCCATACTTTTTAGAAAATATAATGAAAATGCGATTTGAGAATAAAGCGAGACTTTCCGATTTATATGCAGATATTGAAACAGGAGAAATGGTGCGAACATTTTCCTTTCCGATTGACGACGAACATTTCTTATTTATTGATTTATCGTATGAATTTTTATATGAAGAAGATGTTTTATTTTAATGCACGAAGCAATTCGTGCATTTTTTGTTTGTTTTTATCATAAATTGGTAATAGTGAAAATGGTGATGAAAATGCTGTCTATCATTGTAAAGATTTTACGAACGAAATCATCACTTTCTTTGCATAATCATTGTTACAATGAATACTACAGAGACAAGCTCTTGTAAAGGAAGGTGAGAGAATGAGGAAATATGGAATATGGTTTGTTCTATTTTTGTGTGTTGCCTTTCTAGTTGGGTATAGTGTTACAACGGTTCTTGGGAAAGAAGAAGTAAAAGTAAATCAAAAAGAAATATTTACAACAATTCAAAAAGGATATGAAGCACAATTTTCGATTCGTGGAAAACATTTATCAATGGAAAAAATGTATGAAGTACTGTCACCATATTTTACAAATAACTTCTTACAAGTATTTACGGATGAAAATAGTAATCATGACAAACAAAGTGGTGAATATTTACTTCCTACAAAAGAAGCTCCGTTTAGTTTTTCTTCTCAAACAAAACTAGCTTATAATGAAGAGTACCGTCTTTTATATGTATATGAGCGCGGAAAAAATAAGCAATATCAAATTGTTACGTTACAAAAGGATGATGGAAGATGGAAGTTAGCTGGCTACCATGAAAGTCAGGAACTTTTGACAGAAATAACAAAATCACAAGAGTTAAAAGAACAGGAATAGTGCATGTTGCCTATTCCTGTTCTATGTTTAATAACTGTTGTAATTTCTCAATTTGAAAGCCAGCGACTACTTCTCCATCGACAACAACAGTAGGTGTTGAGTAGGAATCGTAATCATATAATAAACGATCACGAGCAGCTGCATCCTTTTTTATGTTAAATTCTTCAAATGTTATGTTATTATGTTTTAAAAATTCTTTTACAATTGCGCATGGTGGGCAATCAGTTTGAGTATAGACCTCGACTTTTTTCATAATGATTCCTCCTATTTTCTGTTTTTTATTATATTCTCCAGTTTAAAAAACCGCAACAAAGAAGACAAAAGATATTCTTTCTGCTTTTTACCTCTTATTTCGACAAATTTTAGTTGAGTTTCTTGCTAATAACCTTTATCCTAGAGTGTGGGACATTTTTTCTGTTATGACGGATAGAATGAATATAGCTGTAAAACATAATTGATAGGAAGATTAGAGAAAGGAGAGATTTCATGTCTCTACTCCAAGGAATTTTAACTCGACTTGTTAGTCTACAAGAACAAGCTGAAAGCGGTGAAGTAGCACAACGCTATTTCGAAGTGAACGGTGAACGCAAATGTAGCGTGAAATTTTTTGATAAAAGTGAAATGTATGAGCTAGAAGTGTATCAACAAGGTGAAAAACCACAAGTATATCAATTTGATAACATTGATATGGTTGCGATTGAGATTTACGATATCATTTCTTGATACATATAAAAAGGTATCGCCAAGGGGCATAGCCATCAACTTTAGAGAAGTGCCTCCGATGCTAAAAGCATCGGAGGCACTTTTTTTTACAACCTTTGAATACACTCCTGTATTTTGGGCATACTCGAACAGAACTTCATATGGCATTTCTTTTAGAAAGCCATTAGAATCTAATCCATTTATTCATTTTCTTAAGTTGATGGTTATGGCCAACGGAAGGCTGTTTTTTTGTTTTTACTCCCAAGAAAATATTCTGATAATTGTTTTTCAAATAGTTTTAAAAGGAGAAAGATAGGTGATATATAGAATTATGTTAATGTTTAGAAAAAAAGATGGATTATTATGAGCGTGTATATAGTGACTAAAGAACAAATTAAATACTCATTAGATAGTTAGTATAAT
The DNA here is from genome assembly GCF_022662635.1 of Bacillus cereus group sp. BfR-BA-01522. Classification (NCBI taxonomy): domain Bacteria; kingdom Bacillati; phylum Bacillota; class Bacilli; order Caryophanales; family Bacillaceae; genus Bacillus; species Bacillus cereus group sp. BfR-BA-01522. The sequence goes on along the minus strand of NZ_JAKUDY010000004.1, from coordinate 192,836 downwards.
TAATGTCAAAACAAGATTTTATTCAATCAAAATCATGAAAAGAAGAAATAGATTCCAAAATTAGTACAATCATAGCAGGATTAGCAATTGCGTGTATTTTAACAGTTAGTTTAAATATGTTTACTCCACAAGTAATGAATCGAGGCGATGGGGGTTCGCATTCTAATGCGTATGAAAACGGTGGAGGAATTGTAGCAAAAGAAATTTAAATACATTTACAGTAAAAGAAGAACGCTAATCCTTATGATAAGGTGTTTTTCTTTGTGTTTTATTCCGCTACATTTTCCCCTTCTTCATGGGTCTTATATATATATTGGAAACTGCATCTAGATTTCGTAACTATTTCCTTGGTCTTTTCAAAAAAAAATTTTCACCGTGTTCAGTACAACGATATTTTCCGTGTACGCTAATAACAAATTGTCGTCCCTTAGCGTCAGGATACATTTCATATATCGCTCTACTTTCAATAAATCCTAAGTAAGCATAAATATTCTCTATTAATAACGAGACGCGTTCTTCTTCGTCCGTTCAATCCTCTTCGTCGGCGACTATAAGATACACATGTTCATCGTGTCAATGCATTAGAAGAAATATTGAGACGAGTACGGATAGAAGCGTTATATTTTTTATTTTTGTCCCATATAATAAAATGACGAAAAAGTCTGTCTAATTGGGGGGCGTGACTATATGGACGGGGAGCATAAATTTTATAATGTATCCGAAAGATACATGGACTTTGAAACAGTGTTTACTCGTATTTGTCATTTTATTAAAAGAGATCCGAGGAATTTATACCGGTTATCAATTGGAACTGATTCACAAGCACATCAAAAGGAAACTCGTTTTGTGACAGCGATACATATTCATCGTGTTGGTAAGGGAGCATGGGGATGCTTGCACTATAAAGCTATACATCAAAAATTACCAACATTACGCGAAAAAATATATTTAGAGACACAGCTAAGCCAAGAGATTGCATGTTTATTTACAGCGGAACGGATGCAGAAAATCTGGGATTTATTGCATCCTTATGCTCATGAAGGTGCTGGTTTTGTAATGGAAATTCACTTGGATATAGGAAATGATGGGTTAACGAAAGAATTTATTTCTGATATGACAAGAAAAATAAGAGAGATGGGATTGACCGCTAAAATCAAACCAGATTCTTATGCGGCCTTTAGTTATGCAAATCGATATACAAAATAAAAATGATTTTTTTGTCTATTAAATTAAATAAATATTTTATATAATAAACAAAAGGAAATGATTGTAAGGAGAGGAGTACATGCGAAAAGAATTCGGGTTAACAAATGAAGAAAAAGAGTTACTGTTAGAAGTTTTATTTCAACAAAATTATGCAAGTGAAATTTTAGCTGTTGAGCTGTCAGATATTGAAAGCGGTCTTAAGAAAACAAATATTTCCCAATATAAAAGAATCGCAAGGTTATTTTATAGATTAAAAAATGAAGGTTATTAAGGACTACCAGAAAGGTAGTTTTTTTTTTGAGTTCTATGATAAAATGGTGTATGTATATTATATTTTATAGGAATTCGATACGGATAACATAATGATGTGAAAACGCTGTCATGATATGTAAATAACAGTGGGAAATAAAGTGAAACTTTAATCAGTAGGAGGGATTTTCTTCATCCCGATTGATTATGAGCCATCACCAATCAGGATGTTACGGGCAGCCCTACTCCCACCTATCTTCTTTGCTTCTCTCTGAATCTTGAAGTGGGAATCTTAACTGTCCTAAAATAGCAGGATAAAAAAGGAAATAGAAGGTTTTTCAGGCTGTACGGGAAAGTGTTATGAACAGGAAAAAGGGATAAAAATGGGGGATGTAAAATGATTAGTATTCCGAAAGATGAGTTTCAACAAGTTCTTGTAAAGGATTTAATGATTTCATCAGAAAAGGTAGCACACGTTCAAATTGGTAACAGTTTAGAGCATGCGTTACTTGTTTTAGTGAAGTCCGGATATTCTGCAATTCCTGTGTTAGATCCGATGTATAAATTGCATGGGCTCATTAGTACTGCCATGATTTTAGATGGAATTTTAGGATTAGAGCGCATTGAATTTGAGAAACTTGAGAATATGAAAGTGGAAGAAGTCATGAAAAGAGATATTCCATTTCTTAAGTTAGATGATTCATTTACGAAAGCATTAGGAATGACGATTGATCATCCTTTTATTTGTGTTGTAAATGATGAGGAGTACTTTGAAGGCATTTTAACGCGACGAGCTATTTTAAAGCTGTTAAATAAGAAAGTAAGGCAGTATAATCGGTAGTGAAGGGCAAGCGACTTCGTAGACAAAAAAGAAGTCGCTTTTTTATCGTGCATCTCTGTTAATGATGTATTATATTTAAAAAGAAATAAAGATGAAAGAGTAAGCAAACTTTACACTTATTTCACCATGAAAAATACAAGTTAGACTGTGCATGTTAATAAACATAATGCATATATATTGAGGGTAGATGAGTGTTTCGTCATGTAATGACAATACGATAGGGATTTTATGTTAGAAAGGTCAGCTTGGATATTCTCCATTGACTTAATGTTTGTTTTATATGTAGGACAAGGAAAGAGGGAGAAAGTTGCAAATCGATGATTTTCAAATGATGGTTGTCTTAGCGCAAGAATCCAATATGAGAAGAGCGGCAGAGCGTTTATTTGTTTCGCAGCCTGCACTAAGTCAACGATTACAATCTATGGAGAAACAATGGGGAATGAAATTTTTTATTCGCTCGCAAAAGGGATTGACAATTACACCAGAAGGGGAAAAAGTAGCTAGTTATGCGAAGGAGATGTTAGAAAGAGAAGAAGCGATTAAGAGTGAGTTAGCAATCTACCACACTGAGACATATGGAACATTGAAAATTGCTGTTGCTTCTGTAATTGGACAATATTGGTTACCTCCTGTTTTGAAAAAATTTGTACAAAAATATCCTTTTGTGAAGATTTCGCTTTTTACAGGTTGGAGTAGCGAAGTGCAAAAGCATTTTTATGAAGGAGACGTCCATGTTGCTATTTTAAGAGGAACGCAAGAATATAAAGGGCACAAACAACAATTATTTGAGGATGAATTATACTTAGTTGATACAGAAATAAAAGATATTTCTATGCTGAAGGATACAAATAGACCTTTTATACAATTTAAAAGTGATTCAACATACTATGGACAAATTCAAAATTGGTGGTACGGGCTATTTTCGAATCCGCCTAAACGTACAATCGTTGTAGATCAGATTGAAACGTGTAAGCAACTTGTTTTAAATGGCATTGGCTATGCTTTGTTGCCTTCTACAGTATTAAAAGAAGTAAAGACAAATACATATAAAACACCTGTACAATTAACAAGAGAAACTTGGCTATTAACAAGTGATTCTGCTAGACAATTAAAGCAAGTGCAAGCATTTTTAGAAATTATGGAAGAAATTCAAAAGGAAAAATAAGATTCTTATCTTGCTACTAGCTCTTTCGTTTGATAGAGTAACAATATAAATGGATTTAGGAGGCAACAAGCATGAAAATGATGGATGCAAATGAAATTATTTCATTTATTCAAAAAAGTGAAAAGAAAACTCCTGTGAAGGTATACATAAAAGGGGATTTAAAAGAGGTAACATTCCCTGGAACTGTACAAGCATTTGTGAACAAAAAAGCGGGTGTGTTATTTGGAGAATGGTCTGAAATTAAGGTGATTCTTGAAGAAAATAAAAAGCACATTGCAGATTATGTTGTGGAAAATGACCGTCGTAATTCTGCAATTCCAATGCTTGATTTAAAAGGTATTAAAGCTCGTATTGAGCCAGGTGCGATTATTCGTGACCATGTCGAAATTGGTGATAATGCGGTTATTATGATGAATGCAACAATTAACATCGGTGCTGTAATCGGTGAAGGTTCTATGATTGATATGAATGCTGTATTAGGCGGACGTGCAACAGTAGGTAAAAACTGTCACGTAGGTGCAGGTGCAGTTCTTGCAGGTGTTATTGAGCCACCTTCTGCTAAACCAGTTATCGTTGAAGATGATGTTGTAATTGGTGCCAATGTAGTTGTTTTAGAAGGTGTGACAGTAGGAAAAGGTGCGGTTGTTGCAGCGGGTGCGATTGTAACAGAAGATGTACCTCCATATACAGTAGTTGCAGGGACGCCAGCACGTGTCATTAAAAAAATTGATGAGAAGACAAAGGCAAAAACAGAAATTAAGCAAGAGCTTCGTCAATTAAACCCAGAAAAATAAAAAAGCAAAAAGCGTAAGGGAATGAAGAGGCCCTTACGCTTTTTATAAATGGCGGTGTAGACATGACAATCAGTAAATTTGTACAAATCCGTAGGGATTTACATCAAATTCCTGAATTAGGATTTCAAGAGTGGAAAACACAGCAATATATTTTAAATTATATTGAGACGCTTCCTAACGAACATATTGAAGTAAAGACATGGAAAACAGGGGTTATCGTTAAAGTCAAGGGAAAGAATCCGTTAAAAACAATTGGTTACCGCGCGGATATGGATGGTTTGCCAATTGTAGAGGAAACAGGATATGAATTCGCTTCGACTCATGAAGGAATGATGCATGCGTGCGGTCATGATTTTCATACTACAATTGGTTTAGGATTGCTTACCGCCACTGTAAATGACAGAATAGATGATGACCTTGTTTTTCTATTCCAACCTGCTGAAGAAGGGCCTGGCGGAGCACTTCCTATGTTAGAAAGCGAAGAATTAAAAGAATGGAAACCAAATATGATTCTTGGGCTTCATATTGCACCAGAATATCCAGTCGGAACGATTGCTACAAAAGAAGGGTTACTCTTTGCAAATACATCCGAATTGTATATTGATTTAAAGGGAAAAGGTGGACATGCGGCATACCCACATATGGCGAATGATATGATTGTTGCAGCTAGTCATCTTGTGACCCAGCTTCAATCTGTAATTAGTCGTAATGTGAATCCATTGGATAGTGCAGTGATTACAATTGGTAAAATTACAGGTGGAACCGTTCAAAATATAATTGCAGAAAAGTCGCGTTTAGAGGGGACAATTCGAACATTATCTGTTGAATCAATGAAGCGAGTGAAAGATAGAATCGAAGCGATTGTTGCTGGGATTGAGGCTGCATTCCAATGTGAGGCGGTTATTGATTATGGTGCAATGTATCATCAAGTATATAATCATGAAGCATTAACAAAAGAATTTATGGAGTTCGCTTTAAAAGATACGAATATGAATGTGGTTACTTGCAAGGAGGCTATGACGGGAGAAGATTTCGGATACATGCTTCGCGATATTCCAGGATTTATGTTTTGGCTTGGTGTCGATTCTGAATATGGTTTGCATCATGCGAAACTAAAGCCAAATGAAGCGGCAATTGATCGAGCAATTGAATTTTTAAATCAATATGTCAAATGGAAAGGGAACAGGAGGTAGACCTGTTCTTTTTTTACGGCACGATTTTAAAGAGCGATCCTCGGTGAAGTAGATAAAGGATTTTAAAAATATGTTCTATGAAAAATTAGAATGGGAGTAAATTCGGTATATTAGTTAGCAAAGAAGCGATATGTTTTGCTTTACTTTACTTTTTATATAAAACGTGTGTAAAATCAATGTGATACATTGAAAAAGGGTGGGGAGTCAGGTGCAAATCAGTAGTGCAATATTATGTTTCTTTCTGTATACATACGTTATTATTGCTGCGATATATTTCGGTATCAGCTTTTACGCATATCGCTTAGCTAATAAAGTTGAATATAAAGAAACATACCAGTGGGTGAAGAAATACTTATCCCCTGTACTAGAAATTATGAATGGCTTTGTTCTTTTTTTATTTATTGGATTAGTTGCGTTTTCAACAAGTTTCGTCGGAAATAAGGCAACTTTATTTGGAATCGGTATTATTATTTTTATGCTGTTAGGGGTTCGAATTGGGAATGCTGTGTTTTGGAATGAACAGAAAATTGATGGTTGGACAGGGATGTTTATTCCATGTATGCTTGCTGCTATCGTTACAAATATAGAACATGAATATTACCAGCTTCATTTTTGGTTAATTATTGTTTTAACAATTCTCTCTGTTTTATATATAAGCACTGCGTTTTTGACGTACTGTGCAAATGAAAAAGGGGATCAAAAGGGTGTTCGCTTTTTTAGAAGGAGAGCACTATTTTGGAGTGTGCCAACAATGTTTGTAATAGTGGTTATTGCAGTAATTATGAACGGTCATCATTTTGAAGGATGGCAACTATTTTTCGGAACATGGTGGATATTTATCATTTCCTTTTTGGCTTTTTTAGGAGCGACACATTATTTATTTCATCAACATCACTATATGTGGGCACTTTTATTTGCTTTTGCGCAACTGTTGTTTGCATTTTTTGGTCAAGAAACATTAGTATTCGTTTTTCAAACGTTTAGTTCGTTTGGGAATATTTTTGTATTTGGAATGCTAGTCTGTAGTATTTCATTGTATGTACAACAATATTTTTACATACAAAAGCAGTAGTAGTGGGCAAGGTTCGCTAGTGAAAATAAAGTATGCTACAATAAAATGAAGTTGGATTTGATGTTATTGGAGGAATTCGTGTGAGTGAAAAAGAGAAAGAGTTTGCTGTCATTGGACTTGGACGTTTTGGAGGCAGCATTTGCCGTGAATTAGCACAACTAGGTATGGAAGTAATGGCCATTGACTTAGATGAAGATAAAATTAATGAATTTGCAAATATTGCGTCCCATGCAGTAATTGCAGATTCCACAGATGAAATGGTCTTAAAAAGTCTTGGTATCCGCAACTTTGATCACGTTGTTGTAGCAATTGGAGACAACTTAAATGCTAGTATTTTAACAACACTTATTTTAAAAGAATTAGGAGTAAAAAATATTACTGTAAAAGCTCAGAATGATTATCATGAAAAAGTATTAAGTAAAATAGGGGCAGATCATATTGTTCATCCTGAGCGTGATATGGGAAAACGTATTGCAAATAATATTGCTTCTAGCAACGTATTAGATTATTTAGAGCTTTCAGATGAACATAGTATTGTAGAAATAATTGCTAATAAAAAAATCGATGGTCATTCGTTAATCGAACTGGATATTCGTGCGAAATTTGGCTTGAATATCGTAGCGATAAAACGAGGTAAAGAAGTGATTGTCTCGCCGCGAGCTACTGAAAATATCCAGTCTGGGGATATTTTAATTGTGATTGGCCATGATGACGAAGTAGATCGTTTCAAGCATTTCTTACGATAGAAAGAATCGTATGAAAAAAGGTTTGGCTGTAGATAAGGTCACGAAAAAATCCACTGTATAATAAAAAGAGTCTATCACCTCTATATAGGTGATAGACTCTTTTTTTGTAGTGACTGTTTCATTGGATTGTTATCATTTTAACATAAATGAAGAAAGACCAATTTGCTATACAAATTGGTCTTTTCACTCTTATGATATGTTCCATTAAAATAAGACTATTTCTGTTGGAACATGTTTTTTATATTTCCATAATGATTGGTAAAATCATTGGACGGCGCTTCGTCTTTTCATATAGGAATGGAGCTAATGTATCTGTAATTTCATTTTTAATTTCAGACCATTGTGTTGTCTTTCGTTCCATCACCTTTTCTAGATGTGTTGTAATTAATGTTTGTGCGTCATTAATTAAATCGCTACTTTCACGCATATAAACGAATCCACGAGAGATAATGTCAGGCCCTGCGGCAATTTTAAATTCTTTCATATCAATGCTGACAACGACGATTACAAGTCCTTCTTCTGAAAGAATACGACGGTCACGTAATACGATATTTCCGATGTCGCCAATTCCATTTCCATCAATATAAACAGACCCTGATGGGATTTTTCCAGCAATATTTGCTTCATCTGAACGCAAGGCGAGTACATCACCATTGTCCATGATAAAACAATTTTCTTCAGGAATACCACAATCATTTGCTAAGCTCATATGCATGCGTTGCATACGATATTCACCGTGAATAGGCATGAAATATTTCGGTTTAATGAGACGTAACATAAGTTTTTGTTCTTCTTGTCCGCCGTGTCCGCTCGTATGAATATTGGTAAGTTTACCATGGATGACCTCAGCACCAGCACGGTATAACATGTTGATTGTACGGCTTACACTAACTGTATTTCCTGGAATAGGAGAAGAAGAAAATACAACCGTATCCCCAGGAATAATTTGGATTTGACGATGTGTGCCGTTGGCAATGCGAGAAAGTGCCGCCATTGGTTCACCTTGACTACCTGTGCATAAAATAACAATTTGGTTAGCAGGTAGTTTATTGATTTGAGCTGCATCGACGAATGTATCTTTTGGACAACGAATATAACCAAGGTCTTGTCCGATTTGAATGGCAGCTTCCATACTTCGACCGAATACAGCTACCTTGCGATTGTTTTCAACAGCAGCTTCGACAACTTGTTGTAAACGGTGGATATTAGATGCGAAAGTAGCAAAAATAATACGTCCTTCTACTTTGCGGAAAATATCTTGAATGCTATCACCAACGCGACGTTCAGACATTGTAAAGTTAGGAACTTCGCTATTTGTGCTATCGGATAATAGGCAAAGTACACCATCTTTACCGATTTCAGCCATTTTCGTTAAATTTGCTGGCTCACCAACTGGTGTGAAATCAAATTTAAAGTCTCCCGTATGAACAATTTGCCCCTGTGGTGTTTTCACAACAACGCCAAATGAATCTGGAATGCTATGTGTTGTACGGAAGAAGGAAACAGACGTTTTTTTAAATTTAATTACATCATCTTCTTGAATTTCGTAAAGTTTTGCTTTACGAAGTAAACCGTGCTCTTCTAATTTATTTTTAATTAGGGCAATCGCTAATTTCCCTCCGTAAATTGGAACATTTACTTGGCGTAATAAGTAAGGGATTCCACCGATATGATCTTCATGACCATGTGTGATGAAGACGCCCTTAATTTTATCTTCGTTTCGTACAAAATAAGTGTAATCAGGGATCACATAGTCGATCCCGAGAAGTTCGTCTTCTGGAAATTTAATTCCAGCATCAATTATAATAATTTCATCTTGAAATTGAACAGCATATGTATTTTTGCCGATTTCGCCCAGTCCACCAAGAGCGAATACGGCAACCTGATCGTTTTTTAGAAATTTCATAAATTATACAATCTCCGTTAGTTTTAAATCAGCATTTTGCTTTTCGTATTCAAGATGAGCGCCAGTCACTGACTGAACAAACTCAATGTTATATGCGAACTTTTTTAATTTTGCACGAACGTCTCTTTCAGAGTCAGCCTCTAAATATAGAACTTTTGTATTTTCACGTACTGGAACCTCAGTCATTTTTTCTTGATAAAATACTTTAAAAATCATTGGAAAAACCTCTCCTTGTCTATGTTTTGCATAATCTATTACCTATTATAAAGCAAATAGTCATGTTTTTCATGTTTTTTCGAATGGGAATGAAGAAAAAGCCCGAAATGGGCATGATTTAAGCCATTGTTTTTTTTCGTACTAAATCATTTAAATAGCGTTTTAGCTTTTTCTTCAATTTTTTTAGCATAGCTGCTCCTTCCTTTCCTTATTGTAAAACATACACATATATTCATCGGGTTTTCTTACATTATCTTATTCATCGTTTCTCGTTTAAGTGCTAGCTTGAATAGTACGTCATGATTGACAGTCATTTCACTCGTTATGTGTATAGTATGAGAAAGATGAGAAAAGAAAATTCATTTAGAAAAACCTCGATACTCGTTCTCATTAATATATATGTATGACAGGGATAAAGTTAGGAAACGAATGCTTACTTTAAAGATGGTTAATATGTTATACTTTTTTTTAGTATTTTAAAAGTGATAGTAAAGTTAGAAGTATATAAGAAGTGGAAAGGGTTTTGATAAATGAATGATAAAATTGTCTTTTTTGATATTGATGGAACATTGTTAGATCATGATAAAAAAATTCCGCAATCTACAAGAGAAGCAGTGCGTACTTTACAAGAAAAGGGAGTCCATGTAGCAATTGCAACGGGACGTGCTCCGTTTATGTTTGAAGATATCCGTCATGAGCTCAATATTCATAATTATGTTAGTTTTAATGGTCAATATGTTGTATTTGAGGATGAGGTCATCTTTAAAAATCCACTACGCTCAGAAACGCTTCGTAAATTTACAACATTTGCAAAACAAGAAGGGTATCCACTTGTTTATTTAGACGATCAAGATATGAAAGCAACGGTAGAATATCATGATTATGTAAAAGAAGGTTTTGGGAGTTTGCAATTTGAACACCCAGTATATGAGCCTAATTTTCATGAAAATCGTGATATTTATCAAACGCTTGTTTTCTGCCAAGCAGGTGAAGAAGAAAAGTTTATTCATGATTATCCAGATTTTCATTTTATTCGTTGGCACGCATATTCAATGGATATTATTCCTAATGGAGGTTCAAAAGCAAAAGGAATCGAAAAGTTTATTGAGAAATTAGGATTTCAGAGAGAACAAGTGTATGCTTTTGGGGATGGACTGAATGATTTAGAAATGATTGAAGCAGTTGGAACAGGAATTGTAATGGGAAATGGTCATGAAGAGCTGAAGAAACTTGCAAATTATGTAACAAAAGATGTGAGTGAAGGCGGGATTCATCATGGGTTACAGTGGGCTGGTTTAATTTAAAATAGAGATAAAAACTGTTTCATAGAGAACGATTGGATAAGAATGAAAAAGCAGAAGCGTAGCTTCTGCTTTTTAGCGTTCAAGAGGTTTTGCGTTTTCAGGAACAGCAAATGGATTATCTTGATTAATATGATCATAGAACATGACGCCATTTAAATGATCGATTTCATGTTGGAAGACAATCGCTGGTAAGCCTTTTAACCGTAATTTTACTTCTTCTCCATCAACAGTTGTTGCTTTCACTGTAATTCTTGCATAGCGAGGAACATATCCAGGTACTTCACGATCAACAGATAAACACCCTTCGCCAGCTGGTAAGTATGTACGTTCAACGGAATGACTAATGATTTTTGGATTGAACAATGCATAGCTATATAATGTTTCATTTGCATCCGTAACATGAATCGCAATCATTCTTTTCGAAATACCAATTTGTGGAGCCGCTAATCCAATCCCTGGGCGCAAATTATATTTTTCAACCATTTCCGGGTTTTGACTGTTTATGACAAACTCAATCATTTCTTTTAGTGTCTGTGTATCTTCTTCGCTAGCTGGCAGCTGTACTTCTTCTGCTACTGTTCTGAGAATCGGATTTCCTTCACGAATTACATCGTTCATTGTAAGCATTGTAATCTCTCCTTTCTCCTTAAGTCTACCAAAGGAAATAAAAAAAGTCATGGTAAAGCATATGTAGTACATTGCGAACAGAGTGTCTTGTTCAAAACTTCAATTCCTTGAAGGAAAAAAGGCCCCAAAAGTCACGTTTCACTGACTTTTGGGACACCTCTTTTTCATAGTTGTTGTGTCTTACATTAACGAATACAAGCAGCACCAACGATAATTAAAAGGATAAACAATACAACGATTAAAGCAAAACCGCGTCCAGATCCGCCGCAAGAACCGCCGTAGCCGTAAGAAGGGTATGAGCAAGTTGGATAACAATATGTGTATCCGTACATATATATGACCTCCTTTATCATTTTCCGCTAATATTGCGGTTACTTATAATGTATGGGAGAGTAGAGGGAAATGTATGGGCATTTACCTAGAAAAGGAAGAAGTGGTTGCATATTTTTGTTGTAAAGAGAGAAAAACTAAAGAGAATTACATCGTTTACATATTATTCTAGGGTCAAGAACAAGTGAAACAGGGAATAATATAACAGTAGGTTTATGCTTACTAATACAGATGTGAAAATAAAAACATGTATATATGGCGAAACCTTCAATGTGATTCATAAAAAATCGTAATTAAAGTAATTGACATCGTGATTAGAATAGTTGTAAACTAAAAAACGTAATCAAGATTGTATTAATATGCTTCTAAAAAAATATTAGTACAGATTGTTAGGTACACAAATTTATTCTCAGCCGATAAGGATTCCTATCGGTTTACATGATTGCGTTTTCTTTCTAGATGTATGCTAGTGAAAGCGTTTCAGAATATGGTTCAAGAGAGGAAGAGGTGAACGGAATGGGTACTAAAACAAAAAAGACCCTATTTAATGTTGATGAGCAAATGAAAGCTATCGCAGCTCAATTTGAAACATTACAAATTTTAAATGAAAAAGGCGAAGTTGTGAATGAAGCAGCAATGCCTAATTTAACTGATGATCAATTAAAAGAATTAATGCGCCGCATGGTGTATACTCGCGTACTAGATCAACGTTCTATTTCTTTAAACCGTCAAGGACGTTTAGGTTTCTATGCACCAACAGCTGGACAAGAAGCTTCTCAATTAGCGAGTCATTTTGCACTTGAAGCAGAAGACTTTATTTTACCGGGATATCGTGACGTTCCACAATTAGTATGGCACGGTCTACCATTATACCAAGCATTCTTATTCTCTCGTGGACATTTCATGGGTAACCAAATGCCAGAGAATGTAAATGCACTTCCTCCACAAATTATTATCGGTGCGCAAATTATCCAAACTGCTGGTGTTGCGTTAGGTATGAAATTACGTGGTAAAAAATCTGTTGCAATTACTTACACTGGTGATGGCGGTGCATCTCAAGGTGACTTCTATGAAGGTATGAACTTTGCAGGTGCGTTCAAAGCTCCAGCAATCTTTGTTGTTCAAAACAACCGTTATGCAATCTCTACTCCAGTAGAAAAACAATCTGCAGCAAAAACTGTAGCTCAAAAAGCAGTAGCAGCAGGTATTTATGGAATTCAAGTAGACGGTATGGACCCATTAGCTGTATACGCAGCAACTGCTTTTGCTCGTGAGCGCGCAGTAAATGGTGAAGGTCCTACTTTAATCGAGACTTTAACATTCCGTTATGGTCCACATACAATGGCTGGTGATGACCCAACTCGTTACCGCACAAAAGATATCGAAAATGAATGGGAACAAAAAGACCCAATCGTACGCTTCCGTGCATTCTTAGAAAATAAAGGCCTATGGTCTCAAGAAGAAGAAGAAAAAGTAATCGAAGAAGCAAAAGAAGATATCAAACAAGCTATTGCTAAGGCTGACCAAGCTCCAAAACAAAAAGTAACTGATTTAATGGAAATCATGTACGAAGAAATGCCTTACAACTTAGCTGAACAATATGAAATTTACAAAGAAAAGGAGTCGAAGTAAGCCATGGCTCAAATGACAATGATTCAAGCAATCACTGATGCTTTACGCGTTGAAATGAAAAATGATCCTAACGTACTTGTTTTTGGTGAAGACGTTGGTGTAAACGGCGGTGTATTCCGTGCTACTGAAGGCTTGCAAGCTGAATTTGGCGAAGACCGTGTAATGGATACTCCACTTGCAGAATCTGGTATTGGTGGACTTGCAATTGGTTTAGCACTTCAAGGCTTCCGTCCAGTTCCAGAAATTCAATTCTTCGGTTTCGTTTACGAAGTAATGGATTCAATCTCTGGTCAAATGGCTCGTATGCGTTATCGTTCTGGTGGACGTTGGAATGCTCCAATCACAGTTCGTTCTCCATTCGGTGGTGGCGTTCATACTCCAGAATTACACGCTGATAGCTTAGAAGGTTTAGTGGCACAACAACCAGGTTTAAAAGTTGTTATCCCATCTACTCCATACGATGCAAAAGGTCTTTTAATTTCTGCGATTCGTGACAACGATCCAGTTATTTACCTAGAGCATATGAAATTATATCGTTCATTCCGCCAAGAAGTACCAGAAGGCGAATACACAATTGAATTAGGAAAAGCTGAGGTAAAACGCGAAGGTAAAGATGTATCTGTTTTTGCGTACGGTGCTATGGTACATGCTGCGTTAAAAGCTGCTGAAGAGCTTGAAAAAGAAGGTATCTCTTTAGAGGTTGTTGACTTACGTACAGTTCAGCCATTAGACATCGAAACAATCATTGCATCTGTTGAGAAAACAGGCCGTGCAATCGTTGTCCAAGAAGCTCAAAAACAAGCTGGTATTGCAGCAAACGTTGTAGCGGAAATTAATGACCGCGCAATCTTAAGCTTAGAAGCTCCAGTTCTACGTGTTGCAGCTGCTGATACAGTATTCCCATTCTCTCAAGCTGAGAGCGTATGGTTACCAAACCATAAAGATATTGTTGAAGCTGCTAAAAAAGTAATGAACTTCTAATTTTAGTTATTCATGTGCAAAAGAAGTCAGCACATGTTGATTTCTTTTGTACATATTCCATAATAATGAAATGAATCAGGGGGATGAATTCCGTGGCATTTGAATTTAAACTACCAGATATCGGTGAAGGTATCCACGAAGGTGAAATCGTAAAATGGTTTATTAAACCAGGCGATGAAGTAAACGAAGACGACGTACTTCTTGAAGTACAAAATGATAAAGCAGTAGTAGAAATCCCTTCTCCTGTAAAAGGTAAAGTACTTGAAGTACTTGTAGAAGAAGGAACAGTTGCAGTAGTAGGAGATGTTCTTGTTAAATTTGATGCTCCTGGTTACGAAAACCTTAAATTTAAAGGTGACGAGCATGACGATGCTCCAAAAGCTGAGGAAGCAAAAGAAGAAGCTCCAGCAGCAGCTACTCCAGTAGCAGAAACAACAAATGAGCGCGTAATCGCTATGCCATCTGTTCGTAAATATGCTCGTGAAAAAGGTGTAGACATCCATAAAGTGGCAGGATCTGGTAAAAACGGTCGCGTTGTAAAAGCTGACATTGATGCATTTGTAAATGGTGGACAAGCAGCGACTACTGAAGCTGCAGCAGAAGCTCCAGCAGCTACTCCAGCGGCTCAAGAAGAAGCGCCAAAAGCACAACCAATCCCAGCTGGTGAATACCCAGAAACTCGCGAGAAAATGAGCGGTATCCGTAAAGCGATTGCGAAAGCAATGGTTAACTCTAAACATACAGCTCCTCACGTAACATTAATGGACGAAGTAGATGTAACAGAGCTTGTTGCTCATCGTAAGAAATTCAAAGCTGTTGCAGCTGACAAAGGTATTAAATTAACTTACCTTCCATATGTTGTAAAAGCTTTAACATCTGCATTACGTGAATTCCCAATGTTGAACACTTCTTTAGATGATGCAACTCAAGAAATTGTTCATAAACATTACTTCAATATTGGTATCGCAGCTGATACTGATAAAGGTCTTTTAGTACCAGTTGTTAAAGATGCTGATCGCAAGTCTATCTTTGCTATCTCTAGTGAGATTAATGAGCTTGCTACAAAAGCGCGTGAAGGTCGCTTAGCTCCTGCTGAAATGAAAGGTGCTTCTTGCACAATCACAAACATTGGTTCTGCTGGTGGACAATGGTTCACTCCAGTTATCAATCACCCAGAAGTAGCAATCCTTGGTATTGGTCGCATCGCTGAAAAACCAGTTGTGAAAAATGGTGAGATCGTTGCAGCTCCAGTATTAGCATTATCTCTAAGCTTTGACCATCGTTTAATTGACGGTGCAACTGCTCAAAAAGCATTAAACCAAATTAAACGTCTATTAAACGACCCACAATTATTAGTAATGGAGGCGTAATAACAATGGTAGTAGGAGATTTCCCAATTGAATTAGATACAGTCGTTGTTGGTGCAGGTCCTGGTGGATATGTTGCAGCAATTCGTGCAGCACAATTAGGTCAAAAGGTAGCAGTTATTGAAAAAGCTAACCTTGGAGGCGTATGCTTAAACGTTGGATGTATTCCTTCTAAAGCGTTAATTAATGCAGGTCATCGTTTTGAGCATGCAAAACATTCTGATGACATGGGTATTATCGCTGAAAATGTAACAGTGGACTTCACAAAAGTTCAAGAATGGAAAAATGGCGTAGTTAAGAAATTAACTGGCGGTGTAGAAGGCCTTCTTAAAGGAAACAAAGTTGAAATCATTCGCGGTGAAGCTTACTTCGTAGATGCAAATACATTACGTGTAATGACTGAAGATGCAGCACAAACTTATACATTCAAAAATGCAATCCTTGCAACTGGTTCTACACCAATTGAAATTCCAGGATTCAAATATTCTAAACGCGTTATCAACTCTACAGGTGCTTTAAGTTTGCCTGAAATTCCTAAAAAACTTGTTGTAATCGGCGGCGGTTACATCGGTATGGAATTAGGTACTGCTTATGCTAACTTCGGTACAGAAGTTACTGTAGTAGAAGCTGGTGACGAAATCTTAGCTGGTTTCGAAAAAGCAATGAGCTCAGTTGTAAAACGTGCTCTTCAGAAAAAAGGAAACGTTACAATCCATACGAAAGCTATGGCTAAAGGCGTTGAAGAAACTGAAAACGGCGTAAAAGTTAGCTTCGAAGTAAAAGGCGAAGTACAAACTGTAGAAGCAGATTACGTATTAGTAACTGTAGGTCGTCGTCCAAATACTCAAGAAATCGGTCTTGAGCAACTTGGAATTAAAATGACTGATCGCGGTCTAATCGAAATCGATGAGCAATGCCGTACAAATGTACCAAACATCTATGCAATCGGTGATATCGTTCCTGGACCACCATTAGCGCACAAAGCTTCTTACGAAGGTAAAGTAGCAGCTGAAGCTATTAGTGGTCATGCAGCAGCAATCGATTACATTGGAATTCCAGCAGTATGCTTCACTGATCCAGAATTAGCATCTGTTGGTTATACGAAGAAACAAGCAGAAGAAGCTGGAATGAGCGTAGCTGTATCTAAATTCCCATTCGCTGCAAACGGTCGTGCATTATCATTAAACAGCACAGACGGTTTCTTACAACTTGTAACACGTAAAGAAGATGGTCTTCTTGTAGGTGCACAAGTTGCAGGTGCAGGTGCTTCTGATATTATCTCTGAGTTAGGACTTGCTATCGAAGCGGGTATGACAGCAGAAGATATTGCACAAACAATCCATGCTCACCCAACATTAGGTGAAATTACAATGGAAGCAGCAGAAGTTGCTCTTGGAATGCCAATTCACATTGTAAAATAATATAGTAAGTAAGAAAAAAACGTCTCTTATTCTGTAAGAGGCGTTTTTTTCTTACTTTTAAGGTCTTTATCCCGCTATTTTAGGGGAGTAGTAGCCTGCTTGGTGAGGACTCATAATCAGCGGGGGATGAAAGACCTTCCTATTCATTAAAGTTGCACTTGATTGGAGAATTGTATAGAGACAAACTTGTAGATGTGAAATGAAAGCAGTTGCCCTATAAGGGAGTGGGGTTTTAAGAAAATAAACTTGTTTCTATTATGGAATTGATTTGCTTTCAATCCCATATATTATAATAAAATAGAGCATGTCAAAGGAGACGGTCCATGAAATATATACATGTTATATTTTATCATTTTCTTTTATGGAGTGGTTTTTCTATTGTGTTATCCTTGTCAAGTGGTGATAAGGTTCATTATAAAATAATGCTCTTCTTTATGTTTCTCTATCTTGCATATGTAATTACATATGTTGTGCTTCCTATAAGAAAACAAGCATTCATTCTCACTTGTATAAATGGCATCGTGTTTTTAATCATCTCTTACCTCTTTTAAATCTTACCGCTTATAAAAATACATTGTTCTTCCATTAAATAGTTGTAGTTCACCCTCTAATTTTTTTGCTAAAAAACGGCAAAATTCATTTGCTTTTCCTTTGTCTCCGAATGTTGCTGTAGAAGGCAAAGAAATTTGAATAAAAGTTTGGTCATTTTCGGAGTCAACTCCTACATAAATACAGTTATATCGCTCATGATTCGATTTTAGTTCTAGCGTCGAATCTGAAGTATCTACTATTTCATAAGGAAAGGCAAAGTCTGCATATGCGTAATGAATTTGCGTGCCAGTTTGTGAAGTGATTGTTTTATAATATTGGAAAAATTCTTTGATGTCATCTAATGAGACAGACTGTTTTTTAGATTTAGACACAAGTTTTATAAAGGCATGCTGCATAAAAGATCCCTCCTAATGTCAGTTACAATTGTATTGTAACATCGCTTTGAATTTTTTGACAATTAAAAGGTTATTTCTTTTTTTCGTTTAATATATACGGGAAGGAGACGGTCTTTTGAAAGGAGTAATGAGATGTTCGAGAAATTGTATGATGAACATGAGAATGTCCATATACGCTTTTTAGGGTTTATGACGCATGAAAATCGCTATGATTTTGGAGTTATTTATACAAATATGTTTTTTGGAAAACCACTTGTCGTTTGTATGCAGACGGGGAGAGCAACACTTCTTGGACCAGATGATGTAGAAAATACCCAACATTTACAAGAAATATTTAAATTGGTATCAGAAGAAGAAGCAAATGATTTAGCCCAATTTTTTAAATTTCTTGTTCCGCAAACTTCCTCTGTACATGCTGAGCATGAAGAATGAAAAAACAGAAACAGTCGTATGAAATATGGTTGTTTTTTGTATTATTGTTTCATACTAATGCGAAATAAAAATTTAAAATGTGTTATACTAAAAAACCTATTGACTTTAAAAGTATAACATATTAAAATAGAGTCAGAAAGTTAAGCGGTTACAAAAGTTTTTGGGATTACAAACTTAGGGGGAAAAGAAAAATGGGAACAATCGTATGTCAAGATTGTGAAAGTACAATCGCACACTTCGAAGATGAAAAGGTAACAATACTTTACGGAAAATGTGGATCTTGCGGATGTGGTCACAAGGAACATACAAAGGCCCAGTAGTATATAAATTTTGCAGCTAGAAAAGTTTTTAGGACCATTCAATTAGGGGGAAAAGAAAAATGGGAACAATCGTATGTCAAGATTGTGAAAGTACAATCGCATACTTTGAAGAAGAAAAAACAACAGTACTTTACGGAAAATGTGGATCTCATTGTGAATGTGGCCATGAGAAACATGTAAAAGCTTAATAGTAGAAAAAAAGCGTCTGCGAATGCAGATGCTTTTTTAATAGATAGTAGTTGTATGTCCGATAGTTGCTACAATTGCATCGTCTCTAATAGGGATAAATCCCAGTGAGGTTTGTGGTGGAGTATGAGAAGCATATTGGCTCATGATGCGGCTATCTATACGCGTAATAAAATCGGTTAAATAGGCTGAAATAAAAGCAGAGGGGATTCTTCTATCATTTAACAGATAAATGATTTGTTCTTTTGTTTTTACACCAACTCCATGACCGTAATAAAAAGAGTTACCTAAATAAATTGCATTTTCTCCTTGCCATTCGATAGAAGCAGGATTCACTTGAGGATTTTTAAAGTAGACTAAATCACCTGGAACAATATCTCCAGATGTCTTTGTTATTAATTTTAAATCACGATCATAATCCCATGTATATAATAGAAGATTTGCAAATAAATGGTTGAATATTTCTTCATCATATAGTTCTAACAATGCTTTATAAAATATAATAATCATTGCTGTTGCACATTCAGTTCCGTACATTTTACCATTTTTAAAAATATCTCGTATTGCAATGGAAGATGATACACCGGGACGCAATTGAAATCCTCCTAGTGCTGTTCGTTGCCAATATTCTTCATTACAAAAAGATGTCACGAATGTACGGAACTGAAATCCACTTTGAAAAAGTTCTAATGCAGAGGTAATAATATGCATCCTTACATTTAAATCAAAGCTGAGTTCAGCGGCTGTTCGAAAGGAGTATACTTCTTGATTTCCGGTCATTATCGATAAAAATTGTTGTTTTTCGGCAGCAAACGGTTCATTTTCATTCATGATATAAGGATGTACAATAGAACGCCCAATCACAATCATAATGGTATCCCACCTATACGCTACATTCTGTAATAGCGTATGAATAAAAGAGGAAATGGTGAAAAAAAAGCCTATCAACTGATAGGCTTAAACTCCTTAATGACACGCAATGTTTGGAGTGTCATATCTTCTGGACCTTGAACAGGTAATCCAGCTTCTAAATTTTTCTGGATATAATCTAAGTTTTCTTGTGTAATAATTTCTCCTGGAGTAAAGATTGGAATCCCTGGGGGATAAACCATTACAAAATCTGCTATAATGCGGCCAGCAGCATTTTCAAACGGAATAACTTCTGTTTCTGAATAAAAAGCATCTCGTGGAGAAAGAGCTAGTACAGGAATTTCTGGAATTTCTACTTGTACTTGAACGCCTTTATCTGCACGATGTTTAAATGTTGTAGCTAGTTCTTGTAGAGCTGCAATGAGTACATTTGTCTCGTCTTCTGTGTCTCCTAGTGTAATCAGACATAGAATGTTATATAGGTCTGAAAGCTCGACTTCAATATTATAGTGTTGTCTTAACCATAATTCGGCTTCATGACCTGTAATTCCTAAGTCTTTCACAGATATGATAAGCTTTGTTGGATCGTAACGAAATGTTGCGTCGGTGCCTAACATTTCTTTTCCAGGACAATAAAGATGTTCAATATGATTGACAGCACTACGAACACGTTCAGCTAGCTCTATTGTTTTTGTTATTAGCTCTCTTCCTTCTGTTGCCAATCGTTTTCTTGCAACATCGAGGGAAGCTAATAAAATATAAGAAGTCGATGTTGTAGTAAGCATGCTAATAATGGATTGGACATGCTTTACATTTACGAGGCCCTCTTTTACATTTAAAATGGAACTTTGTGTTAAAGAGCCACCTAGTTTATGCACACTTGTTGCAGCCATATCTGCGCCAGCTTGCATCGCTGACATCGGTAATTCATCATGGAAATGGATATGGACACCATGAGCTTCATCAACTAGTACAGGTATTTCGTAGGAATGGGCTAATTCAACAATTTGTTGCAAATCTGCGGCAAATCCAAAGTATGTTGGATTAATTACAAGCAATCCTTTCGCATCGGGATGTTCATCGAGTGCTTTTTTTACAGAATGTATGGTAATACCATGTGAAATACCAAGTTTCGCATCAATTTCAGGATGAATGAAAATTGGTTTTGCACCTGAGAAAATAATGGCTGACATTACAGATTTATGAACGTTTCGTGGTACAAGAATTTTATCTCCGGGACCACATACGCTCATCACCATTGTCATAATTGCTCCGCTTGTACCTTGAACGGAAAAAAACGTATGATCTGCACCGAACGCTGCTGCTGCTAAATCTTGTGCTTCTTTAATCATACCTTTTGGATGATGTAAATCATCAAGCGGTGCAATGTTAATTAAGTCAATTGCTAATGCATTATGCCCAATAAATTCACGAAATACAGGATCCATTCCTTGGCCTTTCTTATGACCAGGAATATGAAATTGAATTGGATTTCGCTTACTGTGCTCTACTAAAGCGGTAAACAATGGTGTTTTGTATTGGGACAATCTATACACCCCTTCTTCTATTTATTTTGTTTTATGTGACTCTGTTCTACTTAGAAGATGTTTGTTATATCATCGTCTTCAAGAACTAGATTTGTTTGACTTACCACTCGTGAAAAATGGAAGTATCACTTTATTTTCTATAAAACAAAAGCATTATATCACCAATAATTATAGATGTATAGAAAAATATTATTTTTAACTGCATGGATACAAAATATAATATACACTGAAATAGTCTATGGGGATAATGACAACTTAGACTAGCAAAATAGTGTATAATACAAAGAAGCTATATCAAGGATGAAATTGTAGTCTTTACGGTAGCATAATAACAGAACAATAAAGATAGATGAGGTGTAAATATGGAATATCAATATCCACTTGATTATGATTGGTCGAATGAAGAGATGATTACTGTTGTGAAATTTTATGAGGCGATAGAAAGAGCAAATGAAAAAGGAATTGTTAAAGAAGAATTGATGGATTTATATCGCAAGTTCAAACAAATTGTTCCATCCAAAGCCGAAGAAAAGAAAATTGATAAAGAATTTCAGGAAGTAAGCGGTTATTCAATCTATCGTACAATACAAAAAGGGAAAGATACAGAAGAACATAAGATTGTTAAAATGTAAAAAAATTTTGAAAAATTAATTTTAGAGTGCTATAATATGATAACAACTAAAAACGGACAATAGTAATTGTCCGTTTTCTACTATCGATTGCAAATGTTATATAAAGGAAGGAGTGAGTGGATTGTCGATTCAATCTTAGTTTGAAATTGTTCATTTGTCATAGACGAAAATTCCTCTGGTGCTATATGAATTCCAACTAATAACTCGGCCTTTTTAACAGTAGCTAATCGCTCAATTATTTTTTGTAAATCTTTTGCCTCTAATGTGTTATGTGGTAGAACATCTGGTTTAGTGTGGTCAATGGACCAAACGAAGTCATTTGGTATATTTGTTTTTAAATCAATTAAATGTTCTAATAAGGCATGAGCCGCTACCTCTTTTTGTGGACACTCATAGATTAAACCAAAGTATATGAAAGCATGGGTGCCCCATAAGCCAATTTGAAAGTGTGGCAACATTTTATAGCCGCGTTTATTTGTTGAAAAAGCAACCCAAGTATCGTTTGGTGGATTGACTTTGCGACGTGCATGTTTGGCAACATGATAGAAAAAAGGTTCGCCAGTTTGGTCAGATAAGTAATGGGAAAATCGTTCCCCTAATGTTTCTAATTTTGGCTGGATATGTGTTTTGATTGCATTCATGCGTCTTTCAAGACCGTCAACTGAAAAGACAGCAAAGTCAGCTGATTGAAAAGTTTGTAATGTCATAATCGTTCCTCCAACTCCTAGTTTGTTTTTATTTTAGCATAGCTTGTACGATTCATAAAAAGAACAGCACAAAAAAATCGGTAAAAAAATATAAATTTGTTGCATAGATACTTTATCCAACATAGTATAGTATAAAACAAAAAATCAGAAAATTAAGTTAATTCTAGTCCGAGGGCAGACGAATATTGGGAGGAGGCAAATACTATGAGACAGGTGATTAATGCATTAAAGAGAACAGATGCTGAAAAAAGAATTCCGGTATTAAGGTTAGAGTTAGATTATGAATTAGCAACGTTATACGATGCGATGATGGAAAATGACAATCGGAAAAAAGAAGAATGCGTCCAAAAATTGGAAGCCTTAAGGCTTGAAATGATTCGTTTAGAAGCGTAATAATAGTATATGTATAAAAATTAAGTTGGTGCGAACCTTATAAAGGGTTCGTTTTTTCTGTGAACAGTATAGATCGGAGTGTTTAAAATATGCAAGAGGTATGGAAAGAAATTGATACACATGCAAAACAGTGGGTTCGAGAAGCAGGAGAGAGCTTAAGGGCATCGCTAAAACAAGCCCTTATCATTGAAACAAAGTCAAATGCGGCCGATCTAGTAACGAATATGGATCGGGAAATAGAACAATTTTTCATTGGGAAAATTAAAGAAACATTCCCAGAACATTATATTTTAGGGGAAGAAGGGTATGGGGATGAAGTCACTTCTTCTAATGGGATTGTTTGGTTAATTGATCCAATCGATGGTACGATGAATTTTGTTCATCAAAAACGAAATTTTGCTATTTCGATTGGTATTTATAAGAACGGTATCGGAATAATCGGTCTTATCTATGATCCCGTACATGATGAGTTATATCATGCTGTAAAAGGGGAAGGGGCGTTTTGTAATGGTGTATCTATTCCGCTGTTACAAGAAGGAGCGTTAGAAAGTAGCATAGTTGCTTTAAATGCGACATGGCTTACTGATAACCCGTTGCTTCATATGGAAAAAATGATGCAGCTTGTTAAAAAGGCAAGAGGAACACGTTCGTATGGTTGTGCTGCATTAGAGATGGTATATGTGGCAACTGGAAGGTTGGATGCTTATATAACGCCGCGGTTATCTCCTTGGGATTTTGGTGGTGGGAAAATTATTGTTGAAGAAGTTGGTGGCAAAGTGACAACATTTACTGGGACACCAATTTCTATTGTAGAAAAAAGTAGTGTACTAGTGGCGAAACCAGGCGTATATGATGAATTGTTACCATTTGTATCACAATAGCAAAAAAAGTAAGAGGCTATAGTAAGCTTCTTACTTTTTCATGTTATTGTGATTTGCGCATTTTTCGTTTTGTTATAAAGCCGTATCCAACTGTAACAAATGTACCAATAATGCAAATAATAATACCGATGGGGCTATTTTCAGCAATCATAATTCCGATGCCGATCAAGAAAATAACACCGATAATGGCTGTTAATAAAAAGCGGTACTGAATGTGTTCCATATCTTCACCCTCCAATTTTATTTTACTTTCACAAAAGTAAGAATACAACTATATTTTCATTCTTGATTTTATTTTGATTGCCATTATATCCTCTTCGCTCTTATAATAGAGAAGGATTAAAAAGACACTAGGAGTTGGACATGTTGAAAAAACGACAAGATTTACGTAATATAGCAATTATTGCCCACGTTGACCATGGTAAAACAACACTTGTTGACCAGTTATTACGTCAAGCGGGAACGTTCCGTGCAAATGAGCATGTAGAAGAACGTGCAATGGATTCGAATGATTTAGAGAGAGAACGCGGTATTACGATTTTAGCGAAAAATACAGCGATTCACTATGGAGATAAACGAATTAACATTTTAGATACACCTGGACACGCTGATTTCGGTGGTGAAGTAGAACGAATCATGCGAATGGTTGATGGTGTTTTACTTGTTGTTGATGCATATGAAGGTTGTATGCCACAAACACGATTTGTATTAAAGAAAGCACTTGAACAAAACTTAACGCCAATCGTTGTTGTAAACAAAATTGATCGCGACTTTGCTCGTCCGGAAGAAGTTGTTGATGAAGTATTAGATTTATTCATTGAGCTAGGTGCAAATGAAGATCAATTAGAGTTTCCGGTTGTATTCGCTTCAGCGATGAACGGAACAGCAAGCTTGGATCCAAATCCAGCAAATCAAGAAGAGAATATGAAGTCATTATTTGAAACAATTATCAATCATATTCCAGCACCAATCGATAATAGCGATGAGCCATTGCAATTCCAAGTAGCTCTTCTTGACTATAATGATTATGTAGGCCGTATCGGAGTTGGGCGTGTATTCCGCGGTACAATGAAAGTAGGACAGCAAGTTGCTTTAATGAAAGTGGACGGAAGTGTGAAGCAATTCCGCGTAACAAAAATCTTTGGTTACATGGGATTAAAACGTCAAGAAATTGAAGAAGCAAAAGCCGGCGATTTAGTAGCTGTTTCTGGTATGGAAGACATTAACGTTGGGGAAACAGTATGTCCGATTGACCATCAAGAAGCTCTACCTTTATTGCGCATTGATGAGCCGACATTACAAATGACGTTCCTTGTAAATAATAGCCCATTTGCAGGTCGTGAAGGGAAATATATTACATCTCGTAAAATCGAAGAGCGTCTTCGCTCGCAATTAGAAACAGATGTAAGTTTACGTGTAGAGAATACAGACTCTCCTGATGCATGGATTGTATCTGGCCGTGGGGAATTACATTTGTCAATCTTAATTGAAAATATGCGTCGTGAAGGCTATGAATTACAAGTATCAAAACCAGAAGTAATTATTAAAGAAATCGATGGTGTGAGATGTGAGCCTGTAGAGCGCGTGCAAATCGATGTACCAGAAGAATATACTGGTTCCATTATGGAATCTATGGGAGCTCGCAAAGGCGAAATGTTAGATATGGTGAATAACGGAAATGGTCAAGTTCGTCTAACATTTATGGTGCCAGCACGTGGATTAATTGGTTATACAACAGAATTCTTAACGTTAACACGTGGTTATGGTATTTTGAACCACACATTTGACAGCTATCAACCAGTACATGCTGGACAAGTTGGTGGACGTCGTCAAGGTGTTCTCGTTTCACTTGAAACAGGGAAAGCATCACAATATGGTATTATGCAAGTTGAAGATCGCGGTGTCATCTTCGTTGAACCTGGTACAGAAGTATATACAGGTATGATTGTTGGAGAGCATACACGTGAAAATGATTTAACGGTTAACATTGTAAAAATGAAGCAACAAACTAATATTCGTTCTGCAACAAAAGACCAAACTTCAACAATGAAAAAACCACGCATTATGACATTAGAAGAATCATTAGAGTATTTAAATGATGATGAGTATTGTGAAGTAACGCCAGAATCTATTCGTTTGCGCAAAAAAATTCTAGATAAAAATGAACGTGAAAAAGCTGCGAAGAGAAAAAAATCTGTAGAAGCTTAAGAGAAGGAGCTGTCTTTTCAAAAGACGGCTCTTTTTTTAAAGGTTTTATTTTTTGAAAATTTACTCTTTTAGGTGGACAGTATTTTTGTTGCAAGGTACTCTTATAGTAGGTAGTAGAACATATAATAAAAAACAGAAGAACGCGATTTTTGTTGTTAGTAGGGGGAGAAAAGAGGATGCTTGAGAAAATGTCTTTTTTTGCAAATCTATATCAAGTAGATACGAATCCTAAAGTGGGAATGTGGATGCTTTACGGTACTATTATCGTTTTAAGTGCCATTGTTTATCATTTAGGGTTTGCGAGGAAATTATCGGTATTAAAAAATATTGTTATTTATGCTTCGTTAGCGATTGGATGCACCGTTCTCACATTTTTTGCTGTTTTCTTACCAGTTGGAGAAGGACTTGTTGTAGCGGCACTTGTATTAGGAATTTATAAGCTGCGCCTGCGACAAGCAAAACAACAAAAAGCAAGTTAAGCAAGAGGAGGGGGAGCTCATGCATTCTATACAAGATGCATTATACAACTGGTTAACAATCAAAACAGTTGTTGAAGCACGACCAGATGATATAGCTGCGCAAGAAACCTATGAGCTATTTCACAACATAGTATACGAAGATTATCAATTAAAGAATGTAAAAGTAGAAAAAAGAGAAGAAATGTATATAGTTACGTATGAAAAAGAGCAAGAAATGGGGTATGTGAGGTTTCTGTTAGAATCAATCGATTGTTTTATAGACCAGATAAAGTGAAACTTTAACTAGTGGGGGGCTCTTCATCCCCCCGCTGATCATGAATTTTCACCAATTGGACTGTTACTGCCCTAAAGTAGCGGGATAAATTGGGAACCAGAGAAATATAAATAAGCCCTTATCTGAATGATTAAGGACTTATTTATATTACCACTCATCTTCTACTGTTTTATCTTGGTATAAATGAAACTTTCCGGTTGCGTGACGTTTCATTGTACGTTCTGCAATACGTTCTGTACATTCTGGACACAGATATGTATGAATTGGGCGGTTACGAAGCTTTTTAGCCAAAGGATTTTCATCATCTAGCTTATCTTTCTTATCGCAAATCATGCATTTGACTCTCATTTCGTCACCTCAATACAAGTTCTATCGATATAAGTATATCATGTAAGTTCAATGTTTTTGAGATATAGAGGAAAAAAATAATATTTTCGCAATTCTAAAAATAAGTTATCATAAAGATAAGAAAAACTTGGAGGTGGAAATATGGCGAATGTAGTAGAGCTTAAATTATCAGAATCTTTAATGCGAATTTTACGTAGAGAGAATATTGTTACAGTTGCTACAGTTGATTTTGAAAAAAAGATTCCTAATGTAAGTGCTATTTCATGGGTATATGCAATGAGTGAAGAAAGTATTCGTTTTGCTGTTGATCAGCGCTCGCGTATTGTGGAAAATTTGCGTCACAATACAGGAATTGTATTAACAATCATGGCGAATGAATCCGTATTTTCCATAAGCGGCGAAGCAAAGTTTATAACTGAAAAGATGGAAGGAATTCCATTGAAATTAACAGTGATAGAGGTAGCGATACAAGAGGTTCGTGATGTGATGTTTTATGGGGCAAGACTTGCTACTGAACCAACTTTTGAGAAGACATATGATTTACGAGCGGCTAAAAAATTAGATAATCAAGTGCTGACGGGTATGAAAGAATTATAAAGGTGATTATATGTACTTCAGCGAGTGAATAGGTAACTTTTGTCTTCTTATAGGTTATAAATTTTGATTTGTTTTCTAAATTGAAGAGGAAGAAAAATTAAATTTATATGAATTTCGATTCTACCTCGTTTATACGGTACATATAATTATAACAATGGTTCGTCCATATTATGGATGAAACCCTTGTTCTACAAACTTAAAAGTGGAGTCAGGGGGTAACAGGTTGGATAAAATCTACGTGTTAGATACGAATGTACTTTTACAAGATCCGTTATCTATTTTTTCTTTTGAAACAAATGAAGTAGTGATTCCAGCAGTTGTATTAGAAGAGGTTGATTCGAAAAAACGCTATATGGATGAAGTTGGACGAAATGCTCGCTATGTATCTAAGTTAATTGATAAATTTCGTGAGCTTGGAAAATTATATGACAGTATTCCTCTTGAAAATGGAGGGACATTTCGGATTGAGTTAAATCATCGTTCATTTGTTCAACTGCAAGATATTTTTGTAGAAAAAACAAATGATAATCGCATTTTAGCAGTGGCAAAAAATTTATCATTAGAAGAGCAAGAAAAAGAGAATGGAAAGCTGGTTATTTTAGTCAGTAAGGATGTCCTTGTCAGAGTAAAGGCGGATGCCTTAGGGCTGCAAGCTGAAGATTATTTAAGCGATCGAGTTATTGAAGTGGAGAATATATATTCAGGTTTTTTAGAAGGTTACATATCAAAAGTACAATTGGATTATTTTTATGAAAAAGGAGAACTTCCTTTATCGGAAATTGCGAATCATCCGTTTTATCCCAATCAGTTTATTGTGATGAAAGATGCGCTTGGTGGATCAAGCTCTGCACTTGGCATTGTAGATAGTTCAGGGAAAAAAGTGAAAAAGTTAGTGTTTCATAATGAACAAGTTTGGGGAATACGTCCGCGCAATGTACAACAAATTATGGGGTTAGAATTGTTGTTGCGAGAAGATATTCCGTTAGTTACTTTAACAGGAAAAGCGGGGACAGGGAAAACATTGCTTGCTTTAGCTGCTGGGCTTATGCAAACAGAAGATTTAGGATTGTATAAAAAGCTCCTTGTAGCAAGGCCTATTGTTCCTGTGGGGAAAGATATCGGTTATTTGCCAGGTGAAAAAGAGGAAAAGTTGAGACCGTGGATGCAACCGATTTTTGATAATCTTGAATATTTATTCAATACAAAAAAGCCAGGAGAATTAGATGCTATATTAGCCGGTATGGGCTCAATTGAAGTAGAGGCACTGACGTATATAAGAGGAAGAAGTATTCCAGATCAATTTATTATTATCGATGAAGCGCAAAACTTAACAAAGCATGAAGTGAAGACGATTTTAACAAGGGTAGGAGAAAAGAGTAAGATCGTATTAATGGGAGACCCGCAGCAAATTGACCATCCTTATTTAGATGAATATAATAATGGTTTAACATATGTGGTTGAGAAACTGAAGGAACAAAAAATTAGCGGTCATGTGAAGTTTGTGAAAGGTGAGCGGTCTAATTTAGCTCAATTAGCAGCGGATTTATTGTAAAAAGGAGTAGGGGATTATCCCTACTCCTTTTTGTCAAAACAGGAAAGAATCACTTGTGATGGAATACAGAGTATTACTCATATAATTATGAATTTCCGGATATTTCGAATGGGATTATTTTGATTCGAGCCATCTCCAAAATAAAGATGAACAGGCCCGTCTTCTCTCAGTGGTTTCCCATCTTTTGAAAAACCAAGAATGGCATCTTTTGCTTGTTCTAGCGGCAATGTAATTTCATCATGAAGTGTTTTTATTTTTATCTTCGTCACACCGTTCATAACTTCCGCGTTTTTAAGAAAAGGTTGAAATGGCATTCCGAAAGTTCCTGTAATAAGTTTTTCCTTTTTAAATTTTTTGACGCTTTTTTGAATTGGTGGGAAAGCTGCTCCATCACGAATCTCTCGATCCCAATGTTCAGAAGTATGCTTTAAATATGTTTCTAATTCAGATGTTTCTTGTTGTGGTTCATGAAAGTAAGTTGTTAAGTCTACTTTTCGATCATCAAAGATCCAAACGCTTGGATCAATCGTAAGTGGAAAACGAACTTTTCCACTAATAAACAAAATTTCGCTCATTGTTGTTCCCCCATTTGTATTATACTCCCACTTTTCAGTATAATAGGATTAGACAAGGATGTCACAAAAAATGTTTCTATTGCAATTTGTCAAAACTATCGCTAATATTAATAGATAGGATAGGAGAGTAGGACGGAAACGGAGGGAATCAATTTGGCGTCTGAGACAGTAACAAATCATCAGGAAAAGGCACTTGCCCTTCTACAAGCGGATGCGGAGAAGATTTTAAGACTTATTAAGGTACAAATGGACCACCTTACGATGCCGCAGTGTCCATTATATGAAGAAGTGCTAGATACACAAATGTTTGGTTTATCCCGTGAGGTTGACTTTGCGGTTCGTCTTGATCTTATTTCTGAAGAACAAGGAAAAGAGATGTTAGGAGAGCTTGAACGGGAATTATCAGCACTTCATGAAGCATTTACAAATAAAAAATGATGACGGGTTCAAATAAAGGGGCTCAAACTGAATCAGTTTGAGCTTTTTATTTGTCTATAAAGCAGGAAGACAATATACACATATGGAATACAACAATAATTAAAATGAAAATAGAAAGAGGAAATGAAATGAAAAAAATATGGAAAAGAATGGACTATTCATTATTACTTCCTCTTATTATTTTATGTGTATTGGGAGTTATAATGGTATACAGTGCTAGCTCCATCGTTGCGATTATGAAGAATAAACCAGCGAACTTCTTTTTTAATAAACAATTATTCATTTTAGCTATTGGAGGAATCGTCTTCGTTTTTATTTCGATTATTCCGTATAGACTTTGGAGAAAAAGAATTATTGTCGTATTAATGGGTTTAGGAAGTATAGGATTATTAGCAGCGGCTTACGTTTTTGGTAAAGAGGTAAACGGTGCAAGAGGCTGGATATTAGGAATACAGCCGGCAGAATTCGTGAAAATATTCGTTATTATTTTATTAGCTCGTTTTTTTGCAAAGAAACAAGAGACGGATACGCCGGTTTTTCAAGGTTCCGCACTTACATTGTTTGTTGTTGGTTTGATCATGTTTATTATTTTAAAGCAAAATGATTTAGGAACTGATATATTAATTGTGGGCATGGTAGGAAGTATGTTCCTTTGCTCAGGCGTTCGCATTAACATATGGATAAAACGACTTGCATTAACCTCCATCGTTTGGATTCCTGCTCTGTATTTTATAGGGAATCACATGCTTAGCGAATACCAAAAAGCTCGTTTTGCTGTGTTTCTTGATCCATTTGCAGATCCACAAGGGGATGGATTTCAGCTCATAAATTCCTATGTTGCCATTGCTTCAGGAGGTCTACATGGTAAGGGGCTAAGTAATAGTATACAAAAATATGGGTATTTACCAGAACCACAAACAGACTTTATTATGGCAATCATATCTGAGGAACTTGGTTTTATCGGGGTAGCGATTGTTTTAATTAGTTTGTTACTTATTATCATTCGCGCATTTCGAATTGCACAAAAATGTAAAGATCCTTTTGGTAGTTTAATTGCAATTGGACTTGCTAGTTTAATTGGTGTTCAAACGTTTGTTAATGTTGGTGGTATGTCGGGCGTAATCCCGCTTACTGGTGTACCTTTACCATTTGTCAGTTACGGTGGTAGTTCTTTAACGGCGAATTTAATTGCAATGGGCATATTATGTAATATAAGTAGCCATGTGAAACAGCAAGAGAAACAACGAAGTGAAGTGGAATCAGAAAGAGAGAAAAGAGAACCGCATCTTGTTGTGGTGAAGTAGAGTGAAAGATCATGAGTATTACAACATTATAATTTCCAGAAAAGAGGTTGTCCTGAAAGTCATATTTTTAGGGTAACCTCTTTTATTATAAGTAAAAGTGTTATGCTTTTTGTTTTTATACAATAAAAGTATGTCGTTTTTACTTAAATGTGTTATACAAAAAGGGTGTTACAATATGGAAAGGTATGCTATACTATTTTTATGAAACAAATTGATTAGAAAACTTATCATTTGTTGAAAAATAAGGTATGATGTATAAAAATAAAGTAAAACTTTCTAGATATAGATTGAAAAAGAAAGTGAAGAACTTCACGCTCTTTAAGGTGTATATCTATATCTATGTAATCTCTAGAGTGGTAGGAAAGTAGAGGGGAAAATTATGACAAAGCTGCAACGCATTAAAAAAGTATTGGTAGCTAACCGTGGGGAAATTGCAATTCGTGTATTTAGAGCTTGTGCAGAGCTTGGTTTAAGTACAGTTGCAATTTATTCAAAAGAAGATAGCCGTTCTTATCATCGATATAAAGCGGATGAATCTTATTTAGTGGGGGAAGGCAAGAAACCGATTGATGCTTACTTGGATATTGAAGGGATTATTGAAATTGCCAAAAATAACAATGTAGATGCGATTCATCCTGGTTATGGCTTCTTATCAGAAAATATTCAATTTGCAAAACGCTGTGAAGAAGAGGGAATCATTTTTATTGGGCCGAAGAGCAAACATCTAGATATGTTTGGGGATAAGGTAAAAGCAAGAACACAGGCGCAATTAGCAAATATTCCAGTTATTCCTGGTAGCGACGGACCTGTGGATTCATTAGAAGACGTTGAAGAATTTGCGACAAAATATGGGTATCCAATTATGATTAAAGCTTCCCTTGGTGGTGGCGGTAGAGGTATGCGTATTGTTCGTAATCATAATGAGCTGGAAGACTCATATAATCGAGCAAAGTCAGAAGCAAAAGCAGCTTTTGGTAACGATGAAGTATATGTTGAAAAATTTGTTGAAAAGCCTAAGCATATAGAAGTACAAATATTAGCAGATGAAGAAGGAAATGTCGTTCATTTATATGAGCGAGATTGCTCTGTACAACGTCGTCATCAAAAAGTGGTTGAAATTGCACCAAGTGTGTCACTTTCGGATGACCTGCGCCATCGTATTTGTGAGGCGGCAGTGAAGTTAACAAAAAATGTGAATTATTTAAATGCTGGTACGGTGGAATTTCTTGTGAAAGGTGATGATTTTTACTTCATCGAAGTAAATCCACGTGTACAAGTAGAACATACGATTACAGAGATGGTTACAGGAATTGATATCGTACAATCACAAATTTTAATTGCAGATGGCCACACTTTACATAGCGAGATTATGAGCATACCAAAACAAGAAGATATCATCATTCATGGTTATGCTATCCAATCACGTGTAACAACAGAAGATCCGCTCAATAACTTTATGCCTGATACAGGAAAAATTATGGCATACCGTTCAGGGGGAGGATTCGGTGTTCGTCTTGACACAGGTAATAGCTTTCAAGGGGCAGTTATTACGCCGTACTATGATTCATTACTTGTAAAAGTGACAACTTGGGCACTTACATTTGAACAAGCTGCTGCAAAAATGGAGCGTAACTTAAAAGAATTCCGTATTCGTGGTATTAAAACAAATATTCCATTCTTAGAGAATGTAGTGAAGCATAAAAATTTCTTATCAGGAGAATATGACACATCATTTATAGATGCATCACCTGAATTATTTGTATTCCCGAAACGTAAAGACCGTGGTACAAAAATGTTAAGCTATATCGGGACAGTAACGGTAAATGGTTTCCCAGGAGTAGGAAAAAAAGAAA
Source organism: Bacillus cereus group sp. BfR-BA-01522 (assembly GCF_022662635.1). NCBI lineage: Bacteria > Bacillati > Bacillota > Bacilli > Caryophanales > Bacillaceae > Bacillus > Bacillus cereus group sp. BfR-BA-01522. The sequence continues at coordinate 159,243 of NZ_JAKUDY010000004.1, read as the reverse complement.
AGCCGATTTTCCCAGATGCACGTATACCAAATGTAAAACATTATGAACCAATCCAAACAGGTACAAAACAAATTTTAGATAAGCATGGGGCAGATGGCCTTGTAAAATGGGTACAAGATCAAAAACGTGTATTGTTAACAGACACAACATTCCGTGATGCCCATCAATCTCTATTGGCAACGCGTGTTCGTACGAAGGATTTAATGCAAATTGCTGAGCCGACGGCGAGAATGTTACCAAATTTATTCTCTACAGAGATGTGGGGAGGAGCTACATTTGATGTGGCATACCGTTTCTTGAAAGAAGATCCATGGGAACGATTACTGCAACTTCGTGAAAGTATGCCGAATGTATTATTCCAAATGTTACTTCGTTCAGCAAATGCAGTGGGTTACAAAAACTATCCCGATAATCTCATTCAAAAGTTTGTAGAATGTTCCGCGCAAGCTGGTATTGATGTTTTCCGCATATTTGATAGTTTAAACTGGGTTGAAGGTATGAGCATTGCTATTAATGCTGTACGAGATAGCGGTAAGATTGCGGAAGCAACAATGTGCTATACAGGGGATATTCATGACCCAATGCGCAGTAAATACGATTTACAATACTATAAAGACTTAGCAAAAGAACTAGAAGCATCTGGTGCTCATATTTTAGGTATTAAAGATATGGCTGGCTTATTAAAGCCAAATGCGGCTTATGACCTCATTTCAGCTTTAAAAGACACAGTATCAATTCCAATTCACCTTCATACACATGATACGAGTGGAAATGGTATCTTAACGTATACGAAAGCAATTGAAGCTGGTGTTGATATTGTCGATGTAGCAGTAAGCTCTATGGCAGGCTTAACGTCACAGCCAAGTGCAAATACGTTATACTACGCATTAGGTGGAAATGAAAGACAACCAGATGTTAATATTCAATCGTTAGAAAAACTTTCTCATTACTGGGAAGATATACGAAAATATTATGCTCCGTTTGAAAGTGGTATGAATGCTCCACATACTGAGGTATATATGCATGAAATGCCAGGCGGTCAGTATAGTAACTTGCAACAACAAGCGAAAGCAGTTGGATTAGGAGATCGTTTCGATGAAGTAAAAGTGATGTATCGCCGCGTGAATGATATGTTCGGAGATATTGTAAAGGTAACACCGTCATCAAAAGTTGTTGGGGATATGGCATTGTTTATGGTACAAAACCATCTGACAGAACAAGACATTTTTGAACGTGGTCATGCTTTAGATTTCCCAAGCTCAGTTGTTGAGATGTTCTCTGGTGACCTTGGACAGCCATATGGTGGTTTTCCAAAAGAATTACAAAAAATTATCTTAAAAGGAAAAGAGCCGTTAACTGTAAGACCAGGTGAATTATTAGAACCCGTGGACTTTGAAGCTTTAAAAGAAGAGTTATTCCATAAGCTAGGACGCGAAGTAACAATTTTTGATGTTGTCGCATATGCGTTATATCCAAAAGTATTTATGGATTATGAGAAGGTTGCAGGGCTTTATGGAGATGTATCTGTGCTGGATACTCCAACATTCTTCCATGGTATGAGACTTGGAGAAGAAATCGGTGTTGAAATTGAACGAGGTAAAACATTGATGGTGAAATTAGTTTCAATTGGAGAACCACAACCAGATGGAACGCGTGTACTTTACTTTGAATTTAATGGACAACCTCGTGAAATTGTTGTGAAGGATGAAAGTATTAAGGCGACAGTTGCACAACGAGTGAAAGGAAATCGCGAGAATCCAAATCACATTAGTGCAACAATGCCAGGGACAGTTATTAAAGTTGTTGTGAATGAAGGCGATGAAGTCAAAAAAGGTGATTCCATGGCAATTACAGAAGCAATGAAAATGGAAACAACTGTTCAAGCGCCGTTTAATGGAAAAGTGAAGAAAGTGTACGTGAAAGATGGAGATGCAATTCAAACAGGAGATTTATTAATTGAACTGGAACAATAATGATAAAAACAACTACAAGTCAGTTGAATTTTTCTAACATGGATTCGTCGTTGTAAATAATAAACATAAAGAAAACGAGCTGCGATAAAGCAGCTCGTTTTCTTTATGAAAAGAATCGTTTGTTTTCTGTTGATGTCGTTTGTTTTGCATTTACTTTACTTCTTGTTCCCAACATGACTAAATAACATAATACAGCAAAGAGACATGAAATAAAGAGAGAGTGTAGTAATGCCATTGTAAGACTAGCGTTTGTATATACAACTAAAATTCCTACGATCGCTTGAAGTGTAACAAGGATGAATGAAGTAATCCATCCAAGGTATACTACTCGTTCCTGTTTATAATGACGAATAGCGAGAATCATTGCATATACGATCCAAGCAAATAGTAAGATTGCAGCAACACGATGCCCCATTTGCACCCATTCATGTAATTGAGTCGGCCATGGTCGATTTTTGCTACAAAGCGGAAATTCTGGACATGCTAAGCTTGCACGTTCATGACGTACAAGAGCCCCTGTATAGACAACAAGATAGCTGTAAATTGTTACACCATAAATATGGAATTTCATCTTTTTGTCCATAATAAGAGAACGTGCATCAAATTTTTTATCGATTTCAAAAATGAGACACGCTAATAAAATAACAGAGGCAAACGAAATTAAGGAAATACCAAAATGAATAGCTAGTACAGCAGGGACTTGTCCCCAAACGACAGCTGCTGCGCCCATTAATGCTTGTGCAACTAAAAACACAAAAGATAAAATAGCAAGCGGTTTTGTTTCGCGCACATGCTTATAATATTTCCAAGATAAAATACAAAGGAGTGTAACGAGAATTCCTGCCGATCCGGATGTTAAACGGTGACTTAGCTCAATAATCGTTTCCATTGATAGATTAGATGGAACAAGTTCACCGTTACAAAGTGGCCACGACTTACCGCATCCTTGACCAGAATCAGTTTTTGTAACTAATGCTCCTCCTAGTAGAACACCTAATAGGTCTAGGCTTGTAATGACTGCTAACCATTTAATAAAGCGTTGCAATCTTTTTCACCATCTTTCTGTTATGAAGTTATTGTGAAATATTTTCATTCTGATTGCGTTTGGAGGGCCAAACGCATTACAGTCCTAATAATATATAAAAACTAATAAAATAGCAAAGACATGAAGAGATAGAATAAAACGCGTTCAAAAAGAAAAAACGGATAAAAAATACATATTTTAGTGAAAAATACTTTTATTATGAAAAGAAATAGAGAGAATGCATGCTAAATATGACAAAATAGTTTATTATAGAGAATAGTATCATGTTATGATAGGGATGAATCGGAAAAAGTTTTTAAATATTCGACACAAAAAGTTCATGTTTTCTTCACAAAATGTTTGGAAAATATGATTTAATATATGGGAGTATGAGCGTAGAGTAGCAGTGGAATGAGTTAACAATATTTCTATTGTAATAATATAGCCATATAGAAGCGCGCTGCTTTAGAGAGTCTAAGCATAGAAGAAGGACGAATGTTTTAAGAGGGGGTTGAAATGATGAACCATGCAACAAGTGAGCTGCATGATGAGTCAGCTGTAACAGATGTACCGGAGACAACGCGTGTACAAGATTTATTAGCGCTCGTTAAAATGGGGATTGTCAATTCAAATACATTAACTGTATTTACTGGATTTTGGTTAGCGCTACATTTTAATGGGTTGAATGCTTTAGAGCATTTAGATAAAATGTTCTTTACAATCGTAGGTTCCGCACTCATTATGGCTGGGTCATGTAGCTTAAATAACTATATTGATCGCGATATTGATCACTTAATGGAACGGACAAAAAACCGTCCGACGGTAACAGGAAAATATAAACCTGGATTTGTATTAACGCTAGGTGTTACTTTATTGCTTCTTGGATTTGTATTTTTGTTGTTGACAACAGCGATGGCAGCACTTATAGGTTTTATTGGTGCTTTCACATATGTTGTTTTATATTCTTTGTGGACAAAAAGAGCATATACGCTAAATACAGTGGTAGGTAGCGTATCTGGAGCGGTTCCACCTTTAATTGGTTGGGCGGCAATTCATCCTAGCTTAGATCATCCAATTGCTTGGATGTTATTCTTGATTATGTTTATTTGGCAAATCCCACATTTCCTCGCTTTGGCGATGAAGCGTGTTGATGAATATCGAAACGCAGGAATTCCAATGCTTCCGGTTGTTCATGGATTTGATATTACAAAACGCCAAATTATGATTTGGACAGTATGTTTATTACCATTACCATTTTATATGAGTGGGCTTGGCATAACATTTATGATAATTGCAACATTGCTTAACATCGGATGGATTGTTTTGGGATTCTATGGATTCCGTAAGAAAGATGACATCAAATGGTCCGTTCAAATGTTTGTCTACTCCTTGAATTATTTGACAATCTTATTTGTGTCAATGATTGTAGTTACATTCTTCTAAGACAACGACACGAGTGGATTTCTTTACGTTGAGATTTACTTTACTTATTATAAAGTATAATCTAATTCACAAAGAAAGTGGGGGTTGTTTGTATGAAGAAACAGTGGCGACTGTTTTCGTTCGTTTCACTGATGGCTTTACTGTTAGGGGGATGCGGTAAAGCCTTTCAATCTACTTTAATTCCACAAGGTGAAGTAGCGAAAATGCAATATGATTTACTGTTGTTAGCAAGTGCAATTATGGTAGGTGTAGTATTGGTAGTTACTATTATTTTCTTGTATGTAATTGTGCGTTTCCGACAAAGGAAAGGGCAGGAGGATTACATTCCACAGCAAGTTGAAGGAAATCACAAACTAGAGATTATCTGGACGGTTATTCCGATTCTACTTTTATTGATATTAGCTGTTCCAACGGTTACATATACATTCAAACTTGCTGATGTAAGTGCAATGGAGAAAAAGAATATCGATAAAGATACAATCGTTGTTGATGTAACAGCGAATCTTTATTGGTGGGAATTTTCTTATAAATCAGAAAAGATAGTGACTTCTCAAGATTTAGTTATCCCCACAGGTAAGAAGGTCTATTTAAATTTGAAAGGTGCCGACATTAAGCATTCGTTCTGGGTTCCATCATTAGCTGGAAAAATGGATACGAATACAGATAATGTAAATAAAATGTGGTTAAAAGCAGATAAAGCGGGCACTTATAATGGATTTTGTACAGAATTTTGTGGTCCATCACATTCATTAATGCAATTTAAAGTTAAAGCTGTTAATGAAAGCGAGTACAAAAATTGGATTGCTGATATGAAGAAAATTGATGGCAAAAAAGAAGTAGCTTCTACAAAAGAGCAAGAAGGTAAAGAAATATTTGATAAAAGCTGTATTGGTTGTCATGCAGTTGGATCAAATGATAGTAGACCACCTTCTGCACGTATCGCACCAAACCTAGCAAACTTCGCTGATCGCGATATGGTTGCCGGCATTGCCGAAAACAATGATGAAAATGTGAAGAAATGGCTGAAAGATCCTGAAAATATGAAGCCGGGAAATAAAATGACTGGCAAATATGGAAATTTAACGGATGCCCAAGTTGATGCATTAAATGCATATTTGAAGACGTTAAAAGTTGAGAAATAATAGGGATTATTATTTGCGAAGGGGAGGTTGAAGACGTGAGTTCTGTAGCAAAAAAACAGGGGATGGGTGCTGTTATATGGGATTATTTAACGACAGTAGACCATAAAAAAATTGCCATTCTCTATTTAATTGCAGGTGGATTATTTTTTATCATCGGCGGAATAGAAGCACTATTTATCCGTCTACAACTAGCAATTCCAAACAATGCTTTTCTTGTTGGAGATGCTTATAATCAAGTATTAACAATGCACGGTACAACAATGATTTTCCTCGCAGCTATGCCGCTTGTGTTTGCATTTATGAATGCTGCTGTGCCGCTTCAAATTGGAGCGCGTGATGTAGCATTTCCATTTTTAAACTCACTTGGATTTTGGTTATTTTTCTTTGGAGGCGTATTTTTAAACTTAAGTTGGTTTTTAGGAGGAGCTCCCGATGCAGGGTGGACATCGTATGCATCGTTATCGCTAGCTTCGAAAGGACATGGTATTGATTTTTATGTATTGGGATTGCAAATATCAGGTCTCGGTACGCTAATTGGTGGTATTAATTTTCTTGTTACTATTATTAATATGCGTGCACCAGGAATGACGTATATGCGAATGCCGATGTTTACATGGACAACATTTGTCACATCTTCACTGATTTTATTCGCTTTCCCACCGTTAACAGTTGGATTAGGATTACTTATGTTAGATCGTTTATTTGGTACAAGTTTTTTCAACCCAGCTTTGGGCGGGAATACGATTATATGGGAGCACTTATTCTGGATCTTTGGGCACCCAGAAGTGTACATTCTTATACTTCCAGCTTTCGGAATATTCTCAGAAATCTTCGCGACCTTTTCCAAAAAACGATTATTCGGATATTCATCGATGGTATTTGCAACAGTCTTAATTGGATTTTTAGGATTTATGGTATGGGCGCACCATATGTTTACAGTTGGTCTCGGCCCTGTTGCTAATGCTATCTTTTCTGTCGCGACGATGGCAATTGCAGTACCGACGGGAATTAAAATTTTTAACTGGCTCTTTACAATGTGGGGAGGAAGTATTCGTTTTACAACACCGATGATGTGGGCTGTTGGTTTTATTCCATCATTTGTAATGGGCGGTGTAACAGGGGTTATGCTTGCTTCTGCGCCAGCTGATTATCAGTTCCATGATAACTATTTCGTTGTAGCGCATTTTCACTACGTAATCGTTGGAGGCGTTGTGTTTGGTTTATTGGCAGGAGCGCATTATTATTGGCCTCTTATGTTTAACAAAGTATTGAATGAAGCATTGGGGAAAGTTACATTTTGGTTATTCTTTATCGGTTTCCATTTAACGTTCTTTATTCAACATTTCCTTGGGTTAATTGGTATGCCGCGCCGTTATTACACGTATTTACCAGGTCAAGGATTAGAAATGGGGAACTTAATTAGTTCGGTTGGATCTGCGTTTATGGGACTTGGAACAATAGTTCTTTTATATAACATTGTGAAAACGACAGTGTCTAAAGAACAAGCAGGGCGTGACCCATGGGATGGTCGCACGCTAGAGTGGACAATGCCTGCTCCTACGCCAGAATATAACTTTAAGCAACTACCGTTTGTCCGTGGATTAGATCCTTTTTGGATTGAGAAACGTGATGGGAATAAAGCGATGACACCAGCAGAGCCTATTGGTAACATTCATATGCCAAACGCTTCATTTTCACCATTTGTCATATCGCTTGGCTTATTTATAGCAGCATTTGGCGCGATGTATATGCAAGGTGGAAAAGATAAGTTTTGGCTCTTGGTAGCAATTATTGGGCTTATCATTACATTTGGTACAATGTTCTTCCGATCTATAATTGATGATCATGGTTATCATATTCATAAAGAAGACTTGGATGATAAGGGAGGCACGGCATAATGCATGTAGAGGGAAAATTAACGAATGAAACATTTCCAGCAGAGCCTGAAAAAGCAACCCTCGAAGGAAAAAATAAGTTTGTCGGATTTTGGCTGTTCCTTGGAGGCGAAACAGTATTGTTCGCTTCCTTGTTTGGAACATACTTAGCATTAAAAAATTCGACAAACGGCGGTCCTTCTTCGCAAGAAATGTTTCAAATGCCACTTGTGTTTATTATGACAATGCTTCTATTAACAAGTAGCTTAACGAGTGTATATGCAATGTATCATATGAAGAATTTTCATTTTAAACAAATGCAGCTTTGGTTACTTGTTACAGTGCTATTAGGTTTAGGGTTTCTAGGGTTTGAAATTTATGAATTTTATCATTATGCGCACGAATTTAAGCATACTATGAGAAGTAGTGCATTTGGTTCAGCTTTTTATGCGTTAGTTGGTACACATGGATTACACGTATTATTTGGACTATGCTGGATTTTAACTTTGATTTTTCGCAATGCGAAACGTGGTTTAAATTTATATAATGCCCCAAAGTTTTATGTTGCATCTATTTATTGGCACTTTATTGATGTAGTTTGGGTGTTTATTTTCACTGTAGTATATTTGATGGGAATGGTGGGATAAACAATGGCGACAAAGCAAACAAATACAAATAATTCAAAGGTAGATCTCGTTTATCGTAGAAGAAAAAGTGCAGAGGAAATGAAACATCAAGTTATTACATTTGGATTAATGATTTTTTTGACAATTGTAGCATTTGTAGCAGTAGCGTATCCAAAGACATTTAGTCCCATTTTCTCTGTCCCGTTTATTTTATTATTAGCGGTCGTTCAAGTAATCTTTCAATTGTATTATTTTATGCACATGAGTCATAAAGGACATGAAGCAGCTTCGTTCTTTCTATACTCTGGATTGTTAATAGGGCTATTAACGATTTTGGCCTTCATGACAATTGTGTGGATATAAGAAAACATGAGAGGAGGGCCTTTGGATTACTATGGTCCTCCTTTTTTATGAAGCGACTACATTTTTTGAAAGGTGGGTGTAAATCATGAGTAACTTGTGGATATTTGGTTTTCAAGCATTATGGAGTCCGATTTTTTTCATGTTTATGCTTTCCATTCTCATCTCTTACTTTTTCATCATTGGGCCGTATAGAACACGATTTGAACATGCAGAAAAGGTTAGTAAAAAGCAGATATTTTATTTTACGTCAGGAATTATTCTTCTATATATTGTAAAGGGAGGGCCAATTGATTTAATAGGACATATTATTTTCAGTGCTCATATGCTCGAAATGGCAGTGATGTATATCGCGGTACCCCCATTATTATTATTAGGAATACCAGTTTGGTTATATAGCTATATTACATCTTTTAAAGCGATTCAAGTTATTTTAAAGTTATTTGCGAAACCATTGATTGCTTTATTTGTATTTAATGGCTTGTTTTCTTTTTATCATTTGCCACTTGTATTTGATGCGGTAAAGCAAAGTCAAGTAGCACACCCCATTGTTTTAGCAATATTGTTTTTTACATCGATCATGATGTGGTGGCCAATGTTAAATCCATTGCCAGAGCAACAATCATTAAGTGATATAAAAAAATTAGGATATATGTTTGCTAACGGTATTTTATTAACGCCAGCTTGTGCATTAATTATTTTTGCAAGTGAGCCATTATTTGCGACCTATACAGATTCAAGCGCTTGGATGAAAGCGATGGAACTTTGTGTACCAGCAGGGACATTGAGCGATTTAAATATCACAGGTCCAGAGTTTTTGCATTGGCTGCCTGTAGTACAAGATCAGCAAACAGGTGGAATCATTATGAAAATTGTTCAGGAAATCGTGTATGGTACAATGATTGGATATGTATTTTTTAAATGGGCTCGTAAAGAAAGGGAAAAGGATAAAGAGCAATTACAAGCAGTTCCGCCATATTTGCAAACAAAATAAACAGAATAGAGAAAGTTTTCGGGAGAACAAATAAAACAGGCGCATATCTGTATAGAGGCGCCTGTTTTATTTAAGCTGCCTGTAAAAGTCTTATTCGTGAGGAATGAAGAAAACTCCTACTGATGAAAGTGTTACCTTATTCAACTATTTGAAATTCTTTTAGTTCTTTTTCAATATTTTGAAGAATTTGTTCACTTTTTTGAATAACATTTGTAGGGAAATTTTCATCTGTACCATACTCAACCCCATGTGGATAATAATGTTTTCCCAACAGTGGGGAAAGCAATTTGATCTGTGCGTGTCGCCTTCCAATATCTCCCTCGACTGCGATACCTTGTACTCTTAAATAATATACATCTTTTAATATCTCGAATTTATAATCATATGTAACCCTCTCATAATCCCATTGTCCTGCCAGCACGAAATGGTGATTTTTCATAATTTCTGTAAGAAGTGTAAAGTCAATTACTGTTCCAATGAGTTTTGAATTTGCGAATTGCATGGAATCCCTCCTTATAAAATAGTAGATATCAATTTTATAATAGTATGAAAAATTAGAAAACGCAATTCGTATTGGGAGAAAAGAGAGAATCACAACTTTTTTCATCAAAATATGGTATAGTGAAAGAGTACGGTACACACAAAAGGGAAAGACTAGTAAGGCATTTGTGTATATCTCAACTTTATGTTTGCCCAGGAGGTATATCGTTTGAAGAAATTATTGCGTATCGTAATGATTACGATTTTTATTTTAGCTATTGATCTGTACGGGAAATTACTCGTTTCACAATATATATTAAGCCCTTCTCATTATAAGCAAGAACAAAAACTCGTAAAGAAAAAGAAGCAGGTAACTGAGGGAGAGGCACAAACGATTGCTGATTTTTTAGGAAGAGATGCTGAGAATTTACTAGCCAAGTGGGGGGAACCATCTCGGATTGAGCCTTCTGCATATGGGTATGAATGGTGGGTATATAATCAAGATTTATCACAGTATGTTCAATTTGGACTTGCTGAACATAAAGTTGTAACAGCTTATGTAGCTGGAGATCAAGTTGATGTGACCCCATTTCGTATGAATGAAAAATATGAAGAAGCATATAAAAAGAAGCCATTTTCTCATGAGATTTCTTTGAAAAAAGGAAGGAATAGTTATCAATTTGAATTGTCTGATACTGAAATAATGGAACAGCCACTTATTTCAATTGAAAAAGATAGTTGGGCACAATTGTATTTTGATCACTTTACGCATGAGCTTGTTGGGATTCGGTATATGGATGATGATATATTACTACGTCAAAGACCGTATCAACTTGTATATTCCGGTGAATTAATGCCAGAACAACCGATGTCCCCAGAGAAAATGTCACAAGTAGAGCATGGAAATATGCAGCAAATTTTAGATTTAACAAATATTATTCGAGAACGTCATCGGTTACCTTTATTAACATGGGATCAACAAACGGCCGATGTTGCACTTGGACACAGCAAAGATATGAAGGAAAATAATTATTTTTCACATGATTCGCCGAAATATGGCACATTAGGAGATCGATTACAGCGAGGACAAGTTGCTTTCCAATTAGCTGGTGAAAATATAGCAGCTCAACATAGCGATGGCATTGCTGCGCTGCAAGGCTGGTTGAATAGTGAGGGTCACCGGAAAAATTTGCTGAATGAGCAGTTTACTGGACTTGGTGTTGGTGTATATGACAAGTTTTATACGCAAAATTTTATAAGAAGATAAAAAGGTGCATGAATCGTTTAAAAATAGGCGAACCATGCGCCTTTTTTTTCTTACAATATAGTAGATATATATGAAGAGGTGAGGATTATGCCAACGACAAAAAGAGCGTTACATCCTTCTGTTCAACAATTTAAAGAGTTTGTCAATCATCATCCTAAAATGGTTCATGACGTTCGCAGTGGTCAAAAAACATGGCAACAATTTTATGAAGAATGGTATTTACTAGGGGAAAAAGATGAAATATGGAAACAGTATCAAGCGGATGGTGAACAAGTATCTTCTCCTGCACAAGAAAGTAAAGAGGAAAGAACATCAGATTTAATGGAGCAAATGCTTTCTTTTTTCAAAAAATTAAATGTAGAAGAGATGCAACAACACTTAACAAATGTAACGAGTGCAATCGGAAGTGTTCAACAAGTTATTCAACAATTTAAAGAGAATCGTACAAAACCAGAGCAAAGAAATTCTGAAAATAATCCGTTTTTCTTTCAAAAAGACTAGGGGGAAAAGAGGATGAGAGCAGAACTTATGGAATTTATAAAAGCGAATGAAGATTTAGAACGCTATATTCGAGAAGCGCCGTATTGGTATCGTAAACTGTCGCGCAATCCAGATGAAAAGGAAGCTTTTGAGCTTGCTGCTTTACAACATTTCAAAAAAACGATACCGGATAAAGTAGAAAAGTTTCAAAATCAATTAGCAGTGGCTTCCATTATGATTGATATGTTTCAATACATGGCTCAGCAAAATGCAACATAATGGGAAGGAAAAACTATGTCCGTCATGTAAAACTTTTGTTACAATAGAAAGGTATTATTGAAAAAAGGAGTTACAGCATGACGGAAATTTGTTTAGTACGACATGGACAAACTGATTGGAACTTTCAAGAAATTATTCAAGGGCGTGAAGATATTCCGCTAAATGAAGTTGGGAAAAAGCAAGCGAGTCAAAGTGCTGCTGCTTTACAATTAGAGACATGGGATGTCATTATTAGTAGTCCTTTGATTCGAGCTCAGGAAACAGCGCAAGCAATTGGAGAAGCGGTAGGAATACATTCCATTATATTGGATGAGCGCTTTGTTGAACGGAATTTTGGAGAAGCTTCTGGGAAGCCAGTTGCGACAGTGAGAGAACAGATTGCAATCGGAAACGTAGAAGGTATGGAAACGGATGAAGAGATTGTAAATCGCTGTTTTACAGCACTACAAGATGTTGCAAAAAAGCATGCGGGAAAGCGCATTATCATTGTGGCACATTCACATGCGATTAAAGCGATTTTGCATGCGATTTTGCCAGAAGAAATTACATTTAAAACACCTTTGAAAAACGCTTGTATCAATTATGTAAAAGAAGATCAAGGAAAATGGGAAGTTTTAAAATATAACATTGCCGAGCACATTTGCGTGTAAGGAGGAGAAGGAGTAGTTCTATTGCTACTATGTTATATATAAATGAGACGGCCAGATTAGTAGTTCTGCTGTAAAATGTGTTATGATAGATACTTGGAGGTGTCTCTCATGATTGTAGCGACGCTAGAAAGCGTATTAATTTTAGATAAGGCAGAACAACTGGCACAGGCAGTTGTTTATTCAGATATAGCAGAGAACTATCGAAAGTGTTTCAAGGACTTACAGGAGGATTCGGAAGCACAGGAGCTCATTCGTCAGTTTGCGGCGATGAAAGAGCGTTATGAGGAAGTTAGAAGATTTGGCAAGTATCACCCGGATTATGCTTTTGTTTCGAAAAAGATGCGAGAGTTAAAGCGATCTGTAGATTTGCATGATAAGATTGCGGCTTTTAAAAAAGCGGAAAGTAATTTGCAAAAATTACTAGATGAAGTGAGCGTAGTAATCGGCTCGGAAATTTCATCTTCGATTAAAGTTCCTACCGGGAATCCGTTTTTTGATGCAGGTGGTTGCGGAGGCGGTTGTGGCTCCGGAGGTAGTTGTGGCTGTAAAAAAACGGGGTAATATGCCCCGTTTTTGAAATGTAGAAGAAGAAGAATAGGATCGAATCTATGGCGTGCTATAATGTCGAAAATTTCTGATTTATGTTAGTAGAATATATGAAAAGTATGATGAAGGAGAAGGTTATGTTTGGACAACGACAGAGTTTGATTGTTTATTTACATTCATTAAAACATGCCAAAATTTTACGTAAATATGGTAATATTCATTACATATCAAAACGATTAAAATATGCAGTTGTATATTGTGATATGGATCAATTAGAACATATGATGCATAAGTTAAATAAACTTCCGTTTGTTAAGAGGATTGAACAATCGTATCGTCCGTTTCTAAAAACGGAATTTGAAAATTCACGTCCAGATCGTGCGAAAGAATATGATTATAGTTAAGTAAAATCCCCCTAGCCAATTTGATAGGGGGGATTTTCGTGTGGATGAAGGCTCCCTACTGATAAAGTGAAACTTTAATCAGTGGGGGTTTCTTCATCCCCCACTGATTATGAGCCCTCATCAATCGGGCTGCCCTAAAATAGCGGGATGAAAGTTTCACCCTATTTCATTGGGGGAATAAAGTGATTCATTCGTAAAATGCCAATTAGATGATTAAAGTACAACTCTTTTTCTGGAAAAGTTGTAGATGGTTTCACGGTAAAGGGAATTACTTTTTTTTCGATTTGTTTGGCGGTTTCTTCAAATAAAATAATTCGCTTACTTTTTTTATGATCGAGTATAGGGATGCCTTCACGACATATGTATAGTGGCTGAAAATCGCCTACAGTTGTTGGTTTTAGGATGACAACAAGTGAACATACTTTTTTATTATTTTTAACGGTTTCGAATTGTAACATATGGGTTACACGTTCTTTGTTTGCTTTGGCAATTTCAAGTAATTCATATAAGTCAGAGTAGCCTTCTCCTAGTTCAATAAAGCGTTGAATCATATCATTTTCCTCCTCTTTCTTTTACTGTATCATTTCATTTTTTAAATGAAAAGAAGGCAAAGAAAAAAAACCCTGCAAAGCAGGGCCCTTCTTATACTAGTATGTACTAGTAAGAAGGCAAAGGGAGAGGAGAAACCGGAGGAAGAACTTATGGGGAAACGTAAGTCTTCTCCGCGGTTGGCAACAACATCGAAGGTGATGTTGTTATCTTTATTTATGTCCAATCTAATTGAAGATATACATAATGAATTTAAAATTTATCGTAGGCTTTTTATTTTTCTTTTATTTTATGATAGGATAAAAAAGGTAAAGTGAACCTTACATAGAGGGTAAGATGGTGTTATGAAATGAACTAATACGTAGATAAAGTGTACAGGTTCATTCATTTTCTGTTATATTTTTGAAATGATTGTTAGCTGAATATGCACATGAAATATTGCTGAAAACAAATATTTTTCTTTTCATAAGTAACGGATTCAGGTATTCTGTAATGGTAAAATAATTAGAAAATATTTAGATTTGATAGCGGTTACGAATAATCGCTCCATAGTTTATAGATTGAAATAAAGGTAGTGACAACAAATGAGAGTAGTTTCTGGTAAATGCAAGGGACATCCGCTTAAAGCTGTACCTGGTAGTACAACGCGTCCAACAACAGATAAAGTAAAAGAATCTATCTTCAATATAATAGGTCCATACTTTGATGGAGGGAGTGCCCTTGATTTATTTGGAGGAAGCGGAGGGCTTGGGATTGAAGCGCTTAGCCGAGGGATGGACAAAGTAATCTTTGTTGATCGAGATCATAAAGCAGTGAAGATAATTCGTCAAAATTTGGAAAGTTGTAGAGTACATAATCAAGCTGAAGTATATAGAAATGATGCGGAAAGAGCTGTGAAAGCGCTAATTAAACGTGAGATTTCATTCGATCTAATCCTACTAGATCCGCCATATAAAGATCAAAAAATAGTCTCTCTCATTAGCATTATAGATCAACATGGATTGCTGAATGAAGATGGTTTGATTATGGCAGAGCATGGGAATGAAGTAATCTTACCTGAAACAATAGGGAAGCTTGTAAAGGTGCGGGCAGAAAAGTACGGTATTACAGCCATTTCGATTTATAAGTATGAAGGGGAGGGGACCGAATGACAAGCATAGCAATTTCTTCAGGGAGTTTTGATCCAATAACACTTGGACATTTGGATATCATTAAAAGGGGAGCAAAGGTGTTCGACGAAGTATATGTTGTTGTCTTAAATAACTCAGCAAAGAAGCCATTCTTTTCAGTGGAAGAGCGTTTAGAGTTAATCCGAGAGGCAACAAAGGAGATTCCAAATGTAAAAGTAGATTCACATAGTGGGTTGTTGGTTGAATACGCGAAAATGCGCAATGCAAATGCCATTTTACGAGGTTTACGAGCTGTTTCTGATTTCGAGTATGAGATGCAAATTACTTCGATGAATCGAAAGTTAGATGAAAATATTGAAACGTTTTTTATTATGACAAATAATCAATATTCATTTCTAAGTTCAAGTATTGTAAAGGAGGTAGCTCGTTACGGAGGGAATGTATCAGGGCTTGTTCCATCTTGTGTTGAACGTGCTTTAAAAGACAAGTTTCAAACCCCGTTAAAATAAAACGGGGTTTTTCTTTACTGATTTTGTTATAGAGAGCAGCGAGAGTCTTCTCATAACTCTGTTCGATTCGCTAGCACGTTACAGAGTTATCGTATGGTGCGTACGAATAATAAAATAACATATAGATACAAACAAAGTAGTGTAAAAATGGGGCCATAGTGAAGAAGTAATTCCCAAGTATTTGTAAGTGCTGAAGAATAATTTGATAAAAAGACAGGAATATCTTGTTGGTTCGGTGAAAAAGAATGTGATTTTTCATACAGTGGTCCCCAAAATATAAATGTGTAAATAGGAGCAAGAATACTTTGAATGATTCGAGCAAAAAAGTAGGGTTTAAAGCGAATATCGGTATCTGCTAGTATACTCGCTACTTGCGCTTGAATTGAAAGACCGCTGAAGGCAAGGATAAAACTTGTAATCATTGCTTGTTCCAAAATAGTTGTACCATTTGTTTGGCTAATCATTTTACTTCCTAGTGTCATTTCAAAAAGACCAGATAAAATAGGAATACTAAAATGAGTGGACAATTGGAAGAAAGATAAAATATGTTGCATAATAAAATTCAGAGTTGCTGTAATTTGAAAAATGGTAATCATTTTATTTAACACAGAGAATAAGATAATAAATCCGCCGATCATAAGTAACGTTTGAATGGAAGAAATAATGGCATCTCCTAGCAGTTTTCCAATCGGTCTTTTTTCTTGTAAACGTGTCTCATGGAGAATGGAAAAAGCATGTTGTAATAGACGTCTTTGAACGGGTGATGCACGTTTTATGTAAGGTTTATTGTCACCATAAAAGCGCATAAGTAGTCCGACAGTAAAGTTACTTATATAATGTGCGGCGGCTAAAATGAAGCCTAATTTTGGATTATTAAAGAATCCGATAGATACAGCACCGAAAATAAATAATGGGTTGGAAGAATTTGTGAAAGAGACGAGGCGTTCTGCTTCAATTTGTGTTAGTTGGTTACTTTGACGTAATCTAGCGCTTAATTTCGCGCCAGCAGGAAAACCAGAGGCCATTCCCATTGCCCAAACAAACCCACCGATACCAGGGACTCGGAAGAGAGGGCGCATAAGAGGTTCTAACAGGACACCGATAAATTTTACAACGCCTATGCTAATTAAAAGCTCGGCAACGATAAAAAAAGGTAATAATGAAGGAAAGACAACCTCCCACCACATATTTAATCCGCGAATAGAAGATTGTAATGCGGCTTGGGGATGAAGTACAAGAGAGAATGTTAGAAATAGCGTTGTGATTGTGAGAAAAGCTGTTTTCCATTTTTCATACATACTGCAAAATCCCCCTTTGTCCCAAAAAACGTTCATTTCAGTATACGTGGATACATAGTAAATTTAGACCATAAGTATGAAAAAGGAGTAAAAAAAGTTTAAGGGTGATTCATATGCGAGAACCGAAAATAGGCTTGGCTCTTGGCTCTGGTGGGGCAAAAGGATTTGCTCATGTAGGGATTATTAAGATATTACGTGAGTCTAATATTCCTATTGACATGATAGCAGGAAGTAGTATGGGGGCGCTAATTGGAACATTTTATGCTACAAATTGTAATGTTGAAAGACTTTATCGAATGGCCTCAGTATTTAAGAGGAAATATTATTTAGATTTTACTGTGCCGAAAATGGGATTTATTTCTGGAAAACGTGTAAAAGATATGATTAAAATGTTTACATATAACAAAAAAATGGAAGAGTTAGAAATTCCAACTGCAGTTGTAGCCACTGACATTTTAAAGGGAGAAAAAGTTGTATTTACAAAAGGGTCTATTGCTGATGCTGTTAGGGCGAGTATTTCTGTACCAGGAGTGTTTGTTCCTGAAAAAATAGATGGGCGCTTATTAGTGGATGGAGGGGTAATTGATCGGATTCCTGTATCCGTCGTCAAGGATTTAGGAGCTGATATTGTAATTGCTGTAGATGTATCCCCTATTAAAGTAAATGGTGAAATTAATTCTATTTATGACGTAATTATGCAAAGTATTGAAATTATGCAGTATGAACTTGTTGTTAATCGACAAACTGCATCGGATTTAATGATGCGTCCAACAGTAGAACAGTTTAGTTCTCGTGCTTTTACAAATATTGAAGAAATTATTCGAGTAGGAGAAGAAGAAGCAAAGAAACATATTCAAGATATTTATTTATTAATTGAGCAGTGGAAGGAGAAAAATAATGTTTAAGCGTTTTCGGTTTATATATGCGATTTTAATTGGAGTTATATTGGCGATGCTACTTGTATATATTCGTCTACCTTACTATATAACAAAACCAGGAATGGCTGCGAAGTTAACCCCTTATGTACAAGTGGAAGGCGGAAAGAAAGAATCTGGTGACTTTATGCTTGTGACAGTTTCAATGGGACCTGCTAATGTAATCAATTTAATAGCTGCACAATTTAGCAAATATAATCACATTTCAAAAGCGGAGGAAATATTACAAAAAGGTGAGAGTGATGAAGAATATCAATTTCGCCAAGAGTATGCGATGAAACACTCTCAAAATGCTGCTATTTATAATGCATATAAGAGAGCGAATCGTCCTGTTTCTTTTCAAAATAAAGGAATATTAGTCGCTGGTGTTGCAGAAAATATGCCGGCAGCGGGAAAATTAAAGCTTGGGGATGTAATTGTAGTTGTTGATGAAAAAACATTTGAAATGACAGAGCGATTTGCTGAATATATGGCAAATAAAAAAGAAGGCGATGTTGTACATATTGAATATATAAGAAATGGAAAACATTTCAAAGAACAATTGGCAGTAAAAGAAATCCCTGGTGGTAAGGGGCGTGTTGGTATTGGAGTTTCTATTGTTACAGAACGAGAGTTAGTTGCAGATCCAAAAGTGAAGATTGATTCCCATGAGATTGGGGGACCATCAGCAGGCCTGATGTTTACGTTAGAGATTTATAATCAATTAATTGAAAACGATATGACAAAAGGGCATGAAATTGCTGGAACAGGTACAATCAATGAAAAAGGCGAGGTTGGTCCGATTGGCGGAATTCAGCAAAAGGTGGTAGCTGCCAGTGATGCAGGGGCTGAAATCTTCTTTGCTCCAAATGAAAAAGGAGCGAAAAACTCAAATTATAAAAAGGCGCTTGAAGCGGCCAAAGATATTAAAACAAAAATGAAAATTGTACCAGTGGATACATTGGATGATGCTTTGGCTTATTTAGAGAAGTTGCCAGAGAAAAAGTAACTTCTCTTTGCAAAGTTTTTCATTGAACTTAAAACGGAAAGCTATATGAACGAATCGTTCATATAGCTTTCCGTTTCTACGTTATAAAAATGTTTTGTCTATTTCATTATATCGAATTGGATATTGTGTTATATTTTGTTGTATACATTTTGTGCGTAAAGGTTCTTGTAAAGCGGAAAGATAGACGGCATTTGCTCGTCGTTCTATATTTAAAACAGGGTGTTCAAATGTTTTTGTATGTGTCAGAAGAGGGAGACTCATTTGTTTTTTATTTTTAGAAAGGTAAGATTGTCCTTTTTGGGACATGCCAAGTAACCGAATATACGGTGCATGGTTTTCGATTGCTGCGCTCTTTATCTCTTCTTTTGTTGTATTGGTTAAAATATGTGTGCATACTCGTTGCAATCTTGTCCACGTATATCGTTTTGTTTTTATAGCCTCCATAAATGTAAGGAAGGACGTGGCATTCTGTATTTTAGCTAATATACGATGTTCTAAACCTTCTTCCATTTCATATATATGTTGGAGTTCTTTAGCAGACATCGTCAAGAGTTTATACTTGAAAAGAGGAAAATACGTTTCCCAATTATGTAATACATGGTATATATGATAATATTCTTCTAAAAGAGAAGAGGTACAATTCGGTACAAATGGATATATACTAGTAAAGGAGCAATCCCCGATGAACAGTTGTTTGCGAATGCTTGTTGCGCTGGCGATATGCTTATTTGTAAAGGATTCATCGTGATAATGAGCTGCGAATCTTTTTATCGTATGAGCACGAATCGTACTTTTTTGTGACAAAATGGCTTGAATATAATGTAGCCCTAATATATTGTTTGGCTGTGACATATCGATTGTGTCATGTCCTGATAAAATATGAGAAAAGGCTTCAGAAGTTGCTTTTGCATAGCTATTTCCTTCGCTTATATATTGCTGCACGAGCTGATTAAAAGTATTTTGCTTCTTTTGCTGTAACGATAGAGTATTGTAGAAGTGTTGAATGTGTCCATCTTCACTTCCGAAACAAATATCTGAAACACCAAGTGCATTTAAAATAGAAATGGCCCCATTTGCAAATGTTTCCGCTTTTTGAGTTGCAAATGCATAAGGAAGTTCTACAACAAGATCAATACCGCCAGCTAGAGCCATTTTTGTTCGATACCATTTAGAGACGAGAGCAGGCTCACCACGTTGTAAAAATGATCCACTCATGACCGCGATAGTAACATCACATTGTGTTAACTTTTTTGTTTGTTGCACATGATAAACATGACCGTTATGAAAGGGGTTGTATTCAACGATAATACCGCTTGCCTTTATAATAATCTCTCCTTTCAGTGTAGCATCTTTTCGAAAAACATGATAATCTATATATTATTTACTATAATGACTTCATTATAGTGTAAAGAAAAAACATTGACAAATATAAAATGGCTAGCTATAATTTTGTTTGTTGCCTTGAGGTGATATGATATGAAATGGTCCATCCATCAATTAAACAAATTGAGACATAAAGGATTGACTTTGGATGAGATGGTAGATGTAAGTGAGCTGAAAGAAATCGAGAAAGACATTCGTTCGATTGATCCTGTTCATGTAACAGGTAGAGTTGATTTTGGCTCCAATAAGTTTACGTTTCATCTACATATAACAGGAAGCATGATTTTACCATGTTCTCGCTCTTTAGTAGATGTGACATTACCATTTGACGTGAAAACAACTGAGGTGTTCCAAACTTCAAAAGAAGAGTATGAAACAGAAGCAGAAATCCATTATTTAGAAGGAGAAGTACTTGACTTACTCCCTATAATCAAGGAAAATATACTTTTGGAAATCCCAATGCAAATTTTCAGTGATGATGTTTCTGGAGGAACACCGATGCAAGGTCAAGACTGGCAAGTGATTTCGGAGGAAAGCAAAGAAAAGTCTGTTGATCCACGATTAGCAGGACTTGCGAAGTTTTTTGACAAATAATCGGAAGACTGGTTCAGGCCTTCATATGAAAATAATAATTTCTTTTAAGGAGGTGGGAAGAATGGCTGTACCTTTTAGAAGAACTTCTAAAACAGTAAAAAGAAAGCGTCGTACGCATTTCAAATTATCAGTACCTGGTATGGTAGAGTGCCCAAGCTGTGGTGAAGCAAAATTAGCTCACCGTGTATGTAAAGCATGCGGTACTTACAAAGGTAAAGAAGTAATCAGCAAGTAATTGCGAAAAAATAAACGTAGAAGGATGTCCTTTTGCGTTTATTTTTTTTGTTTTTTTATAAAAGTGTTTGAATGGATTCCGCTATTTTAGGGCAGCAAGACGTGCGCCTTAAGGTTCGGAGAGAAATAAGGAAGAAAGCTAGGAGCTCGTTTTCCTGTAGCTTTTAGAAAATAAAAAATATATTCTTTGCTTGTTTGTATTCTATCTTTTCTAGTAACTGCATATGTTTAATAAAAAATGCATAAGGAGGACTAGAAAGATGGTGACAACAAGACAAGATGCATGGACTGATGATGAAGATTTGCTTCTAGCAGAGGTAGTACTCCGGCATATTCGAGAAGGTGGAACACAACTGTCTGCTTTTAAGGAAGTTGGGAGAAACCTATCTCGCACACCTGCAGCCTGTGGATTTAGATGGAATTCTTATGTTAGAAAGCAATATAAGGAACGTATTGAAGAAGCGAAACAAATGCGAAAACGAGAAAATTATGAACAAAAGCAACCGAAAGTTATGTCTCATACTTCTACAACAATTACATTCGATGATGTGATACATTTTTTGCAAACATATAGAGATGAACAAGAATCAAGAGTGTTACAACAGAAAATTGAATTGTTACAAAAGGAAAGAGAAAGGCTTCTTCAGCGTCTATCCGTATATGAGGAAGAGTACCGAACGCTGCTTGATTATATTGACCGAAAAAGAAGTGTAATGATTTTAGAGAAAACAGGAGAAAACGTTATTCATACGAATGAAACATTGGAAAAAATAAAAAAATAAAAACAGCTGGGAAGCAGCTGTTTTTATTTTTTCGCGAGGCATTCTTGAATGTTAAGATAGAACATAATGAATGAGAGACTCACGAAAATACTATTTTATGCAGACTCTTCATTTGTAACCGCATTCAAATTAGTTGCTGGATGCCAAATATAAAATTCGCCCTCTGCAGTTGTGATTTGTTGGAATGATAATGCATTCCAAAATGGTGCGGATTGAATACGAGCAATTGTTTTGATAGGGAATTGCAAATTTTTCGCATAATTTACAAGCATTCGACCAAAACCTTGTTTTTGAAAAGACGGTAATACTTCCAGTTTGGACAGTTCGATATAAGGTCCTGTAATATCAAGATTTGCTTCGTCATGTCTTCTCATATACAAGCTCATGCGTGCAATGAGAGAACCGCCGTAATAAATTCCGTAAAACGGGGATTCACTATCGTTCTCAATCATGTTAGCTTGTAACTCTTCGAACATAGAAAGCTCTTGAGCACCACATCCTTTAAATTTTCTAAATTCGTCTAACGTTTTATAATTGATGAGCAAGCGCTCAACTTTTGGGAATGTCACATCATCACATCCTTTTCTTGTCTTAAAAAAAGAAAAGTAAAAATATTTACAATAATATTATAACTTATTTTGTTATTTTTATGAAGGGTATGGGATATTTCTTTCGTATTTTTTTGTAAATTTGTTACACTAAAGGGTGAGATGTGTTTGTTAGTATATATGTTCTACATAAAGAGGTGTTTTCTCTACCTAGAAATTTTAAAATAGAGATCAAATATATGAATGGAGAGGAGTTAAGGAGCTTTAAAGGGATAGCAACGTAATCTGTACAACTTGTTATTGATACAAAGCTCTTATGTCCATAAATATGAAAATTGGAATTGTTGGCCCTGGAGCTATTGGTTTGTTATATGCGTTTTATTTTAAAAAAAGTAATCAAGATGTTACATTGTTTACAAGAACTGTTGAGCAAGCGAAACAATTAGAAAAAACAGGAGTAACTTGTATTCAGGATGAAATATCAGAAACGGTGTTTCCGAAAGTATTACCAGTAGAAAGCGTTGAAAAGGAGAACTGGGACTATATATTTATTGCTGTCAAGCAATATCATGTAAATCATATACTCCCTTTTCTAAGTAAGCAGCGAGTCGTATTTTTACAAAATGGGATGTCTCATCTTCAGCTTATAAAAGAATTACAGTGTGAAAATATAGCTGTAGGTATTGTCGAACATGGAGCCAAAAAAGAAAATTTTCATACGGTATGTCATACGGGAGTAGGAATCACAAAATTTGGTGTTGTTAAAGGTGATGTGCTTCAATTTGAACCGATATTTGAGTGTTTTGCTTCGCAACGTTTTTCTATGCAATTTGAAGATGACTGGAAACAGATGATGTACAATAAATTAATCGTAAATGTTTGTATTAATCCATTAACAGCTTTATTTGGAGTTTGTAATGGAGAGTTGATATCCAACCCTTTCTTTTATCAATCGATGAAGCAAGTATTTCAAGAAGTTACATTTCTTATTGAAAAAGAGAAAGAAGAAGAGTTATGGAATATGGTGTGTCAAGTGTGTCAAAAAACATCTTGTAATACTTCTTCTATGTTAGCTGATATACGAGAGAAGCGAAAAACAGAAATTGAAGCGATCGTTGGGTATGTTTTAGATGAAGCGAAAGCACGGCAGAAACAAGTACATATACTTCCATTCTTATACAATGCGATAAGAGGTTTAGAAACATAAGTTATATTCTTTGCTTTTGGGCGAAACATTGACTACAATTTGGAATGGTGAAAGAACAGGATATGAAAGGAAGAATTATATGGAGATAAAAGAAATCTCTGTTCCGCTACAAGGTGTTGTAGGGGACTACATAAAGAGTGATAATAAGATACAAACGTGTTTTGACTATGCATTGACAGAGGCAGGCTTTAAACAACGCTTGTATGATTTGCGCAATCGCAAGTTCTTCCGTCAAGAGTTGGTGGAACATTTATTAGAATATAATAAGCAATTGCAAGCAGGACAATCTACGATTCAAAATATAGAAGCGTTAGCAGATGAGAATACATATGTTGTGATTGGAGGGCAGCAGGCTGGGTTATTGACAGGGCCGCTTTATACGGTGCATAAAGTGATCTCTATTGTACAGCTTGCAAAAGAAAAAGAAGCCAGTCTAGGTACTCGAGTTGTTCCAGTTTTTTGGATTGCTGGTGAAGATCACGATGTTGATGAAATTAATCATACGTTTGTAACGAAAAATAAAAAAATTAAAAAGATGATTTTTCATGATCGCCATTCGAAAAAAACGAGTGCTTCAGAATCGGAGATTTCTATTGAAGATTGTAGCAAGTGGATCGAGGAGATTTTTAAAACGTATCCGGAGACAAATTTCACAAAAGATGTACTACAGTTTATTCAAGAGGCTTTAGAAGAATCTAGCACATACGTAGACTTCTTTGCGCGTTTGATTACGAAGTTATTTGCGGATACAGGTTTAATTCTTGTCGATTCACATCATCCAAATCTTAGAAAATTAGAAGTGTCCTTTTTCAAAAGGATTATAAGTCAGTACAAAGAAGTCCAGGAAGCTCTTCATAATCAACAACAGATCGTTAAAGAATACGGTTATAAACCAATCATTGAAACGAAACAAAATGCTATACATGTATTTATGCAAATTGATGAAGAACGTGTATTGCTAGAAGAAGAGAACGGTAAGTTTGTAGGAAAAAGTGGCATTTATTCATTTTCATATGAAGAATTGATAGAGGAAATGGAACAGAGTCCAGAACGTTTTAGTAATAATGTTGTAACGAGACCTCTTATGCAAGAATATCTCTTCCCAACAGTAGCTTTTATTGGAGGGCCGGGGGAAATTGCTTATTGGAGCGAATTGCAACAAGTATTTCATGTGTTTGATTTTCAAATGCCTCCTGTTGTTCCGCGTCTTACAATTAGTTACATGGAGCGCGATATTATAACGGATTTATATGATTTAAATCTCCAAGAAGAGGATCCGTTTGTAAAAGATCTTGATAAGCTGCGTGAAAAATGGCTATCGAATCAAGTGGAAGAACCGGTTGAAGAGAAATTTCAGGAAGCGAAAAAGAATATGATGGACATTCACTCTTCCCTGCAACAATTTGTAAATAGAATTGATCCAGGTTTAAAGGAATTTGCCGGAAAAAATGAAAGAAAGATTCAAGAACAAATTGAGCTGTTAGAAAGAATGCTAAAACAAAATCTGGAAAGAAGGCATGAAGTGGAATTAAATAAGTTTCGTCGTTTGCAATATGCACTTCGGCCGTTAGGAGCACCGCAAGAGCGAGTATGGAACGTATGTTATTATCTTAATCAGTATGGTCTTGATTTTGTTGAAAGAGTAACAAAGCAATCGTATTCTTGGAATGGAACACATCATGTTATAAAACTATAAAATCTTGCTCTTTGGAGCAGGATTTTATTTTTGTTTCGTGGAATTACCTGTAAAATGATTTTTTCAGAATTATTAGTTTTATAGATAAGGAAACGTTAAGGATAATCAAAAGAGACGTATATGACAAAATAGCGCAAAATGTAAACGTATTATTGGTTTTTTCGACAGGTTTTTATTTAAATTCCCGCAAAAAATGATAAAATTTAGTATATAATAAATTAAAACTACGATTTGTGGAAATCGATTTTCACTCATGGTGCGCTAAATGAGCTGCTTGCTTGTAGCGTTTTATTTCTTCACTAAATTTATAGGGGAAGAGAAAAAAGTTCAACATAATTATTTGGAAAAAGAGTAGGTGCAACGATGTTTAAACACGTAACAGTGCTTTTAGAGGAAACAGTAGATGGCTTGGATATAAAGCCAAATGGTACATATGTAGATTGTACACTAGGTGGTGGAGGACATAGTTCTTATTTGTTATCTCAGCTAACGGAAGGAGGAAAGTTAATTGCATTTGATCAAGATGAAATTGCAATTCAAAATGCAAAAGACAAATTTTCTTCTTATGGTGAGCAATTTATAGCAGTAAAAAGTAATTTTCGTTATTTATCAGAGAAACTACATGAGTTAGGGATTACAGAAGTAGATGGGATTTTATTTGACTTAGGTGTTTCTTCTCCACAATTAGATACACCAGAACGCGGTTTTAGCTATCATCATGATGCACCGTTAGATATGCGAATGGACCAAGAAGCTCCATTAACAGCATATGATGTTGTGAATAATTGGTCATATGAGCAACTTGTAAGGATTTTCTTTCAATATGGTGAAGAGAAATTTTCAAAACAAATTGCAAGGAAAATTGAAGCGTATCGTGAAAAGAAGAAAATTGAAACGACTGGGGAATTAGTGGAGTTAATCAAAGAAGGAATTCCTGCTCCTGCTCGTAGGACTGGCGGACATCCTGCAAAACGAGTGTTTCAAGCGATTCGCATTGCTGTAAATGATGAGTTGAAAGTATTTGAGGAAGCGTTGGAAGCGGCAATTGAAATAGTGAAACCTGGTGGAAGAATTAGCGTTATTACGTTCCATTCACTAGAAGATCGTATTTGCAAAACAACATTTAAAAGAAATAGTACAACACCAGAGCTCCCTCCAGGATTGCCGATTATTCCAGAGGAGTTTAAGCCGAAACTAAAGCTTATTACAAGAAAACCGATTTTACCATCTGACGTAGAGTTAGAAGAAAATAATCGAGCGCGTTCGGCAAAGTTACGGATTGCTGAAAAACGATAAAAAGGAGAGAGAGGTATGAGTAATTTAGCTGTAAAGTACAAACAACAAACGCAAGAACAAGTACAATCGCAAGCGCCACAGCAGATGGTACAGCCAAAGAAGGCGAAGATTACACGAATAGAGAAGTTGTTGTATATGGCATTTATCGGTTTTTTATTATACGCTTGTGTGACGTTTATTGGAAATAAGGCGGGATTATATCAAGTGGATAGAGAAGCAGCGAAGATAGAAGATACAATTGTGAAACAGCAAAAAGAAAATCAAGAGTTGCAAGCCGAAGTAGAAAAGTTAAGTCGTTATGAGCGAATCGCTAAAATTGCAAAGAAACACGGGCTAGAAATTAATGCAAATAATGTGAAAGGTTTACATTAATGCAAATAGGTGTGAAACAATGATGAAGATGAACATGAACAAATTTCATACCAATAAGGGAGCAGGTTACTTTATGATATTTTTCCTCCTGCTCTTTTTGCTGTTGTTAGCCCGATTCTTTTATATTCAAGCAACAGGAACAGTGCATAATCAAGATTTAAGGAAACTAGCTCAGGCTAAACATAATAAAACAGGTGTACTAGAAGCAAACCGCGGTACCATTTATGATCAAAACGGTCATGTTCTTGCGCAGGATGCAAACTCATATAAGCTTGTTGCGGTACTTAAAGGGGATAATGCCGTTAAAAACAAAGAAGAAGCGGCGAAAAAAATTGCTGGTGTACTTGGTAAAGATGAAGAGAAAATTTTAACGATTCTAAAAAAAGACAAGAGCCAAGTAGAATTTGGACCGTTAGGAAAGAATTTAACGAAAGAAACGAAAGAACAAATAGAAGCTTTAAAGATACCTGGAATTTCGTTTATTACAGAAAAAGCTAGAGTATATCCAAATGGAGACTTCGCTTCTTACATACTAGGGTACTCCAGGATAAATGATCAAGGTACCACAGTAGGGGCGGGAGGCTTAGAAAAGAGCTTAGATAAGTTTTTACGCGCTTCTAATGGAAGTGTAGGATATACAGGAGGGCATAACGGTGTTCCTCTTGAAGGAGGAAAACAAAATATAAAGCCTCCTAAAAACGGCGATAATGTCTATTTGACAATTGATCAACGCATTCAAAGCTTTTTAGAAAATGCGATGAAGGCAGCGGCAAAGCATTATGAGCCCGAAATGCTAACGGCAGTAGTCGCTGATCCGAAAACAGGGAAAATATTAGCAATGTCTAGTAGCCCTAGCTATGATCCGAATAAACCAAAGATAGAGAACTACTTAAATATACCAGTTGCAACGACATTTGAGCCAGGATCGACAATGAAAATATTTACATTAGCAGCAGCAATTAATGAAGGAAAATATAATGGACAAGAATATTATCAATCCGGTACGTATCCAGTTGGCAATCGGAAAATAAAAGACCATAACGGCGGTGCTGGATGGGGATCCATTACATTTGATGAAGGAGTTGAACGTTCTTCTAACGTCGCATTTGCAATTTTGGGGGATAAAAAACTTGGTCCGGATTTATTCCGTCAATATATTCATAAGTTTGGCTTGGATGAAAAGACTGGCATCGATTTGCCCGGAGAAGTTGAAAATAAAATTGTATTTGATTCACAAATTCAGCAAGTAACAACTGCGTTTGGTCAAGGATCTACTGTAACTCCAATACAGCTTGTACAAGCTGCAACAGCGATTGCCAATGACGGGAAAATGATGAAACCATATGTTATTGATCGAATTGTAGATCCGATAACAGGAAAGGTAGAACTACAGCATAAACCAGAAGAGGTAGGGAAACCAGTTTCAAAAGAAACGGCAGCGCAAGTTAGACAACTATTAGAACGTGTCGTTACATCGCCAAAAGGAACAGGGAATGCCTATAAGATTGACGGATATTCAGTAGGTGGTAAAACGGGTACAGCACAAATTCCTGATGGAAAAGGCGGATACATGACTGGTAGAGAAAATTATATTTTCTCTTTCCTCGGTATGGCACCGATGGATGATCCGCAATTGGTTGTGTACTTAGCAATTAAACAACCAAAACTAAAAGACGATGAATACGGAGCAAAGCCGCTTGCTGAAATTTTCAAATCGGTAACAAAAGATAGCTTAGAATATTTAAAGATTAAGCCGAAGGAAGTAAAAGATCCGAAGAAATATGTGAAAGAACAGCAAGTAGTCGTTCCGGACGTTACAGGTAAAACAATGGAAGAAGCAAAAAAAATACTAGAAAAAGCGAATTTTAGACCAACTATACTAGGGGAAGGTAAAGTGAAGCAACAAGTGCCGAAAGCAACTGAAAAGACATTAAAAGGTGATCGTATTTTCTTAGTTGGTGAGCAACCTAAGATGCCGAATATCCAAGGCTGGGCACTGCGAGACGTGATGAATTTAGCTAAAACGTTAAATCTCAATTTAAAACCTTCTGGAACAGGATATGTAACCGAGCAAAATGTTGAAGAAGGAGCATTGTTGCAACCAGGGACAGAATTAGCTGTGACACTTATACCACCGCTTGAACCACAACAAGAGGCGGAGGAGCCGCAGTAGGAAATTGTGAAAGTGATAAACAAAAGTAGAAAGTTCTAATCAAATCGGTACAAGCATATATTGGAACAAGCTAGGCGTAAGGGGGGCTTGTTCCAATATGCGTGTTTCGAATGTAACGGTGAGAAAACGACTGATTTTTATACTGATATGTGGCTTGCTTGTTTTTACGATTATCGATATTCGGCTTGGATATGTACAATTTTTCCTGGGGAATATGCTAACGGATCGCGCAAAAGATTCATGGAGTCGTAATATTACCTTTGAACCGGAACGTGGGAAGATTTTAGATCGAAATGGTGTAGAACTCGCAACAAATAAAAGTGCGCCAACTGTTTTTGTGGTACCAAGACAACTCGAAAATCCAGCGGAAACTGCAGAGAAGTTGGCTGCAGTTTTAGGTGTGGAGAAAGAAGAAATTTATAAACGAATTACAAAGAAAGAATCTATCGTGAGACTCGACAAAGGTGGAAGGAAAATTCCGCATGATAAGGCGAAAGAAGTACGAAGTTTAAGTTTAAAAGGTGTATATATTGCGGAAGATTCTATTCGTCATTATCCATTTGGTAAATATTTAGCACATGTGTTAGGCTTTGCTGGGAGTGATAATCAAGGTCTGATGGGGCTTGAAGCATATTATGATAAAGAGCTAAATGGCGATAAAGGTTATGTTCGCTTTTTTGCTGATGCAAAAGGACAGCGAATGCCTAATGTGGGAGATGATTTTAAAAAGCCAGAAGCGGGTTTGAATTTAAGGTTAACAATTGACTCTCGTATACAAGCGATCATGGAGAGGGAACTAAACATCGCGGATTCGACTTATAATCCGGATGGTATGATTGCAATTGCGATGAATCCGAAAAATGGTGAGATACTAGGGATGTCGAGCCGGCCAAGTTTTGATCCAGCAGATTTTCAAAATGTTTCTCCAGAAGTATTTAATCGAAACTTACCCGTATGGAGTACATATGAACCAGGATCAACTTTTAAAATTATTACTTTAGCTGCGGCTCTAAATGAAAAATTAGTAGACTTAGAGAAAGATACGTTTTATGATGATGGAGCAGCGGAAGTTGGTGGCGCTAGGCTGCGATGCTGGAAAGCTGGAGGCCACGGAAGTCAAACGTTTTTAGAGGTCGTACAAAACTCTTGCAACCCTGGATTTATTGAGCTTGGAGACCGCCTCGGTAAAGAGAAGTTATTCCAATACATTCGAGATTTTGGATTTGGGCAAAAAACGGGAATTGACTTGCAAGGAGAAGGAAAAGGGATTTTATTTAATCTTGATAAGGTAGGACCAGTTGAACAAGCGACAACATCATTTGGGCAAGGAGTTTCTGTTACACCTATTCAGCAAGTAGCCGCAGTAGCCGCTGCTGTCAATGGCGGGAATTTATATCAACCTTATATTGCTAAGGAATTCGTTGATCCAATTACGAAGCAAGTTGTCAGTAAAAAAAGTCCAAGTGTGAAAAGGAAGGTTATTTCCAAGGAAACATCAGAGAAGGTTCGATATGCGTTAGAAAATGTTGTTGCGAAGGGTTCTGGTAGGAGCGCTTATATTGATGGGTATCGCGTTGGGGGAAAGACAGGAACAGCGCAAAAGGTAAAGGATGGAAAATATTTAGACAATAACTATATTGTATCTTTTATCAGCTTTGCACCAGCAGATGATCCGCAAATTGTTGTGTATGTTGCTGTTGATAATCCGAAAGGGATCACGCAATTTGGTGGGGTAGTTGCTGCGCCGATTGTAGGGAATATACTTCGTGACGTTCTTCCTGCTATGGGGGTAGAACCGAGAAAAGAACAAGTGGAAAAAGAATATAAATGGGGCGATACACCTACTATAGAAGTTCCGGATTTAATTGGTATGGATAAAAAAGATTTACAAACACAACTCATAGACTTGAAGCTTGATGTGAGCGGTGAAGGAAAAAAGGTGATTAAGCAATCACCAGAAGCTGGTACAAAAGTAAAAGAAGGCTCAAAAATTAGAATTTACTTCGGTAATTAAAGGTAAGAGATTGTGTTTTATGGTACAATTGGTGGAAGTTAGTTCTATCATTTAGAGAAATGTTCTCGTGAAAATGCATTCTTATGAAAAGAAGGCATATGATTTTTAAGTATGAGAACGAAAGGTAAGGGAACTGGAATGAGACAATGATAGTCTCATTCATACATGGTTGTTGTTAGACCATGGGGTGTTACCTCCCGGTTTAAATGAGAAGTGGGAGGTAACTTATTTATAGAAAAGATAAATAAACAATGTAGAGAGGGTTTAGTGAAATGAAGTTGCACACACTTGTATCATGTTTGCATGATTTTCCAGTTGTTCCAAAAGAAAATCCAGAAATTACATCTATTGAAGCAGATTCACGTAAGGTAACAAATGGAAGCTTATTTGTATGTATGAAAGGATATACGGTTGATAGCCATGATTTTGCTGAGCAAGCAGCCGCGCAAGGTGCGGCTGCTATTGTTGCGGAAAGACCGATTGATGTTGACGTTCCAGTTGTACTTGTGAAAGATACTTTTCGTTCATTAGCTGTGTTAGCGGACTATTTTTATGAGCAGCCAACACACAAATTGCACCTCATTGGTATTACAGGTACAAATGGAAAGACAACAACATCGCACATTATAGATGAAATTATGCGAGCACACGGTCATAAAACAGGACTAATTGGAACAATTAATATGAAAATTGGCGATGAAACATTTGCAGTGAAAAATACAACACCTGATGCATTGACGCTTCAACAAGCATTTCACCGTATGGTGGAAGAAAATGTGAATAGTGCAGTTATGGAAGTTTCTTCACATGCATTAGATCGTGGTCGTGTACATGGTTGTGATTATGATGTAGCAGTATTTACAAATTTAACACAAGATCATTTAGATTATCACAAGACGATGGAAGAGTATAAGCATGCTAAAGGATTACTTTTTGCTCAGCTTGGTAATAGCTATCATCATAATCGAGAAAAGTATGCCGTATTAAATAATGATGATGCAGCAACAGAAGCGTATATAAGAAGTACAGCAGCTACGGTTGTTACGTATGGAATTGATACCCATAGTGATGTAATGGCGAAGGATATCGTTATGACAAGCGGCGGTACGACATTTACTCTTGTTACACCGCACGAAAGTAAAAAAATTACGATGAAATTAATTGGGAAGTTTAATGTATATAATGCTTTAGCCGCTACAGCAGCAGGACTTGTATCTGGTGTATCTCTGCAAACAATCATAGATGTTTTAGAACATTTAACTGGTGTTGCAGGCCGATTTGAAGTTGTAGATGGTGGGCAGGATTATACAGTAATTGTTGATTATGCGCATACGCCTGATAGTTTAGAAAATGTATTAACAACGGCGAAGCAATTTGCAAAAGGTAATGTATATTGCATCGTTGGCTGCGGTGGTGATCGTGATAGAACGAAAAGACCGATTATGGCAGGCGTTGCGACAGAATATGCAACCCATGCCATCTTAACTTCAGATAATCCGAGAAGTGAAGATCCACAAGCTATTTTGGATGATATGTTAACTGGTGTAAAAGGGAATAATTATGAAGTAATTGTTGATAGGAAGAAAGCGATTTTCCATGCTATTTCTGAAGCGCAAGCGGAAGATGTTATTATTATTGCTGGAAAGGGTCATGAAACGTATCAAATTATTGGAAAAGAAGTACATCATTTTGACGATCGTGAAGTTGCTAAAGAAGCAATCACAGAACGTTTAAACAACAGAGAGTAACAACATGAGAGGGGGACTACATGTGCTTGAACAAGGTTTATTAGTAACGGCTGGGGTAGCGTTCTTAATTTCAGTTGCCCTTTCGCCATTGTTTATTCCGTTTTTACGAAAATTAAAGTTTGGACAGAGCATTCGCGATGAAGGACCGAAATCACATCAAAAAAAATCAGGAACACCAACGATGGGTGGTATTGTTATTTATGTGTCTATGATGGTAACAACACTCATTATGGCAATTAAGTTTGAACATTTAGGTGCAGAAGTGTCATTACTATTATTAGTAACGTTTGGTTACGGGTTGATTGGTTTTTTAGATGATTATATAAAAGTCGTTAAGAAACGTAACCTAGGTTTAACGTCAAAACAGAAACTACTTGGGCAACTGATTATTGCCATTGCGTTTTTTGCTATTGCGAAAGGGCAAGGGTTTGATACACATTTAATGATTCCAGGAACTGATATTACATTTGATTTATACTGGGCATATTTTATT
The DNA here is from genome assembly GCF_022662635.1 of Bacillus cereus group sp. BfR-BA-01522. Taxonomy (NCBI): domain Bacteria; kingdom Bacillati; phylum Bacillota; class Bacilli; order Caryophanales; family Bacillaceae; genus Bacillus; species Bacillus cereus group sp. BfR-BA-01522. The sequence goes on along the minus strand of NZ_JAKUDY010000004.1, from coordinate 125,752 downwards.
CTTGTGTTGTTTATGCTTATTGGGGGATCAAATGCAGTCAATTTGACAGATGGCCTAGATGGATTACTATCAGGAACAGCCGCTATCGCATTTGGTGCGTTTAGTATCATAGCAGTAGCGCAAGAACAATATGCAGTAGCGATTTTCTGTATGGCAGTTGTAGGGGCTGTACTTGGATTCTTAGTATTTAATGCGAACCCTGCCAAAGTCTTTATGGGTGATACAGGCTCACTTGCTTTAGGGGGCGCAATTGCAGCTGTGGCGATTTTGTTAAAACAAGAATTATTACTTGTTATTATTGGCGGCGTATTTGTAATGGAAACTTTATCTGTTATTATCCAAGTTATTTCATTTAAAACAACTGGAAAACGTGTCTTTAAAATGAGTCCACTACATCATCATTATGAATTATGTGGTTGGTCAGAATGGCGTGTTGTTGTAACATTTTGGTCTGTAGGATTTTTACTAGCAGTATTAGGAATTTATATCGGGGTGTGGATGTAATTGAAAACGGTAACTGATTATCAAAATAAAAATATTCTTGTATTAGGTATTGCAAAAAGTGGGTATGCAGCAGCAAATTTATTAAAAAGCTTAGGAGCAAATGTCATTGTAAATGATGGGAAGCCTTTAGCGAATAATGAGTTAGCAGCAGAACTACAAGCGAAAGGGATGGATGTAGTATGTGGAGGCCATCCATTAGAATTATTAGAAAGAAATATTGCGCTTGTAGTGAAAAATCCAGGAATCCCATATTCCAACCCACTGCTAGTTGCAGCGACAGAGAAACAGATTCCTATTATCACGGAAATAGAATTAGCATATCGTATTTCAGAGGCGCCATTTATTGGTATTACAGGATCAAATGGTAAAACAACAACAACAATGCTAACGTTTGAAATGTTAAAAGAGGGAGAAAAGCATCCCGCTATTGCTGGTAACATAGGAACAGTAGCATGTGAAGTAGCACAGGCGGCGAAAGCGAATGAAGTGCTTGTGACAGAACTTTCATCATTTCAATTAATGGGTGTGGAGACATTTCAGCCTAAGATTGCCGCATTTTTAAACTTATTTGAAGCACATTTAGATTACCATGGTACAAAAAAAGAATATGGTTTAGCGAAAGCGAATATTTTTAAAAACCAGACGGCAGCAGATTATAGTGTGATAAATGCAGATGATGCGGATGTGATGGAATTATCTGCTAATAGCAAAGGGCAAAAGATATTGTTTTCTACTACAAAAGAAATTGAAGATGGCGCATGTATAAAAGAGAATGCTCTGTATTTTAAAGGTGAGAAAGTTGTTGAAATCAAGGACATTGTTTTACCAGGTAAACACAACTTGGAAAATATTTTGGCGGCAATGAGTATTGCGAAATTGTTAGGTGTAGCAAATGAGGCAATTGTTGCCGTGTTAAAACGATTCACAGGTGTAAAGCATCGTTTAGAATATGTAACAACGATTCATAACCGAAAGTTTTATAATGATTCAAAAGCAACGAATATATTGGCGACGGAGAAGGCATTATCAGCATTTACAAGCCCTGTTATTCTACTTGCAGGCGGACTAGATCGCGGGAATGAATTTGATGATTTAATTCCGTATTTTGAACAACATGTAAAAGCGATTGTAACTTATGGACAAACTGCACCGAAACTCGTTCATGCAGCTGAAAAAGCAGGGGTAGCAATTATTGAAGCTGTCCATCATTTAGAAGAAGCGGTAGAAAGAGCATATGCTCACTCTGCTGATGGAGATGTTATCCTACTTTCACCAGCATGCGCGAGCTGGGATCAATTTAAAACATTTGAAGAAAGAGGAGACATTTTTATACAAGCTGTGCATAAACTTATATAAAGTAAAACAAAACATCAGTAGGCTAACACCTACTGATGTTTTGTTACATAGGACAAAAATGCTTTGTCTATAAAGGTGGTGGTCATTGCCAATGAAAAAAACGCCTGATTTTATTCTCATTATTGTTACGCTTTTATTATTAACAATCGGAATGATTATGGTCTACAGTGCAAGCGCTGTCTGGGCTTCCTATAAGATGGGAGATTCATTCTTTTTTGCGAAACGGCAACTACTATTTGCAGGCCTTGGAGTAGTGGCGATGTTTTTTATTATGAAAGTCGATTATTGGGTGTGGCGAAACTATTCCAAGGTCATTTTACTTGTTTGTTTTATTCTTCTTATTCTTGTCCTCATTCCTGGAGTCGGACTTGTTCGAGGAGGAGCGCGGAGCTGGATTGGTATCGGAGCGTTTTCCATTCAACCTTCAGAGTTTATGAAGTTTGCGATGATTATTTTCTTAGCCAAATTTTTGGCTGAAAAACAGAAGGTGATTCCGTCGTTTAAACGAGGGTTACTTCCTGCACTTAGTTTTGTTTTTGTAGCTTTTGGAATGATTATGCTTCAGCCTGATTTAGGAACAGGAACAGTTATGGTTGGGACATGTATTATTATGATCTTTATTTCAGGAGCGCGTGTTTTTCATTTTGCAATGTTAGGATTAGTTGGTATAGCTGGATTTGTTGGACTAATTGCCTCAGCACCTTATCGAATAAAGCGAATTACATCTTATTTAGATCCTTGGTCGGATCCTCTTGGAAGTGGATTCCAAATTATTCAATCATTACTTGCGATTGGTCCGGGCGGTTTATTTGGACTAGGGTTAGGGCAAAGCAGACAAAAGTTTCTGTATTTACCAGAACCACAAACAGACTTTATATTTGCAATTTTATCAGAAGAACTAGGTTTTATTGGCGGTTCGTTTGTGTTATTATTATTTAGTCTGTTATTGTGGCGTGGAATTCGTATAGCGTTAGGAGCGCCTGATTTATATGGCACGTTTTTAGCAGTAGGTATTGTGGCGATGATTGCGATTCAAGTGATGATTAATATTGGTGTTGTAACAGGGCTGATGCCTGTTACAGGAATCACTTTGCCATTTTTAAGTTATGGTGGATCAAGTTTGACTTTGATGCTAATGGCAGTGGGCGTATTGTTGAATATAAGCCGACATTCTCGCTACTAAACCCTGTTTATAAGACAGGGTTTTTCGTATGTATGAGAACGTCATTTATCTCGCAACAGCCTGATTGGTGAGGGCTCATAATGAATGGGGGATGAAGAACCCCATTCATTAAAGTTTCACTTTATCATACAAATATAAACATGTGTACAATTGAAATTAGAATAGAGAAGCGGAGGAATTTGTAGTGCGAATATTAGTTAGTGGTGGTGGCACAGGTGGTCATATCTATCCAGCTCTTGCTTTAATTAGAGAAATAAAGAAGCTACATCCAGAAGCACGATTTTTATATATCGGTACAGAAAATGGACTGGAGAGTACCATCGTTCCAAAGGCAGGTATACCATTCCAATCCATTGTAATTAGTGGATTTAAACGTAAAATATCCTTTGATAATGTGAAAACTGTTATGCGTTTTGTGAAAGGTGTACAAGATAGTAAAAGATATATTCGTCGTTTTAATCCTGATGTCGTAATCGGAACGGGTGGATATGTATGTGGTCCTGTTGTATATGCAGCAGCAAAATTAGGAATTCCAACGATTGTGCACGAACAAAATAGTGTACCAGGTGTAACAAATAAGTTTTTAAGTCGCTATGTGGATAAAGTTGCGGTTTGTTTTGAAGCAGCGGCGGAACATTTCCCACAATCTAAAGTCGTAATGACGGGAAATCCACGTGCGTCGGAAGTAATGAATCAAAATGGAATGAAAGGAAAGCGTTCTGTTGGATTATCACTTTCTAAAAAATCGGTTCTTATTTTTGGCGGAAGCCGTGGCGCAAGACCGATTAATGATGCTTTTGTAGAAGCGATTGAACAATTTGGTAACAAAAACTATGAAGTATTGTATATTACTGGTGAAGTACATTATGATAAAGTTATGGAAATTGTGAGAGAAAAAGGAAATCCAGATAACGTTATGATTAAGCCGTTTATTCATAATATGCCAGAGGTACTTACTGGCGTGGATCTCGTTGTTTCACGAGCTGGTGCAACGACATTGGCAGAATTGACTGCGTTAGGAAAGCCGAGTATTCTTATTCCGAGTCCTTATGTAACAAATAATCATCAAGAGAAAAATGCGAAATCCATTGTTGATAAAGGAGCAGCTAAAATGCTTCTTGAAAAAGATTTAACAGCTGAAACACTTCTTCATAATATTGATGAAATTTTGTTAAACACTCAAACATTGCAAAATATGAAACTAGCTGCGAAACAGTTAGGGATTCCAGATGCGGCGAATAAGCTATTTGAAGTAATGAAACAACTTATGAAAAAATAACCTTAGGTGAATGTCCTGCATATTACTGTAATAAGGAGACTTAATATGGGGGAGATCATTATGAAACAATTAGCAAAGGAACTCATAGAAGCAAAAGTTGGGAAAGTGTTCCTAAATGAATCATTAGCTCGATATACAACTATGAAAATAGGTGGGCCAGCTGATATATTTGTTATTCCGACAAGCATTTCTAGTATTGAAAAGATTTTAGCTTTAGTGAAGAAATATAAAGTGAACTGGACGGCAATTGGACGTGGTTCCAACCTTCTTGTTTCTGATAAAGGTATAGAGGGTGTTGTGATTCGCTTAGGAGAAGGATTAGACCATCTTGAAGTCGAAGAAGCTACTGTAAGAGTTGGTGGAGGATACCCCCTTATTAAGTTGTCAACATTACTTAGCCGCCAAGGATTAGCAGGATTGGAATTTGCAAGTGGAATTCCAGGAAGTGTTGGCGGTGCAGTATATATGAATGCTGGAGCTCATAAGTCCGATATTTCGAAAATTTTAACGAGAGCTTGCGTTATGTTGGAAGATGGAACAGTTGCCTGGTTGTCAAAAGAAGAAATGGAATTTTCTTACCGTACTTCGGTTTTACAGACAAAGCTTCCGGGCATTGTATTAGGAGCTGAATTTCAACTCGAACGAGGAAATCGAGAAGAAATTGTTCGCATTATGCAAAAGAATAAAGAGTATCGCCGTGACACACAGCCGTGGAGCCACCCTTGCGCAGGAAGTATATTTAGAAATCCGCTGCCCCATTTTGCTGGAGATTTAATCGAAAGGGCTGGACTTCGTGGATACCAAATTGGTGGTGCGAAAGTGTCTGAAGTGCATGGGAATTTTATTGTCAATACAGGAACAGCATCAGCTCAAGATGTTTTAGACTTAATTGGCTTTGTTAAAAGAAACATTAAAGAAAAATTTGATATAGATATGCATACAGAAGTAGAAATCATTGGAAGATAACTGTTATCTGTTCCGCTCGATATCATTTATGGTATAATAAGAAGATAGAACGGCATGACAAACATGCCGTTCTTTATGTTACATAGGGGGATCGTACATGAAAAATAGTAAAGTTATCAAGCTACAAGATCGTGTACCAAAATTAAAAAATCAAAAGAAGAGGAATAAACCGCCTGTCAATCACCGATTAATTTTATACATATCAATTTTATTTTTATTAGTGCTTTTTTTAATTTATTTTCGGTCTCCGCTAAGTAATATAAAAAAGATTAGTGTTTTTGGTAATCATTATATGACAGATGAGCAGGTTATGGAGAAGTCTGGGATAACGTATAAAACAAGTTATTTCCGAGTAACAGCGCGTCAAGCAGAAGAAAATTTAAAGAAGCAAATAGAAATTAAATCGGTGGATGTTAAGAAACGTTTTCCAAATAAAATTGACATACACATCGAAGAATACGTAACGATAGGTTATATTAATAAGAATGGGAAGTTACAACCGCTTTTAGAAAATGGGAAAACATTAGATATACTACCGAGCGGAAAGTTGCCTGTCGCAGCTCCAATTTTTGAACCGTTTAAAGAGGAAAAAATGAAAGAATTAATTTCAGAATTAGAAAAATTAACTCCAACTATTCTAAGATCCATTTCTGAGATTCGTTATACTCCAACGACCTCAAATGAAAGTCATCTTACCTTATATATGAATGAAGGTTATGAAGTTAGTACAACCATTCAAGATTTTGCAAAGCGGATGGAAGCTTATCCATTAATTTTGAAACAAATTGAGCCGGGTAGAAAGGCTTTAATTGATTTGGAGGTTGCCACATACTTTAAATATTTAGATGATGAAAAGAAGAAATAGTAGAATAGTAGTTTTGTTTCTTTTTAATAGCATATAAGCACGTATGTTCTTTTAATTAGATTTTATTTAGCGATAAGGAACGATTTGTTAAAAAATAGTTAGATTTTCTTTGATTCGCCTAGGATTGATACAAGTTTCACTTTTCTATAAGAACATCTTAGTGTAGACTTATATTTGGCGGTAGTCTTTACACTTGAAATAGAATTATTTCAAGATAAAGCATTCATTTGTGGGTTACAGCCTATTTTAAAATGAATATGAAATAAAAATAAGAAAAATATAGGGTTAAAAAAGGGAAACGCATAAAGACGTTGAATATTTTTCTTATAAATAGTAAAGCTGCGATTGTTGTTCCATATATGGAGTTGTATGGTATAAATAAAGAAGGAGGTGCCAAAGAATGAACAGCAATGAAATATATGTTAGTCTTGACATCGGTACATCCAATGTTAAAGTTATCATTGGCGAAATGGTCAATGATACTTTAAACATTATTGGTGTTGGAAATGTAAAATCAAATGGGTTAAAAAAAGGCTCAATAGTTGACATAGACGAGACTGTTCAATCGATAAAAAAAGCAATTGAACAAGCTGAGCGTATGGTAGGGATCCATATTGAACAGGTTGTTGTAGGTGTCAATGCAAACCAAGTGCAGTTACTCCCTTGTCATGGAGTAGTAGCTGTTTCAAATGAAGATCGTGAAATCGGAAATGAAGATGTTTTACGAGTTCTAGATGCAGCACAAGTTGTGTCGATTGCTCCTGAACGTGAATTTATTGATGTGGTACCTCGACAGTTTATTGTAGACGGCCTTGACGAGATTAACGATCCACGCGGGATGATTGGTGTAAGATTAGAGATGGAAGGTACATTAATTACAGGCTCAAGAACTTTACTACATAACCTACTTCGTTGTGTAGAGAAGGCGGGTCTTGAAATTGTTGATATTTGTTTACAGCCTTTAGCGGCTGCCACAGTTGCTTTATCATCAGATGAAAAAAATAGAGGAGTAGCCCTTGTTGATATTGGCGGAGGTTCTACCACTTTAGCTATTTTTAGAGATGGAGAGTTACAAGCAACAAGTGTATTGCCAATTGGTGGAGATCACATAACGAAGGACATTGCAATTGGGCTAAAAACTTCAACAGAGAATGCGGAGCAAATTAAACTGAAATATGGACATGCCTTTTATGACACTGCTTCTGAAGAAGAGGTGTTCACAGTTCCTATTATGGGAAGTGACCAAACAGAACAATATTCTCAACTAGAGTTATCTGATATCATCGAAGCACGTGTAGAGGAAATTTTAATGCTTGTTCAAGAAGAAGTGCGTAAATTGGGAGTGAAGCAGGTAGCTTCTGGTTATGTGCTCACAGGCGGTATTGCTTCTATGCCAGGTGTTCTTGATCTTGCGTATGATATTTTACATGAAAATGTTCGTATTACAACGCCAGATTATATCGGTGTTCGTGAACCTCAATATACAATTGGGGTTGGATTAATCAAATACTCTTACCAAAAAGCAAAATTACGAGGAAAAAGTGTTCAAGAAACTGAGGAGCAGTTTGAACCGATGCCTGCGCCTATGCCGGTACAACAACAGCAACCAGCGAAACAAAAAACTCGTAATCAAAACAACAAAAAACAAAAAGATGAACGTATGATGTCAAAAGTAAAACGTGTATTCCAGTATTTATGGGATTAAATTTGGACACGAAAAATGAGGTTCTAGGGGGATTTCGACATGTTAGAGTTTGATACTACTCAAGATCAATTAGCGAATATTAAAGTTATCGGTGTCGGCGGTGGCGGAAATAATGCTGTAAACCGTATGATTGAACATGGCGTACAAGGTGTAGACTTTATCGCTGTGAATACTGATGCACAAGCATTAAATCTATCAAAAGCTGAAACCAAAATGCAAATTGGTGAAAAACTAACGCGTGGGCTTGGTGCTGGTGCGAATCCTGAAGTAGGAAAAAAAGCTGCTGAAGAGAGCAAAGAACAGATTCAAGAAGCACTTCGCGGCGCAGATATGGTCTTTGTAACGGCTGGTATGGGCGGTGGAACTGGAACTGGTGCAGCTCCAGTTGTTGCACAAGTTGCAAAGGAATTAGGCGCATTAACAGTAGGTGTCGTAACACGCCCGTTTACATTTGAAGGACGCAAACGTGCTACGCAAGCAGCATCTGGTATCGCTGCATTTAAAGAAAATGTAGATACATTGATTGTCATTCCAAATGATCGCTTATTAGAGATTGTAGACAAAAACACACCAATGTTAGAAGCTTTCCGTGAAGCGGATAACGTATTACGCCAAGGTGTTCAAGGTATTTCAGATTTAATTGCAACGCCTGGTTTAATCAACTTAGACTTTGCAGACGTGAAAACAATTATGTCTAATAGAGGTTCAGCATTAATGGGTATCGGTTCTGGTAATGGTGAAAACCGTGCTGCAGAGGCTGCGAAAAAGGCAATTTCTAGCCCATTGCTAGAAACATCTATTGATGGTGCGCAAGGTGTTATTATGAATATTACAGGTGGCGCAAACTTAAGTTTATATGAAGTACAAGAAGCAGCAGACATTGTAGCTTCAGCTTCAGATCCTGAAGTGAATATGATTTTTGGTTCTGTAATCAATGAAGGATTAAAAGATGATATTGTTGTAACTGTTATTGCAACTGGTTTCGATGATAGCATTGTAGCGCAACAACAAAAAACATTAGTACGTCCAAAAATAAATTCAAGTCATGTACAACAACAGGCTGCAGTTCAACCACCAAAACATCGTGAAGTCAAACGAGAAGTGAAGCGCGAAGAGCCTGTTATCCACGATCGTAATACAGACGCAGATGATATTGATATTCCAGCATTTTTACGCAACCGTCGTAGAAGATAAGGAAATAAAAAGGAGCATTATAAAGCTCCTTTTTATTTTGAAAACTATTACAATAAGCAAAAGGGATCTATATTTTTATAGGTCCCTTTTGCTTGTTTCCTATTCTCTGCGACAGATTCTGTCTAGAACCACCAAAATAACAAAAAAACCACTCCGCAAATTGACACACTTTCTCATTGGATATGCATTATACTAGTCTCAACTAAAAAAAAGAGGTGAATGGTTTGGTTGTTTACGCCGACATTGTTTGGTTGTTAAACGCCTGCATTGATTTTCTTTTGCTTTTATTAACAGCAACTGTGCTAAAAAAGAGGATCAAAAGATGGAGGCTAGTGCTGGGAGCGTTGATTGGTTCCACAATTGTTATTTTTGCCTTTACTCCTTTTTCTTCTATGATGACACATCCAATTATGAAACTACTATATTCGTTATGCATTGTGTATACAGCATTTGGCTTTTCGAATTTTAGAGATTATGCACAGACCGTTTTTACTTTTTATTTTGTTACATTCATGGTAGGAGGAGGTTTAATAGGAACTCATTTTTTTCTCCAAACAAATGAAATGGTAAATGGTTTGGTACAATCACAATCTATTTCTTATGGTGATCCAGTCAGTTGGATATTTGTCGTTGTTGGTTTTCCCATTATTTATTATTTTTCGAAGAAGCGCATTGAAAATGTAGAAGTAACGAAAATTCATTATGATCAAATTATTAAAGTGAATATTAAACTTGCAGAAAATGAAATTGTGTTAGATGGTTTAATTGATAGTGGAAATCAGCTTTATGATCCATTAACAAAAACACCAGTTATGGTTATTCATATTTCATGTTTAGAACATTGTTTGCCAGCATGGTTAACCGAACAAGTTTATACGAAAACGGAAGTTCCTCAAATACCGGAAGATGATTCGGGCTGGGCGACGCGATTGCGCTTAATTCCTTTTCGAGCAGTAGGAATTGATCATCAATTTTTATGGGCTATCAAGCCTGATGCTGTTCATATTCAACATGAAGGACGAAATATTATTGTAAATAAAGTGCTACTTGGCTTAAATGTACAACGGTTCTCTACTAATGGGGAGTATCAATGTATCGTTCATCCGAAGATGTTGATATCACAAAAAGTAACGATTGCTTAATAGGGAGAGGTGGGGAAACATGGTGAAGTTGAAGCTGTATTTCGTTTATCTTTGGTATAAAATATTGATGAAGTTGGGAATTAAGACCGATGAAATTTATTATATTGGTGGCAGTGAGGCATTACCACCGCCTTTAACAAAAGAGGAAGAAGAAGTTTTATTAAATAAATTACCAAAAGGGGATCAAGCGGCCAGGTCTTTATTAATTGAACGAAATTTACGGCTCGTCGTATATATAGCTCGTAAATTTGAAAATACAGGGATTAATATAGAGGACTTAATCAGTATTGGCACAATTGGCTTGATTAAAGCGGTAAATACCTTCAACCCTGAAAAGAAAATTAAATTAGCGACATACGCATCTCGGTGTATTGAAAATGAAATTCTTATGCATTTACGTAGAAATAATAAAAATCGTTCTGAAGTATCGTTTGATGAACCGTTAAATATTGATTGGGATGGGAATGAGTTGTTGCTCTCAGATGTGCTTGGTACGGATGACGACATTATTACAAAGGATTTGGAAGCCAATGTAGATCGATATCTTCTCATGAAAGCTTTACACCAATTAAATGATCGAGAGAAACAAATTATGGAGCTGCGTTTTGGGCTTGCAGGCGGTGAAGAGAAAACACAAAAAGATGTAGCCGATATGTTAGGGATTTCGCAGTCTTATATTTCCCGTTTGGAAAAAAGAATTATAAAAAGGTTGCGAAAAGAATTTAATAAGATGGTATAAAGGAAATATGAAAAAGAACGTCATATTATAGAGAATACGAAGACCAATCGGAAGCCCGGTTGGTTTTTGTTGTTTCTGCATAACAAAATCATGACATGCTTATGAGAAAGAGAAGAAAAACTGTATGCATAAAATTCCCTCCAAAGGAGATACTTTACACTGTACAGCAACTCCCGATAGGAGGGAACACTTTGACAAGAAATAAAGTAGAAATTTGCGGTGTTGATACAGCTAAACTTCCAGTACTCAAAAATGATGAGATGCGTAAATTATTTCGAGAAATGCAAAGTGGAGAGACAAGTGCAAGAGAGAAATTAGTGAATGGAAATTTACGACTTGTATTAAGTGTCATTCAACGATTTAACAATAGAGGAGAATTTGTGGATGATTTATTTCAAGTTGGCTGCATTGGACTCATGAAATCCATTGATAATTTTGATTTAAGTCAAAATGTTAAATTTTCAACATATGCTGTGCCGATGATTATTGGGGAAATACGAAGATATTTGCGCGATAATAATCCAATCCGCGTGTCTCGTTCATTACGGGATATTGCCTATAAAGCATTGCAAGTAAGAGAGAAATTAATTGCTGAAAACTCCAAAGAGCCAACAGCAATGGATATTGCGCAAGTTCTTGATGTTACGCATGAGGAAATTGTATTCGCGCTTGATGCAATTCAAGATCCAGTTTCATTATTTGAGCCAATTTATAACGATGGGGGAGACCCTATTTTTGTAATGGATCAGCTGAGCGATGAAAAACAAAAGGACGAGCAGTGGGTTGAAGAACTGGCACTAAAAGAAGGAATGAAACGACTCAATGATCGAGAAAAGATGATTATTCGAAAGCGTTTTTTTCAAGGAAAAACACAAATGGAAGTTGCAGAAGAAATTGGAATTTCCCAAGCACAAGTATCAAGGTTAGAGAAGTCAGCGATTAAACAAATGAATAAGACAATTCAAGGCTAAGGTTTCCCCGTTTATGGGGAGACCTTTTTTACATATAAATTTGTTTATCCGCTATTTTAAGGTAGTAAGAGTTGGAGAGAAACAAGAAAGATAGATGGGAATAGGCTTTTCGTTAGTAGCGGATGAAAGAATCCTTCACGGTTGAAAGTTTCGCTTTATATTCCGCTCATAGAGAGAATGTAGTGTTCATATAATGAGAATAAAATGGATTTTCTATCAGTGAAGGCTACTTCCTGTTCATGAGGGAAAAGGAGTGAATCATAATGATCAGAATTTCAGAATTTCAGATGAAAGATGTCGTAAATGTTTCGGATGGTAAAAAACTTGGAAATATTGGTGACATTGATATAGATATGCATACGGGGAAAATTCAAGCTGTTATTATTTCAAAGCAAGCACGTATGCTAGGGTTATTTGGTAGAGAAGAAGAGATTGTTATTAATTGGAATAAAATTGTGAAAATCGGTGAAGATGTCATACTTGTAAGAGCAGATCATGTCAATTCTGTAACAGAATCAATACAAACACCGACAATTTCTTAAAGAATATTACAAATTCCTCTTTTTTTTATATTGTCATTATGGAAAAATAAAAGTATGGTAAAATAGACAGGAAGTACCATGATTTTTAAGCTATTTTAATGAAGAAGGAGCCGCTTTATGAGAGAACCATTTAAATATGTGGACGGTATATTGTATTTACAAGCATGGGAAGATCTTGGGAACATTACTGCTGGCTTTACAACAAAAGATGGTGGAGTAAGTACAGGCTCCTTTCATGCGATGAATTTAGGATTACATGTGAATGATATCATTGAGAATGTTCATGAAAATAGACGTATTTTAGCAAATAAGTTACATCAGCCATTAGAAAATTGGATTTGTTCAGAACAGGTTCATAATCATCATGTAGAAAAAGTGGGACATGAAGAAAAAGGGCGCGGAGTTTATGTATATGAAGATGGAATTCCAAAGACGGATGGTATCTATACAGCTGATAAAGATGTATGTTTAATATCTTGTTATGCTGATTGTGTGCCTCTCTTTTTCTATGCACCTTCACATGGTTTAATAGGTCTTGCGCATGCCGGATGGAAAGGCACTGTGAAAGAAATTGCGAATGAAATGATTCAAAAGTGGAAAGCTGAGGGCGTTTCTACTACTGACATTCATGTTGCAATTGGACCTGCGATTGGAGCATGTTGCTATGTTGTAGACGATCGTGTTTTATCAGCAGCAAAACAAATTATAAATGGATCTGTTCCTTATAAAGTCATTTCAGCTGGACAATACGCGATTGATTTAAAAGAGATAAATCGTATAGTATGCTTACAAGCTGGCATAAAAGAAGAACATATTGTGATGTCATCTCTTTGTACAAGCTGTGAAGAACAATTATTTTTCTCGCATCGCCGCGACCAAGGAAAGACAGGAAGAATGTTGAGTTTCATAGGTTTTAAGGAGGATTGAAAAACAGTGACAGTACAAGAGAATTTAGCAGTGATACAGGAAGAAATGAAACAAGCATGTGAGCGAGCTGGACGCTCCATCCATGATGTGAAACTTGTTGCAGTAACAAAAACGGTTGGAATTGAAAAAACGAATGAGGTAGTAGAGGCCGGAATTGCTGATTTAGGGGAGAATAGAAATGAAGGATTTTTACAAAAATATGAGCATTTTGGCTCACAAGTCAATTGGCATTTTATCGGTTCCTTACAAACGAGAAAAGTAAAAGAAATTATTAGTCATATTGACTATTTGCATTCGTTAGATCGTCTTTCTCTTGCAAGAGAGATTCAAAAGCGTGCTACAAAGCCTGTTAAATGTTTTATACAAGTGAAAACATCGCGTGAAGAATCAAAACAAGGGTTACAAGTTGAGGAACTTATTGAGTTTGTTCATGCTTTGAAGGAATTTGATAAAATTGAAGTTGTTGGTTTGATGACAATGGCACCATTTACGGAAGATGAAGCAGAAATACGCGGCTGCTTTAAAACGCTTCGCATGTTGCAACAGCAAGTACAGGAATTAAGACTTTCGTATGCTCCATGCAAAGAGCTATCAATGGGAATGTCGAATGATTATACAATTGCGATTGAAGAAGGTGCTACATATATTCGTTTGGGAACGATTTTAGTAGGAAAAGCATAAAAGGAAGGAGAATGTATTATGAGTTGGTCAAAAGTGAAGTATTTCTTTTTTGACACGCCAGAGGAAAAAGAAGCAGCTCAATATGCTTACGAAAAGGAGCAAATAGAAATGAAAAAACAGCAAGAACCTCCAGAACAACAAGACGTACCATTTACAAAAGTACAACCAAAACAAAATGTCGTAAGCATTGAAACAGCAAAGCAATCTTCTAAAGTTGTTTTGTTAGAACCGCGTACGTATTCAGAAGCACAAGGGATTGCAGACCATCTAAAAGGAAAGCGTGCTGTAGTCATTAATTTGCAAAGAATGTCTACCGATCAAGCAGTACGCATCGTTGACTTTTTAAGTGGTACTGTATACGCTATAGGCGGGGATATTCAAAAGTTAGGACCAAAAACATTTATGTGTACACCTGAGAATGTGGATATTGTTGGAGCAATTTCCGAGTTATTCGGTGAAGAGGAAGAGACAAATATAAAGAGGTGGTAATACGCCATGTTTATAATTTTAAAAGCTTTGCTCTTAGTCATTCAAATTTACTCCTGGGCGCTTATTGTCTACATTCTTCTAACTTGGTTTCCAGGCGCTAGAGAATCAGCAGTCGGTGACTTTTTAGCACGCATTTGCGAACCGTATTTAGAGCCATTTCGGAGAGTGATTCCACCGCTTGGTGTAATTGATATTTCTCCGATCGTTGCAATTATTGCATTAAAGCTTGCTAGCAGCGGCTTAGTCACTTTATTTGGCTACTTTTTATAAGATAGGTTGCATGCATGAGCATTTACGAACATTTTAGGCCTGAAGAGGCCAGTTTTGTTGATAAAGTGTTGGAATGGAAACGAGCAGTAGAAGAGTACCATCAAGTAAAATTAACAGATTTCCTTGATCCGCGTCAGCAACAAATTGTAACTACAATAGTTGGACAGCAAGGAGATGTTTCTTTACAATTTAATGGTGCAGCGCCAAAAGCGGAGAGAAAAAGGGCACTTATTTATCCAGATTATCTTGCTTTAAATGAAGAAGAATTTCAAGTAGAAGTATTAGAAATTGATTATCCTTCCAAATTTTATACGCTTGAACATAGACAAATACTAGGTGCACTTATGTCCCTTGGTTTAAAGAGAGAAAAGTACGGTGATATTTTTATTCAAGAAAATCGTGTCCAAATCGTAGTCGCAAAAGAAGTTGTTTCTTATATTGAAATGAACTTACAATCAATTGGAAAAACAAAGGTTTCTCTCTTCAGTGTATCAGCAGAGAATGTTTTGCAATTGCAGGATGAATGGAGAGAGCAATTTGGAACTGTTTCATCACTACGCTTAGACGTCGTGTTAGCTGAAATCTTGCATCTATCACGTCAAAAAGTACAACCCCTTATAAAGAATGGGCTTGTAAAAGTGAATTGGAAAGTTGTAGATCAAACTTCATATGAATGTCTTCCAGGAGATATTCTGTCGGTCAGAGGACATGGAAGAAGTAAATTGTTTTCGGTCGACGGAAGAACGAAAAAAGACAAATGGCGAGTTTTGTATGGTATACTAAAATGATTGATTTTTTAGAAGGAAAAAACTCTTATTTTGTCGAAGAAAAGATATAATTAAAAGAGGAAAATTTAGATAACTACTTGGAGGTGGCTTTTGTGCCGTTAACACCATTAGATATTCATAATAAAGAATTTAGTCGCGGATTTCGTGGCTATGATGAAGATCAAGTGAATGAATTTCTTGATCAAGTCATTAAAGATTATGAATTAGTCATTCGTGAAAAGAAAGCTTTAGAAGAGAAGGTTGCTCAATTAGAAGGAAAGCTAGATCATTTTTCTAATATTGAAGACACGCTAAATAAGTCTATTGTTGTAGCACAAGAAGCGGCGGAAGAAGTAAAACGCAATGCACAAAAAGAAGCAAAACTAATCGTTCGTGAAGCAGAAAAAAATGCGGATCGAATCATTAATGAAGCGTTAGTGAAATCAAGAAAAGTTGCTTTTGATATTGAAGAGCTAAAGAAACAAGCAAAAGTGTTTCGTACTCGTTTCCGCATGTTGCTAGAAACACAGCTTGAAATGTTAAACAACGACGATTGGGACAAGCTCATCGAATTAGAAGACGAAGTGGACGAACTGTTGAAAAAAGAAGAAACAGTGTAAACTTGACGTTTTTCTCATTATTACATATAATTTTAAACAACATATTGATTAAGAAAAACGAAGATAGGGATAAGTACCTTTTTCACCCCTTATAAAGCGAACTGAGGATGGTGTGAGCTCAGGATAAGGAGATAAATGGGAAATCACCCTGGAGTTCCGCGCTGAAAAAATGAGTAAGCGTAGGCGTATATTCGCGTTAAGGATATAAAGTGAATCATGTGCATACGTATATGATTTAATAGGGTGGTACCGCGGGAGACTTTCTCGTCCCTTTTGGGATGTGAAAGTCTCTTTTTTATTTCGTTTTTAAGTCTTTTTATGATACATGTAAGGAGGAATTGAGCATGGAGTACAAAAATACATTACTAATGCCAAAAACAGAGTTCCCAATGCGTGGGAATTTACCAAAACGTGAGCCTGCAATACAAGAAAAATGGGCTGAAATGAACATTTATGAAAAAGTACAAGAACGTACAAAAGGACGCCCTTTATTCGTATTACACGATGGTCCTCCATATGCAAATGGTGATATTCATATGGGACACGCACTAAATAAAGTATTAAAAGACTTTATTGTACGCTATAAATCAATGACTGGTTATTGTGCTCCTTATGTTCCAGGTTGGGATACGCATGGTTTACCAATTGAGCAGGCTTTAACGAATAAGGGAGTAAAGCGTAAAGAAATGCCGGTCGCAGAATTCCGTAAATTATGTGCGGAATATGCATACGAACAAGTAAATCGTCAGCGTGAACAATTTAAACGCCTTGGTGTACGTGCGGATTGGGATCATCCATATATTACTTTGGAACCAGCATATGAAGCACAACAAATTAAAGTATTTGGAGAAATGGCGAAAAAAGGCTATATCTATAAGGGACAAAAACCTGTTTACTGGTCTCCAACGAGTGAATCTGCTTTAGCTGAGGCTGAAATTGAGTACAAAGATAAAAAATCAGCATCTATTTACGTTGCATTTGAAGTGAAAGATGGAAAAGACGTATTAGAAGGTGACGAGAAATTTATTATTTGGACAACGACGCCTTGGACATTGCCAGCTAACTTAGGTATTTCTGTTCATCCAAAACTTGAATATAGCATCGTTAAAGTAAATGATGAAAAATATATCATTGCTTCTGACCTGTTTGATACAGTAGCAAAAACATTAGAATGGGAAAACCCTGAAGTTGTTAGAACAGTAAAAGGTAGTGAACTTGAATATACAGTTGCAAAACATCCATTCTATGACCGCGATTCTTTAGTTATGCTTGGTGAGCATGTAACAACAGATGCTGGTACAGGTTGTGTACATACAGCACCTGGACACGGGGAAGATGATTTCATTGTAGGGCAAAAGTATGGCCTAGAAGTTCTTTGTCCAGTTGATGATAAAGGCGTATTAACAAGTGAAGCACCTGGATTTGAAGGTTTATTCTATGATAAAGCAAACAAACCAATTACGGAAAAATTAGAAGAAGTTGGCGCGTTGCTGAAATTAACATTTATTACGCATTCATATCCACATGACTGGAGAACGAAAAAACCAATTATTTTCCGTGCAACAGCACAATGGTTTGCATCTATTGAGGCATTCCGTAGTGAATTATTACAAGCTGTGAAAGAAACAAAATGGGTACCAGCGTGGGGAGAAACTCGTCTTCATAATATGGTTCGTGACCGCGGTGACTGGTGTATTTCTCGTCAACGTGCATGGGGTGTACCAATTCCTGTGTTCTATGCAGAAAATAATGATCCAATTATTACAGATGAAACAATTAATCATGTAGCAAACTTATTCCGTGAACATGGTTCTAACGTATGGTTTGAACGCGAAGCGAAAGATTTACTACCAGAAGGATTCACACATCCATCTAGTCCAAATGGTGAATTCCGTAAAGAAACAGATATTATGGATGTATGGTTTGATTCTGGTTCTTCTCACCAAGCTGTATTAGAAGAACGTGACGACTTGCAACGTCCAGCTGATTTATATTTAGAAGGATCTGACCAATATCGTGGTTGGTTTAACTCTTCATTATCAACAGCTGTTGCTGTAACAGGTAAAGCACCATATAAAGGTGTGCTAAGCCATGGCTTCGTACTTGATGGTGAAGGTCGCAAAATGAGTAAATCAATCGGAAACATTGTTGTACCGAAGAAGATTATGGACCAACTAGGTGGAGATATTTTACGCCTTTGGGTATCTTCTGTTGATTATCAGTCTGATGTACGTATTTCAGATGATATTTTAAAACAAGTTGCAGAAGTATATCGCAAAATCCGTAACACATTCCGTTTCTTATTAGGAAATTTAGCTGACTTTAATCCAGCTCAAGATGCAGTAGCAAAAGCGGAACTTCGCGAAGTGGATCGCTATATGTTAGTGAAATTAAATGACTTAATTACGAAAGTGAAAGAAGCGTATGAAACTTATGACTTTGCGGCAGTATATCATGCAATTCATAACTTCTGTACAATCGATTTAAGTTCATTCTATTTAGATTTTGCAAAAGATATTTTATACATTGAAGCGGCAAATCATCATGATCGTCGTGCAATTCAAACGGTGTTATATGATGTTCTTGTTGCGTTAACGAAACTTGTAACACCGATTTTACCTCATACAGCTGATGAAGTGTGGCCATATATTCCAGGTGTTACAGAAGAGAGCGTACAATTGACAGATATGCCAGAAGCTATCGAATTACAAGATGGGGAAGCGTTAAAAACAAAATGGGATGCATTTATGACGCTTCGTAGTGACGTATTAAAAGCACTAGAAGTGGCGCGTAATGAGAAAGTGATTGGTAAATCATTGACGGCTAGCATTACATTATTCCCAACAGCAGAAATGAAAGAAATGTTAGAATCTATTCAAGAAGATTTAAAACAACTATTTATCGTTTCTGAATATAAACTTGGTGGAACGATAGAGGAAGCGCCAGCGGATGCACAAAAATATGAACATACGGCAGTTCTTGTTACACAAGCAAACGGTGAAACTTGTGAACGTTGCTGGGTTGTTTCGGAAACAGTTGGCAACGATAACGAGTATAAAACATTATGTGAGCGTTGCGCGACTGTTGTAAAAGAGAATTATGTAAAATAATAATACAAAAAACTGATCGCTTATATAGCGGTCAGTTTTTTTATATCGTTTATGTTATAACAAGTATAAGGTTACTTATGAAAAATGAATGAAACAGCATAGAAGAACTTCCTATGAAGGAAAAATGTGTGTGCGGTAAGTAAGTGGAATTCGGATACACTAACGGTACATTGCAGCTAGGAGGAATGTACACGTGAATGAAATCTATATGGATATAAAACGAGAATTACAAGTGATGAGAAAAGAATTACAGGAGCGATTGGCAAAGGAAGTAAGTCGCACATATGAGATGGAATTTGGACAAGAACTGGGATATGAAATACAACTGGATGCAAAGAAGAAATTGCTTTTACATGATATAAGAGAAGACTTAAAAGATGTTGAACGAGCATTATTTAAAATGGAGATTGATATGTATGGCGTTTGTGAAGAAACAGGAGAAATGATTTCTTTAAAACGTATGAAGATGTTGCCAACAGCTCGTACCATTTATGAATTTTTATATAAAAAAGTAAATGTGTAATTCGCACAACAATATTATAGTACCTTTTTTCATTTTATTTTATTCTTCTATAAAGGTTCGTTGTGAAAAGATAGCAGCTATGCTAAAATTTTGAGGTACACTGTCTTTGTGGGGGAAATAAAATGATATATTATTTAATAGCGTTATTTGTTATTGCTATCGATCAACTATCGAAATGGTTCATTGTCAAGAACATGGAATTAGGTGCAAGTATCCCAATTATCGATAATGTATTATACATAACATCACATCGAAACAGAGGAGCTGCTTGGGGTATTTTAGAAAACAAAATGTGGTTCTTCTATATCATTACAGTTGTTTTTGTAGGATTTATTGTCTTTTATATGAAGAAGTATGCAAAAACAGATAAACTGTTAGGGATTTCTCTCGGTCTTATTTTAGGTGGAGCGATTGGTAATTTTATTGATCGTGTATTTAGACAAGAAGTAGTGGATTTTATTCACGTGTATATTTTTTCATACAATTATCCGGTATTTAATATAGCTGATTCGGCTTTATGTATTGGTGTTGTATTAATTATTATTCAAACATTATTAGAAGGAAAGAAAATGAAGGAGTAATTGAATGAGTGAAGTAGTACAAGTAACAGTTGTAGAAGAACGGAAAAACGAACGGATTGATAAATTTGTTGCAAGTGTAAATCATGAGTGGTCACGCACACAAGTGCAACAATGGATTAAAGACGGCGTCATAACAGTAAATGGAAAGACGGTTAAAGGAAATTATAAAGTAAAAGAAAATGATGAAATTACAGTAACAGTTCCAGAACCAGAAGAATTGGATATTCGTGCCGAAGATATGAATTTAGAGATTTATTACGAAGATGCGGATGTACTAGTTGTTAATAAACCACGCGGTATGGTTGTACATCCAGCACCGGGGCATACGAGTGGTACACTTGTTAATGGTTTAATGTATCATTGTACAGATTTATCAGGCATTAATGGCGTCATGCGTCCAGGTATTGTACACCGCATTGACAAAGACACATCAGGCTTATTAATGGTTGCGAAAAATGATATGGCGCATGAATCTTTAGTAAATCAGCTAGTAGAAAAAACAGTGACGAGACGCTATCAGGCAATTGTGCATGGGGTAATCCCGCACGATAAAGGAACAATTGATGCGCCAATTGCTCGAGATAAGAAAGATCGTCAAAGTATGGCTGTTGATGAAAATGGTAAGCATGCAGTTACGCATTTTCAAGTGTTAGAACGATTTAAGGACTTTACACTTGTCGAATGTCGTTTAGAAACGGGACGAACACATCAAATTCGTGTTCATATGAAATATATTGGATACCCTCTTGCTGGGGATCCGAAATATGGTCCGAAAAAGACATTAAATTTGAATGGACAAGCGCTTCATGCAGGAATTTTAGGATTTAATCATCCGCGTACAGGTGAATATTTACAATTTGAAGCACCTGCACCAGCTATATTCGAGGAAACATTAAATATTTTACGGAAATAGTATTGACAAAATGAATAAAAACTGCGATACTAACAACAGTTAAATAATGATCCTTTAACACAGCCCCGTGAGGTTGAGAAGGTAACGGTTTGAAATATTTAGGGTATACTTGTACCCTTTTTTCAAAAGTCCTCTCGCACACGCTGGGAGGACTTTTTTTATACGATTCCTCTCACGTGCAAAAAAAGCTTGGAGGTGTAAAGCATGAAAGAAAAGGCAGTTGTTTTAGATGATCAAATGATTCGTCGCGCTTTAACACGTATTAGTCACGAAATTGTAGAGCATAATAAAGGTGTCGACCAATGTGTTTTAGTCGGAATTAAAACACGTGGGATTTTTCTAGCAAAACGTTTAGCAGAAAAAATTGGTCAGATTGAAGGAAAAGAGATTGAAGTTGGAGAGTTAGACATTACGCTATATCGTGATGATTTAACGCTACAATCTAAAGATAAAGAACCGCTTGTAAAAGGCTCTGATATTCCTGTAGATATTACAAAGAAAAAAGTTATTCTTGTAGATGATGTATTGTATACAGGGAGAACAGTTCGCGCTGCGATGGATGCACTAATGGACTTAGGAAGACCATCACAAATTCAGTTAGCTGTTCTTGTAGATAGAGGTCATCGTGAGTTGCCAATTCGCGCTGATTATGTAGGGAAAAATATTCCAACATCAAGTGAAGAACGTATTGAAGTTGATTTGCAAGAGACAGATCAAAAAGATCGAGTAAGCATATACGAAAAGTAAAGCCCTTTTAAATGTAGTCCTGTGAGGCTGCCAAAGGGTCTTGGCTTTCATATGTTAAATTTGCCATATGAAAGTATAGGACTCTTTGTGCACGGACACAAAGAGTTTTTTTATTGCAAAATTTTAAATTGAAGGAGGATATAACAATGGAGCAAAAGCCAGTGTTAGACATTCATGAAATACCGAAACCGGGAAGATGGTTATTTTTAAGCATACAGCATTTGTTTGCAATGTTCGGATCAACAGTGCTGGTTCCGTTTTTAACAGGATTAAATCCATCAGTAGCTTTAATTTCCAGTGGATTAGGAACATTAGCGTTTCTTCTTATAACAAAAGGGCAAGTACCTGCCTATTTAGGATCATCGTTCGCATTTATTGCTCCAATTATAACGGCAAAAACAGCGGGGGGGCCGGGAGCAGCAATGCTCGGTGGTATGCTAGCAGGACTTGTTTATCTCCTAGTTTCGCTAGGAATTAAAAAGTCAGGATCAGCTTGGATTATGAAGTTACTCCCTCCAATTGTAGTTGGTCCAGTTGTAATGGTTATTGGTTTAGCTTTAGCGCATACGGCTGTGAATATGGCAATGAATGATGGCGATGGAAAATATAGCTTTACACACTTTTCAGTAGCATTAGTCACATTAGTAATTACGATTATTTGCTCCATATTTGGAAGAGGATTCTTCAGTATTATACCGGTATTGCTTGGAATTATTGGCGGATATATTTTTGCATACTTTCAAGGGTTAGTCGATTTTAAGCCGGTAGCTGAGGCAAGCTGGTTCAATGTACCAGACTTTGTTGTACCGTTTGTAACATATACACCGGAATTTTCTTGGAAAATTATGCTTCTGATGGTTCCGGTAGCACTAGTAACGATTTCAGAACATATTGGGCACCAAATTGTACTTGGAAATGTTATTAATCGAGATTTAATTGCAAAACCAGGCTTACATCGTTCAATCTTTGGTGATGGTGTAGCGACATTAATAGCATCTGTAATTGGTGGGCCGCCGAATACAACATATGGTGAAAATATCGGGGTGCTAGCAATTACAAGAGCGTATAGTGTATATTTATTCGCTGGATCAGCAATCTTCGCAATCGTGTTTGGATTTATCGGTAAGATTTCAGCGCTGATTCATTCGATTCCAACACCAGTCATGGGCGGTGTCTCCATCCTGCTCTTTGGTGTCATCGCATCAAGTGGTTTACGTATGATGGTGGACGAAAAAACAGACTTAAGTGACAAACGTAACTTAATGATTGCATCTGTTATTCTTGTTATTGGTATAGGCGGTGCAGTGCTTCATATCGGAGAATCATTCCAAGTAGAAGGAATGGCGCTTGCAGCAATTGTAGGTGTATTGTTAAATTTACTACTACCAGAAATAAAAGAAAAACAACAATCTAAGCAGATTGCTTCATAAAAACGAACCTTTTAAATCAGTCCTGCGAGACAGAAAAGGGTGGCTTCTTTCTTGCACCCTAGTCTCGCATGACTAGGGTGTTTTTATGCGATTGTTAGTATATAAATGCAAAAGGTGTTATCATAAAAATCAGAAAGATGAGGGATGACAATGAGCCAATTGTTAACGATGAGTGAATTATCGAAGGAAGAAATTTCAGAAATCCTAAAAGATGCAGAAGATTTCGCGAATGGAAAAGAAAGAAAAGCGACAGAGCAAACATTTGTAGCAAACTTGTTTTTTGAGAATAGTACGAGAACAAGATTTAGCTTCGAGGTTGCTGAGAAGAGATTGGGATTAGAAGTATTAAACTTCTCAGCAGATTCTTCTAGCGTACAAAAAGGAGAAACGTTATACGATACGATAAGAACACTAGAATCGATTGGAGCCAAAGCAGTAGTCATCCGCCATCAGCAAGATCGCTACTTTGATGAGCTAAAAGACAAAGTAAATATCCCTATTTTAAATGCAGGTGATGGATGTGGAAATCACCCGACGCAATGTTTGTTAGATCTTCTAACAATTAAACAAGAGTTTGGGAGATTTGAAGGATTAAAGATTGCGATTGTAGGAGACATTCGTCACAGCCGAGTGGCACGCTCGAATGCAGAAGCATTAACGAAATTAGGTGCAACAATTTACTTTGCTAGTCCTGAAGAGTGGAAAGATGAAACAAATACATTCGGAACATATAGAAGCTTAGATGAACTTATTCCAGAAGTTGATGTGATGATGTTACTTCGTGTACAGCATGAGCGTCATGATCATTATGAAACAGACATCATGAAAGAGTATCATGAAAACCATGGGTTAACAATGGAACGAGAAGAACGCATGAAAGAAGGAAGCATTATTATGCATCCGGCTCCAGTAAATCGTGATGTAGAAATTGCAAGTGAACTTGTTGAGTGTAAACGTTCTCGCATATTCAAACAGATGGAAAATGGAGTTTACGTAAGAATGGCTGTTTTAAAACGCGCATTACCAAATGTATTAGGAGGAATGAAACATGAATTATTTGTTTAAAAATGGACGTTACTTAAATGAAGAAGGAACAATCGTGGCAACAGATCTTCTTGTACAAGATGGTAAAATTGCGAAAATAGCGAAAAATATTTCGGCTGAAAATGCTGAAGTAATCGATGTAAATGGAAAATTAATCGCACCTGGATTAGTAGATGTACACGTTCATCTTCGCGAACCAGGTGGTGAACATAAAGAAACGATTGAAACTGGTACACTTGCAGCAGCAAAAGGGGGCTTTACAACAATTTGTGCGATGCCAAATACACGCCCAGTGCCAGATAGTAAAGAGCATATGGAAGATTTACAAAAACGAATTCAGGAAAAAGCACATGTAAATGTACTGCCATATGGTGCAATTACAGTGCGTCAAGCAGGTTCTGAAATGACGGACTTTGAAACGTTAAAAGAACTTGGAGCATTCGCATTTACTGATGATGGAGTAGGCGTACAAGATGCAAGTATGATGTTAGCGGCTATGAAGCGTGCAGCTAAATTAAATATGGCAGTTGTTGCCCATTGCGAAGAAAATACGCTTATTAATAAAGGTTGTGTACATGAAGGGAAATTTTCTGAGAAACATGGATTAAACGGTATCCCATCAGTATGTGAATCTGTACATATTGCCAGGGACATTTTACTAGCGGAAGCGGCAGATTGTCACTATCATGTTTGTCACGTAAGTACAAAAGGGTCAGTGCGAGTAATTCGTGATGCAAAACGTGCAGGTATTAAAGTAACAGCAGAAGTAACACCACACCACTTAGTGCTATGTGAAGATGATATCCCATCTGTTGATCCCAACTTTAAAATGAACCCACCACTTCGAGGAAGAGAAGACCAAGAAGCACTCATTGAAGGTTTATTAGATGGAACAATCGACATCATTGCAACGGATCATGCACCGCATACAGCAGAAGAAAAAGCACAAGGCATTGAAAGAGCACCATTTGGAATTACTGGTTTTGAAACAGCGTTCCCATTACTATATACAAACCTTGTGAAAAAAGGAATTATCACATTAGAACAGCTTATCCAATTCTTAACAGAAAAGCCAGCAGATACATTTGGTTTAGAAACAGGACGTCTAAAAGAAGGAAGAGCAGCTGATATTACCATTCTTGATTTAGAACAAGAAGAAAAAATTGACCCAACAACATTCTTATCAAAAGGAAAAAATACGCCATTTGCAGGCTGGAAGTGTCAAGGATGGCCAGTTATGACATTAGTGGGCGGGAAGATCGTATGGCAAAAGGAGAGTGCATTAGTATGAAAAGACAGCTTATCTTAGAAGATGGAACAGTATTAATTGGAAAAGGATTCGGCGGAGAGATTGAAAAATCAGGTGAAGTTGTATTTACAACTGGTATGACCGGATACCAAGAAACATTATCTGATCCATCATACTGCGGTCAAATCGTAACATTTACGTATCCATTGATCGGAAACTATGGTATTAACCGTGATGATTTTGAATCGATTCAACCATCTGTACACGGTTTAATTGTAAATGAAATTTGCGATCATCCATCGAACTTCCGTAATGAAAATTCGTTAGATGAGTATTTAAAAGAACGAAATATTCCAGGATTATCAGGAATTGATACGAGAAAATTAACGAGAAAAATTCGTCAATATGGAACAATGCGCGGACGTCTTTGTAATATGGATGTCGATGTAGATTATATTGTCAGTCAATTAAGAGCTACAGTATTTACAGATCATGTAAAGCGTGTATCAACAAAAGATCCATATCCAAGCCCAGGTCGTGGTTACCGCGTTGTCCTTGTTGATTTCGGAATGAAGCACGGTATTTTACGCGAATTAAATAAGCGTGATTGCGATGTCATTGTTGTTCCTTACAATACATCGGCAGAAGAAATTTTACGCTTAAGCCCAGATGGAATTATGTTAAGTAACGGACCTGGGGATCCAAAAGATGTACCAGAAGCGATTGAAATGTTAAAAGGAATCATTGGAAAAGTACCTTTATTCGGTATTTGCCTTGGGCATCAACTATTTGCCTTGGCATCAGGTGCAAATACAGTGAAATTAAAATTTGGTCACCGCGGATTAAACCATCCAGTAAAACATCTTGAAACTGGAAAAGTAGCTATCACTTCTCAAAACCATGGGTATGCAGTAGAAGAGGAATCTGTAAAAGGAACAGACCTTGAGATTACACACGTTGCTTTAAATGATGGAACAGTAGAAGGACTTCGTCATAAGAAGTTTCCAGCATTTACAGTACAATATCATCCAGAAGCATCAGCAGGACCAGAAGATGCAAATGACTTATTTGAAGATTTCTTAACAATGATTGCAAACTTTAAGAAAGAAGGGGAAGAGTTATGCCAAAACGCCTAGACATTAACACAATTTTAGTAATCGGATCAGGACCAATTGTAATTGGGCAAGCAGCGGAGTTTGATTACTCTGGAACGCAAGCTTGTCAATCTTTAAAAGAGGAAGGCTATAAAGTAATCCTTGTTAACTCGAACCCAGCAACAATTATGACGGACACTGCAACAGCAGATAAAGTATATATTGAGCCATTAACACTAGAATTTGTAAGTCGCATTATTCGTAAAGAGCGTCCAGATGCAATTTTGCCGACACTTGGCGGACAAACAGGATTAAATATGGCTGTTGAACTTGCCAAATCGGGTGTGCTTGAAGAGTGTGGAGTTGAAATTTTAGGAACGAAATTATCAGCAATTGAGCAAGCGGAAGATCGCGATTTATTCCGTACATTAATGCAAGAATTGAACGAACCAACACCACCAAGTGAAATTGTCCATACACTTGATGAAGCATATGAATTTGTTAAAGAGATTGGGTATCCAGTCATTGTTCGTCCAGCATTTACGTTAGGCGGAACAGGCGGTGGAATTTGCCACAACGAAGAAGAGTTAATTGAAATTGTAACAAGTGGTTTGAAACATAGCCCAGTAACACAATGTTTATTAGAAAAAAGCATCGCTGGCTTTAAAGAAATTGAATATGAAGTAATGCGTGATGCAAATGACAATGCCATTGTAGTATGTAACATGGAAAACATCGACCCAGTTGGTGTGCACACAGGGGATTCTATTGTTGTAGCACCGAGTCAAACATTAAGCGATCGAGAATATCAGATGCTGCGTAATACGTCATTAAGAATTATTCGTGCACTAGGAATTGAAGGGGGATGTAACGTTCAGCTTGCACTAGATCCGTATAGCTTCCAATACTATGTAATTGAAGTAAATCCACGTGTAAGTCGTTCATCTGCCTTAGCATCAAAAGCGACGGGATATCCAATTGCGAAATTAGCAGCAAAAATTGCAGTCGGTTTAACATTAGATGAAATTGTAAACCCAGTAACACAAAAAACATATGCGTGCTTTGAGCCAGCATTAGACTATGTTGTTTCGAAAATTCCACGCTGGCCTTTCGACAAGTTTGAATCAGCAAATAGAACGCTTGGAACACAAATGAAAGCAACGGGTGAAGTTATGTCAATCGGACGTAACTTAGAAGAATCATTATTAAAAGCCGTTCGCTCTCTAGAACTTGGTATTTATCATCTAGAGCTAAATCACTTAAAAGAACTTGATAAAGAAACAATGAAAAAACGTATTATAAAAGCGGATGATGAGCGTCTGTTTATTGTGGCAGAAGCAATTCGCCAAGGTGTAACGAAAGAAGAGATTCACGAATGGTGCGAAATGGACTTCTTCTTCTTACAAAAAATCGAAAACATCGTAAATATGGAACGAAAAGTAAAAGCGAATGTTGGTGACATGGAAGTATTACGAGAAGCAAAAGAAATGGGCTTTAGTGATCATTACATTGCGTCTGCTTGGAATAAAACAGAATGTGAAATTTACGCTACACGTAAAGAAAATGGCATCATGCCAGTATTTAAAATGGTAGATACTTGTGCAGCAGAATTCGAATCTGCAACGCCTTACTACTACAGCACATATGGTGACGAGAACGAATCAATCGTTACAGAGCGTAAAAGTGTAATGGTACTAGGTTCTGGACCAATCCGCATCGGTCAAGGGGTTGAATTTGACTATGCAACAGTTCACTCTGTATGGGCAATTAAAGAAGCTGGCTACGAAGCAATTATTGTGAATAATAACCCAGAGACAGTTTCAACAGACTTCAGTATTTCTGATAAATTGTACTTTGAACCATTAACAATTGAAGATGTTATGCACATCATTGATTTAGAGAAGCCAGAAGGTGTTATTGTACAATTCGGTGGACAGACAGCGATTAACTTAGCGGCAAAATTAGCAGAGCGCGGTGTGAAAATTTTAGGAACATCTCTTGAAGATTTAGATCGTGCTGAAGACCGCGATAAGTTCGAAGCAGCATTAACAGAGCTTGGTATTCCACAACCGGTTGGTAAAACAGCAACAACAGTAGAGCAAGCGGTAGCAATTGCTGAAGAAATTGGCTATCCAGTACTCGTAAGACCATCTTACGTACTTGGTGGACGTGCAATGGAAATTGTGTATCGTCAAGAAGAACTGCTTCACTATATGAAAAATGCAGTAAAAGTACATGCAGATCACCCGGTATTAATTGACCGCTACATGGTTGGGAAAGAAATTGAAGTGGATGCAATTTCTGACGGTGAAAATGTATACATTCCCGGTATTATGGAACATATTGAACGCGCTGGTGTTCACTCTGGTGATTCAATCGGAGTATATCCTCCACAAAGCCTATCAGCGAAAGTGAAGGAACAAATTATTGAAAATACAATTGCACTTGGAAGAGGATTAAAGATTGTTGGATTACTAAATATCCAATTTGTAGTCTTCAAAGATGAAGTGTATGTCATTGAAGTAAACCCACGTGCGAGCCGTACAGTACCGTTCTTAAGCAAGATTACAGGTGTTCCAATGGCAAACATCGCAACGAAAGTCATTTTAGGTAAAAATCTTGTAGAACAAGGTTATGAAACTGGTTACCACCCAGAAGATAACGAAGTATATGTAAAAGCGCCAGTATTCTCGTTTGCAAAACTGCGCTCTGTTGATACAACATTAGGACCTGAAATGAAATCGACAGGGGAAGTAATGGGGAAAGATTTAACGCTTGAAAAAGCATTATATAAAGGATTAGTTGCTGCGGGAATTAGCATTCCAACACATGGATCTGTCATTATTACAGTTGCGGATAAAGATAAAGAAGAAGCGATTGAAATCGCAAGACGCTTCCATGAAATTGGCTATAACTTATTGGCAACAGCAGGAACAGCAAAATCGTTAACAGAGCAAAACATTCCGGTGCAAGTTGTAAATAAAATTGACTCTGAAGATTACAACTTACTTGATATTATTCGTCAAGGAAAAGCACAGTTTGTTATTAACACATTAACAAAAGGAAAACAACCAGCGCGTGATGGGTTCCGCATTCGTCGAGAATCTGTGGAAAATGGTGTAGCTTGCTTAACATCACTTGATACAACAAGAGCAATTTTACGAGTACTAGAATCTATGACGTTCTCAGCTCACACAATGAAAGAAATCGCGCCAACAACGCGTCACGAGGTGGTACATGCATGATGCAAAAGCAAAATATGATCGTCGTTAACCAAACAGAAATCGCAAAAAACATTTATGAATTAGTGCTTCAAGGTGATCTTGTACAGCAAATGAACGAACCAGGGCAGTTCGTACACATTAAGATAGCAGAGGGGATTACCCCCCTTCTGCGCCGCCCAATTAGCATTTGTAATGTCGATCAAGAAAAAAACGAATTTACAATGCTATATCGTGCGGAAGGACAAGGAACAAAAACATTAGCAAAAAGAAAACAAGGTGAATTAGTAGATGTATTAGGACCACTCGGACATGGATTTCCGGTAGAAGAAGCAGAAGCTGGACAAACAGCTCTATTAGTAGGAGGCGGAATTGGTGTGCCACCACTTTATGAGCTATCGCAACGCCTTGTTGCAAAAGGGGTACGTGTTATTCACATCTTAGGATTTCAAACGAAAGATGTTGTTTTCTATGAAGAAAAGTTTGCAGAACTTGGTGATACGTATGTTGCAACCGTTGATGGTACACATGGTACAAAAGGGTTTGTAACAGATGTAATAGATAACTATGGAATTGACTTTGATATTTTATACTCATGTGGACCTTTAGCAATGCTGCGTGCATTAGAAGGGCGTTATAAAGAGAAAAAAGCCTACATTTCACTAGAAGAACGTATGGGATGCGGGATTGGAGCATGTTTCGCGTGCGTATGTCACTTACAAGAAGATCCAAGCGGACATTCTTATAAAAAAGTGTGCAGCGATGGACCTGTGTTTCCAATCGGGGAGGTTGTACTATGAACAGATTACAAGTTGAATTACCAGGATTATCATTAAAAAATCCAATCATCCCAGCATCTGGTTGCTTCGGATTTGGTCGTGAATATGCTCAGTTTTATGATTTAAATGTACTGGGCTCAATCATGATTAAAGCAACGACGGAACAACCACGATATGGAAATCCGACGCCACGTGTGGCGGAAACACCAGGTGGTATGTTAAATGCAATCGGGCTTCAAAATCCAGGGCTAGAAAAGGTAATGGGCTCTGAATTACCATGGTTAGAACAATTTGATCTTCCAATTATAGCGAATGTTGCAGGTTCACAAGTTGAAGACTATGTAGCAGTAGCAAAGAAAATTTCAAAAGCACCGAATGTTCATGCACTAGAATTAAATATTTCTTGTCCCAATGTAAAAACGGGAGGTATCGCTTTTGGTACAAATCCTGAAATTGCTGCTGATTTAACGAAGCGAGTAAAAGAGGTTTCTGAAGTGCCGGTATATGTGAAATTGTCACCGAACGTGACAAACATTGTCGAGATTGCGAAGGCAATTGAAAATGCAGGTGCGGACGGGTTAACGATGATTAATACATTGCTTGGTATGCGTCTAGATTTAAAAACAGCAAAACCAATTTTAGCAAACCGTACAGGCGGACTATCAGGTCCTGCAATTAAACCGGTAGCAATTCGCATGGTACATGAAGTAAGCCAAGTGGTTGATATTCCAATTATTGGAATGGGTGGTATTGAGTCAGCAGAAGATGTTATTGAATTCTTCTATGCTGGTGCAAGTGCAGTTGCGGTTGGTACAGCAAACTTTGTTGATCCGCTCGTATGCCCAACCATTATTGAGGAATTACCATCGTTATTAGATGAATTAGGATTTGGACACATTTCGGAATGTCAAGGAAGGAGCTGGAAACAAGTATGTCAAAGTCGCTAATTGTTGCACTAGATTTTCCAGGGAAAAAAGAGGTAGAACAATTTTTACAACACTTTGAAGGGGAAGAGTTATTTGTCAAAGTGGGTATGGAATTGTTTTATAAAGAAGGCCCAGCAATTATTACGTACTTAAAAGAAAAAGGACATAAAATATTTCTAGATTTAAAACTTCATGATATTCCAAATACAGTAAAAAGCGCTATGCGCAGCCTAGCTAGTCTAGATGTTGACATGGTAAATGTTCATGCTGCTGGGGGGAGCAGTATGATGAAAGCAGCGCTTGAGGGATTAGAGGAAGGTAAGCAAGAAGGAAAAGAGAGACCGATTTGTATTGCAGTTACACAATTAACAAGTACTTCGGAAGTTATGATGAAAAAAGAGATTGGCATTGAGAAAACGTTAGAAGAAGCGGTTGCTCATTACGCAAAATTAACGAAAGAAAGTGGACTTGATGGCGTTGTATGTTCAACGTTGGAAGTACCAAAGTTACGTGAAGTATGCGGAGACGAATTTGTAACAGTAACACCGGGGATTCGTCTTGCAAGCGATGATGTGAATGACCAAGTGCGCGTAGCAACACCTAAACGTGCAAGAGAACTTGGTTCAAGTTACATTGTGGTTGGACGTAGTATTACAAAAGCAGAAAATCCGCTTGAAGCATATCAAACAGTAAAACAACAGTGGGAAGGTGTAACAGTATGAAAAAAGAAATCGCATCGCATTTATTAGAAATTGGAGCAGTATTTTTACAACCAAATGATCCATTCACTTGGTCTTCTGGTATGAAATCGCCAATTTATTGTGATAATCGCCTAACTTTATCGTACCCAAAAGTACGTCAAGCAATTGCGGCGGGATTAGAGGAATTAATTAAAGAACACTTCCCAACTGTAGAAGTTATTGCAGGAACAGCAACTGCTGGTATTGCCCATGCTGCATGGGTAAGCGATCGTATGAATTTACCAATGTGCTACGTACGTAGTAAAGCAAAAGGTCACGGTAAAGGAAACCAAATTGAAGGAAAAGCGGAAAAAGGTCAAAAAGTAGTTGTAGTAGAAGATCTTATTTCAACTGGTGGTAGTGCGATTACTTGCGTAGAAGCGCTTCGTGAGGCAGGTTGTGAAGTATTAGGAATCGTATCAATCTTCACATATGAGCTTGAAGCAGGAAAAGAAAAACTAGCGGCAGCTAATGTAGCGTCATATTCTTTAAGCGACTATAGCACATTAACTCAAGTGGCGGAAGAAAAAGGTATGATTGGACAAGCTGAAATGAAAAAACTGCAAGAATGGCGCAAAAATCCAGCTGACGAGGCTTGGATTACAGCGTAACACGAAAAGAACGACTGCGGGGAACGCGGTCGTTTTTTATCATCGTTAAAACTTCATGTAAAGAAGATATAGTAGGAGCATCGCACTTGAGTTGCGAGTTATCCCGATTTAACTATATTTCTTGCCTTCTAACTGCTGTACTACTCATTGCATCAGTCTCTAATCGATTGCCAATAATAGCAATCTTTCATTTCGAAGTGTTAAATTTTTCAATTTGTTGTTTCTCATTATCTTTACCAATTCCTGATTAATAACTACTTAGCACTTTCCGCAATTTCATATCCTCTTACAAACAAGAGGGTCATGTAAGAAATAATAAATGAGAAGATGCTGTACATGCCAACCCAAAAGAAAAATTTTGGAGTAAAGGAGATAACACCTATTATTAAAAAGCTAGCAAACGTTACAATGGGCATTACGTAATATGTTTTCGTTCTACGTGTTCCCATAACAGAAACGATAAAGATAAGGAATGGACAAATTAATAAGACGAAAATCAATTCATTCATAATTACGTCTCCTTTTCGAATTGAAGTAATCTGTTTTTCGTAAACGCTTTAAAATAAATACTCTCTTAATATAATTTCGCTAACATATAAATAATCCCTTTTGCAAGTCAGTAATTTATGATGAATTTTATAATAAAAAAACGTAGGCAAGAGAATGCTTGCTTACGTTATAGAATAAACATCGCAACGATCGTGTTGACAATTAAGCCAATTGCAACTGGTAAAAAGTTTCGGCATGTAAGTTCAAACGGATCGACTTTACAAATCGCAGCGGCAGGAATAAGCGCCCAAGGAATTAAAGCACTGCCCCCAAGTCCATATTGTAGCGATTGGTCCAAGTGCTGTTAATGTAGTTGTTCCATGACCAAGTGCTGTGCCGAAAAGGTTTGCAATCGATCCAGCAAGAGAAATGCCTGAAAAACCGGATCCGTCTAAACCAGTAATAACGCCAACGATACTTAATGTCCCAGCTGATACGTATTGATTTAAAGGAACAGTTTGAGATAAGGTGAAACTTTAATCAGTGAAGGATGAAAAACATTGACTTGAATTGCACTGTATATACATACTGTCAATCTTTTTGCCGATATATAAAGTGAGAAACGAAAGATATTATGAATTAGTTAATGGGGAGAGGAGGTAATGGAAAGGAATACAAAAATGCGTTGCTTATAAGCAGCGCATTTTTGTATATTTAAGCTTTTAATTTCATTACAGTGTCAGCATCAGGCGTTACATATAGTGTTTGTTGATGATCATATGTAACAAACCCAAGCTTTGCACCACTTGGTTTTTTGACGTGGCGAATTTTCGTGAAATCTACAGGAACTGAACTAGAATTTTTCGCTTTACTGTAATACGCTGCAATTTTCGCAGCTTCTAGTAATGTTTCTTCCGACGGTTCTACAGAGCGAATGACCACGTGAGAACCTGGTATATCTTTCGTGTGTAACCAGATTTCATCACGACGCGCAAATTTTGTCGTCAAATAGTCATTTTGTTTATTGTTTTTGCCAACTAAAATTTCGGTTCCATCACTTGCAATATATTTATCTAATAATGGTTTTGTTGGCTTTTTCTTTACATGTTTCGCTTTGCGGTTACGAAGGTATCCTTCTTCAGCTAGTTCTTCACGAATTTCTTCGATATCTTTTGAAGAGGCGGCGTCCATTTGTTGAAGTAAGCTGTCAAAATAGAGAATCTCTTCCTTTGTTTTTTCAATTTGTTCTTTGACAATTGCCACAGAATTTTTTGCTTTTTGATACTTTTGGAAATAGCGCTGTGCATTTTCTGAAGGTGTTTTAAATGGATCTAATGTAATCGTTACTGTTCCGCCATTTTCATCGTAATAGTTTATAACTTCCACTTCTTTGTCACCTTTTTTGATCGCGTATATATTCGCTGTTAAAAGCTCTCCAAACAATTGATATTTATCCGCTTTTCCAGCATCTTGTAATGTTCTTTTTAGCTTGATTAATTTCTTTTCATTTTTCGCCTTCTCATTATGCATAAATCGCTCTAAATCATGAGCTTGTTGTTTGACGCGATCTCGTTCTGCTTTACCAAAGAAGAATCGATCTAATAATTCACTAATGGATAAGAAAGTCTTTTCAGTTCCTTGCAAATGAGAAAGTGGAAATAGATAAAAGAACTCTTTTCCGTTCGCAGTAATCATTGTTGGTATATATTGATGTTCTTTTAATGGCTTTTGTAAGCTGAAGAAAGCTTCGGATACTGCTTTTTCATTTACCATACCAGCTTTTTTGACCACTTCTTTTGCAAATAGTGGAGAAATTCCCATGAAAGCTCCGACAAGTTGTTGATCCATATTTCCAGATAGGAAGTCCAGCGGCCGAATCAATTCTTCTTCTGTTTCAATGTATAGTGGATTGATTTTATGTTGTGCTGGTGGTGCAACGTATTCAGCTCCAGCATATACAGTGCGATGACGATTTACTGCTAAAGAAACGTGTTTCAAACTATCTAAAATCATATTTGTTTTTTCGTCTACCAAAATGATGTTACTATGGCGCCCCATTATTTCAATGATTAATGTTTTTAGTGATTCATCGCCAATTTCATTACGGCTACGGACAGTAATTTGAATAATTCGTTCTAAATCGATTTGCTCGATTTTTTCAATAAATCCTCCCTCCAAATGTTTGCGAAGTAACATGCAAAACATGGGTGGTAATGCTGGTGAATCATAATTTTGTGTTGTTATATGCATACGAGCATATGTCGGATGAGCAGACAGAATTAATTTTTGATTTTTTCCATGCGCGCGAATATGTAATAAAATTTCATATTTTGAAGGTTGATATATTTTTGAAATTCTCCCCGTTTGCAGAGAATTTGAAATCTCATGCGTAATCGCTCTTGTAAATAATCCATCGAATGCCATGATGAACACTCCTTTCTAACTAAATATTAATTATAGCATTTTTTTGGACGAGGCTGAATAAGCTTTCATTAGAGCATGTCTGCAATCAGGAGGTCGATAGCGAAATGAATTGGTATGAAATGCGTGCGCATGAAGTGGAGGAGAGAACGAATACGAATGTGAAGACAGGCCTTTCAGAACAAGAAGCAGAAGGACGTCTAAAGAAGTTTGGGCCAAATGAGTTACAGGAAGCAAAGCGGCCTTCTGCATTTCTTGTATTTCTAGCTCAGTTTAAAGATTTTATGGTTCTTGTATTGTTTGGAGCGACAATCATTTCTGCCTTTTTGGGAGAATATATCGATTCAATCGCAATTGTCGCAATCGTTATTCTCAATGGAATTCTCGGCTTTTTTCAAGAGAGAAAAGCTGAAAAATCATTGGAGGCATTAAAAGAGTTAGCCGCCCCGCAAGCGACAGTTTTACGAAATGGAAAATGGATAAAAGCACCGTCTAAGGCACTTGTTCTTGGAGATATTATTAGGTTTTCTAGCGGCGATCGTATTGGTGCAGACGTTCGCCTTGTTGAAACATCGAGTTTATATATTGAAGAATCTGCATTAACAGGGGAATCTGTGCCTGTTCAAAAGAAAGTAGAAGCATTAAGTGGGCAAGATGTCGCAATTGGTGATCAAAAAAATATAGCGTTTATGGGAACGATGATTACGAGAGGGTCTGGAATAGGAGTTGTAGTCGCAACGGGTATGAATACAGCTATGGGGCAGATTGCAAATATGTTGCAAAATGCAGAACCGATGGAAACACCTTTACAAAGAAGATTAGAACAACTTGGAAAGATTTTAATTGTTGTTGCGCTTATTTTAACAGCGCTTGTTGTATTGGCTGGTGTATATCAAGGAAATGAAGTCTATCATATGTTTTTAGCGGGAGTGTCGCTTGCCGTTGCAGCAATTCCGGAAGGGTTACCAGCTATTGTTACAGTTGCTTTATCGCTTGGCGTACAGCGCATGATTAAGAAAAAGGCTATTGTACGCAAATTGCCAGCGGTGGAAACGCTAGGGTGTGCTTCGGTGATTTGTTCCGACAAAACAGGGACGATGACGCAAAATAAAATGATGGTAACGCATATGTGGTCAGGTGGTGAATTATGGAAGGTTACTGGGAAAGGATATGAGCCAACAGGATCTTTTATGAAAGGTGAAGAGAAGATTGATCCAGAAAATACAAAATCTTTGTATCAATTATTAACATTTGGCTGTCTATGCAATCATGCCCGAATTGTGAAAAAGAAGAAAGAATATGTGTTAGATGGAGATCCAACAGAAGGAGCTCTTGTTGCAGTAGCTATGAAGGCTGGAATCTCTCGAGAAGCATTAAAAGGGAATTTTGAAATTATTCACGAGTTTCCTTTTGATTCCACTCGTAAGATGATGAGTATCATTGTTCGCGATCGTGATGGCAAGAAGTTTGTCGTGACAAAAGGTGCTCCAGACGTGCTTTTACAAAAGAGTCAAACGATTTTATGGGGGAATAAACAACAGCCTTTCAGTGAGTTGTATCGTAAGGAAGTGCAAGCAGCAATTCATAGCCTTGGAAGTCAAGCACTTAGAACCATTGCTGTTGCTTTTAAACCATTAAAAGTAACAGATCCAATTCATGATGAACAAGAAATAGAGAAAGATTTTATGCTTGTTGGAATTCAAGGAATGATCGATCCACCAAGACCTGAAGTTAAGCAGGCTGTACAGGAATGTAAAGAAGCAGGCATTAAAACCGTAATGATTACAGGGGATCATAAAGTAACAGCAATGGCTATTGCTGAAGAACTAGGGATTTTACCACGGAACGGTCGCGTGATAGAAGGGGTAGAACTTGCGAATATGACAGTAGACGAACTGGAGGATATTGTGGAAGATACGTATGTGTTTGCCCGTGTTTCTCCAGAGCATAAATTAAAAATTGTGAAAGCACTTCAAAATAAAGGACATATTGTAGCGATGACAGGAGATGGAGTAAATGATGCACCAGCTATTAAAGCTGCGGATATTGGAATTTCAATGGGAATGACGGGAACGGATGTGGCAAAAGAAGCCTCTTCTCTTGTATTGTTAGATGATAACTTTGCTACTATTAAAGCAGCTATTAAAGAGGGAAGAAATATATACGAAAACATTCGGAAATTTATTCGATATTTATTAGCATCAAATGTTGGAGAAATTTTAGTGATGTTATTTGCGATGTTGCTTGCGCTACCTCTTCCGATGGTTCCGATTCAAATTTTATGGGTGAATTTAGTAACGGATGGGTTACCAGCGATGGCATTAGGGTTGGATGCTCCTGAAGGGGATGTGATGAAACGAAATCCAAGACATCCGAAAGAAGGAGTATTTGCAAGAGGACTTGCATGGAAAATTGTCAGTCGAGGATTTTTAATTGGAGCAGTTACTTTATTAGCATTTATTATTGCTTATAATCAACATCCGAATGAATTAAAATATGCACAAACAGTAGCATTTGCGACGCTTGTGTTAGCGCAGCTTATTCATGTATTTGACTGTCGTAGTGAACACTCTGTGTTCCACCGAAATCCGTTTGGAAATATATATTTAGTTGGTGCGGTCATTGTTTCCATCCTATTGATGCTTGTGGTCATTTATTATCCGCCATTGCAACCAATCTTTAGTACATTGCCAATTCAAGCAAGAGATTGGCTATTAATTGTAGGGTTATCCTCTATTCCAACATTTTTATTAGTAGGCTCGTTATTGACAGGAAATAACGAGAAAAAGAAAAAGTCATTGTTATATAAGAAAGGGTTAAACTTGAAATAGTCAATGAAATGAAAATGTGATATAATTTACAAAAGGTAGTAGAGTGATATCTCTATTACCTTTTTCATTGAGTTATTTCATGGCTTGGATGTGATAAAGATGATTTCTAGTATGACAGGTTTTGGAAGGGCGAAAGTAGAAAAGGATGCCTTTCAAATTACAGTAGAAATGAAGTCAGTGAACCATCGCTTTTTAGAGATGAACATTCGACTTCCGAAACAAATGATGGTTTTCGAAGATAAAATTCGTAAAATTATTGCGGAGAAAGTTCGACGCGGACGTATTGAAGTGTCTATTAGTATTACTGGGGAAGGACTTGTAGAAAGAAAATTAAGTGTGAATTGGTCGCTTCTCGATCAATATAAATCCATTATGGAAGATGTAAAAATGAAATTTCAATTACAGGATTCTATTACCCTACAACAATTAATGACAATGCCAGAAGTAACGGCGATTGAAGAAGTGGAAAATGTAAATGAACAATTTGAGCATAGTTTATATGAGGCTGTTCGCCAAGCTACGCATATGTTAAAAACAATGAGAGACGGCGAAGGAGAACGATTACATAAAGATATAGCACATCGTTTACAAGAGATTCACAATTGTGTGAATGCAATTATTCCGCACGCACCAATTGTTGTTCAAAGATATCGTGAACGATTAGAAAATCGCTTAAAAGAAATACATAGCCAAGATTTAGAGGAACAACGAGTGCTTACAGAAGTGGCAATGTTTGCAGAGCGCTCGGATATTCATGAAGAATTAGTCAGATTGCAAAGTCACTTAGACCAATTTCGCGAGGCACTCGAACTACAGGAGCCTGTTGGCAGAAAAATGGACTTCATTGTACAGGAAATGCACCGGGAAATTAATACAATTGGTTCTAAGGCAAACGACTTAACGATTTCAAAATATGTCGTGGAAATGAAAAATAACCTTGAAAAAATTCGTGAACAGGTACAAAATATTGAATAGCTGTCAAAAAAGATATAAAGTTATACGTGGTAGAGAAATCGGATAGACTTACGAGGAGGCACAAATTATGGCCATGCGATTTTTAAATATTGGATATGGAAATATCGTATCTGCTCATCGAATTATTGCTATTGTAAGTCCGGAATCAGCTCCTATTAAACGAACGGTACAGGAAGCGCGTGAGCATAATGCACTACTTGATGCTACGTATGGGAGGAAAACAAGGGCGGTTATTGTTATGGATGATGGACATGTTGTACTAAGTCCAATTCAACCAGAAACGATTGCACATCGTTTAAATAATAAAGAAGATTTAAGTGAGGAAGGGTAGGTTTTACATATTTATGAGAAGTAGAAGAGGGTTGCTCATTGTTCTTTCAGGACCTTCGGGCGTTGGAAAAGGAACAGTTCGTAAAGAATTGTTCAGTCATAAAGATACACAATTTCATTACTCTATTTCAGTAACGACTCGTAAACCACGTGAGGGTGAAATAGATGGTATAGATTATTTCTTTAAAGAAAGAGAAGAATTTGAAGAAATGATTCGTAACGACCAGTTACTTGAATGGGCAGAGTTCGTTGGAAATTACTATGGAACGCCGATTGACTATGTTGAAAAGACTTTATCAGAAGGAAAAGATGTATTTCTAGAAATTGAAGTACAAGGAGCAATGCAAGTAAAGAAAGCATTCCCAGAAGGAGTGTTTATCTTCTTAGCACCTCCGAGCCTATCGGAATTGAAAAATAGAATCGTAGGGCGTGGTACGGAGACGGAAGAAGTAATTGCAAATCGTTTAACTGTAGCAAAAGAAGAAATTGAAATGATGGACGCTTATGATTATGTTGTAGAAAACGATAAAGTTGAATTAGCTTGTGAACGAATTAAAGCAATTGTGGTTGGCGAACATTGTCGCCGCGAAAGAGTAGCACAATATTATAAGGAAATGACGGAGGGTATATAATATGTTAAATCCATCAATTGACTCATTACTAAAAAAAATCGACTCTAAGTATACATTAGTAACAGTAGCAGCGAAGCGCGCTCGTGAAATGCAACTAGCGGACGATTGTGCTGTTGAAAAACCAGTTTCTCATAAATTTGTAGGGAAAGCATTAGAAGAAATTGATGCGGAATTATTAAACTACGTGCCAAGCGAAGAGAAAGTATCTGAGTAAGACTTTCTTTTCGACAAATGAAAACATAGACTTTATAATTTTCTATGTAACGGTAACAACCTATTTACAAGTAGGTTGTTATTTTTTTACGATAGGAATTTATAAGGAAATGAAAGAAATATGAAATGATATCATTTGATGAACTGAAATGGTTGTATTTCAGTAGAATAAGTTTGAACAAGAAAGAGGACGAGTTATATGCTAAAAGGGAAAAAAATACTTCTATGTGTAACTGGGGGGATTGCCGTTTTTAAAGCGGCAGCATTAACGAGTAAGTTGACACAAGCAGGAGCGCTTGTAAAGGTTATAATGAGTGAATCGGCGATGAAATTTGTTACACCTCTTACATTTCAAGCACTTTCTCGCCATGATGTATATACAGATACATTTGACGAAAAGGATTGTGCGGTCATCGCTCATATTGATTTAGCTGATTGGGCAGATGTGATATTAGTTGCGCCAGCTACAGCGAATTGTATCGGAAAATTAGCAAATGGGATTGCAGACGATATGATTACTACTACATTATTAGCTACTACAGCACCAGTTTGGATTGCGCCAGCTATGAATGTACACATGTATGAAAATCCAATTGTCCAAAAAAACATGAGGACACTGCGAAATTTAGGATATACATTTATTGAGCCTGGAGAAGGCTTTTTAGCATGCGGCTATGTGGCGAAAGGGCGATTAGAAGAACCTGAAGTCATTATGGCACGATTGGAAGAACAGTTTTCAGCCGGAAAAACATTGCGTGGAAAAAGAATATTAATAACAGCTGGTCCTACTCGTGAAAAGATAGACCCAGTTCGTTTTATGACAAATTTTTCTTCAGGGAAGATGGGCTATGCTATAGCTGAAGCTGCTGCAAATCTTGGAGCGGATGTCATACTTGTTTCGGGACCAACAGCATTAACACCGCCTATAAACGTTACAACGATACAAGTGGAATCGGCACAAGATATGTTGGAGGCCGTATTGCAACATTATTCAGGAATGGATGTTGTCATAAAAACAGCTGCTGTTGCCGATTATCGCCCTAAATTTGTGCATAATCACAAGATGAAAAAACAAGATGGTGATGCTGTCATTGAATTAGAAAGAACAACTGATATTTTAAAAACATTGGGGGAGAGAAAAGAGCATCAATTGCTTGTTGGCTTTGCTGCTGAAACGAAAAATATTGAAGAGTATGCAACGAGAAAATTACGTGAAAAGAATGCTGATCTGATTGTTGCAAATGATGTAAAAGCACAAGGGGCAGGATTTGGTACAGATACAAATATCGTAACCATGTATAGAAAAGATGGGAATGTGATTGAGTTGCCACTTTTATCGAAAAAGGAAGTCGCTTATGAAATATTGAAGCAAATTGAATCGATGTTAGAAGATGATTGTATATGAAATTTGCGAGTGTAATTGTTGATGTGCCGGCCCGTCAAACAGATAGGCCGTTTGACTATATCATTCCTAACAAGTGGGAAGATATTGTGCAAACTGGTATGCGAGTCGTTGTTCCGTTTGGACCGCGAAAGTTACAAGGATTTATTATCGACATAAAAGACTCTGTAGATGTAGAAATTAAAAAATTAAAATCATTACATGAAATATTAGACGTCACACCAGTTCTAAATGAAGAGCTACTAAAGCTTGGCTTTTGGCTTACGGAAGAGACGTTATGCTATACAATTTCTGCTTTTCAAGTGATGCTTCCAACTGCAATTAAAGCTACTTACAAGAAATTGTTACAGCTTCATAATCCGAATGAAGTTTCCGCCGAAATAGATCACTTATTTCAAGGGAAAGATAGAATAGATTGGGAAGAAGTTGCTTCGCAGCCACAGCTATATCGCATGGTGCAAAAAGAAATTACAAACGGTACAGTTGAAGTAATTTATAAAGTAAAGGATAAAGTGCAAAAGAAAAAACAAAGAGTTGTTCAGCCTGAATTACAAGAGGAAGGACTAGAAGCGGCGGCGTTTGAATTGAAAAGTAAAAAACAACAAGATATACTATATTATTTTATGGAAAATTACCACACTGTACCATTAAAAGTATTGAAAGAAGAATTGCAAATAACAGATGCTCCCATTAAATCGCTCGTAAAAAAAGGTTTATTGTCTGAAAAATATATAGAGGTATATCGTAATCCTTATGATGAAGATGATTTTGAGAAGACCAAACCATTTCCATTAACAGATGAACAAAAGCAAGTGATTACACCCATTTTGTCAGCTATTACAAATGAAACTTACAAATCATTTTTACTATATGGAGTCACAGGAAGCGGAAAAACAGAAGTGTATTTACAGTCAATCGCTGCGGTATTAGAAAAAGGAAAAGAAGCGATTGTACTTGTTCCGGAAATTGCCCTAACACCGCAAATGGTAGAGCGTTTCAAAGGGCGATTCGGTTCGCAAGTTGCGGTTCTTCATAGCGCACTTTCTGTTGGAGAAAAATATGATGAGTGGCGGAAAATTTTAAGAAAAGAAGTAAAAGTTGTAGTTGGTGCACGTTCTGCGATTTTTGCTCCATTTGAAAACTTAGGGATTATTATTATTGATGAAGAGCATGAAGCAAGTTATAAGCAAGAGGATAATCCGAGATATCATGCTAGAGATGTTGCAATTTGGAGAGGACGATATCATTGTTGTCCAATCGTGCTTGGTAGTGCCACACCGACACTTGAATCGTTTGCTAGGGCGAAGAAAGGTGTTTACGAGCTGTTAACGATGGAGAAGCGAATGAATGAGCAAGCATTGCCTACGGTAAATATTATAGATATGCGTGAAGAACTTCGCGATGGCAATCGTTCTATGTTCTCTAGAACATTACATGAAAAAATTGCTGATCGGTTAAAGAAAAAGGAACAAATGGTGCTTTTCTTAAATCGCCGCGGACATTCTACATTTGTGATGTGCCGAGATTGTGGTTATGTAGTACAATGTCCTCACTGTGATATATCACTTACGTATCATAAAATGAATTATCGTTTAAAGTGCCACTATTGTAGTTATGAGGAACAGATGCCAACAGCTTGTCCGGCATGTAATAGTTCGCATATTCGTTTTTTTGGTACAGGAACACAAAAGGTGGAAGAAGAATTAACAAAATTATTCCCAGAGGCAC
This sequence comes from Bacillus cereus group sp. BfR-BA-01522, assembly GCF_022662635.1. Taxonomy (NCBI): domain Bacteria; kingdom Bacillati; phylum Bacillota; class Bacilli; order Caryophanales; family Bacillaceae; genus Bacillus; species Bacillus cereus group sp. BfR-BA-01522. Next base: position 81,563 of record NZ_JAKUDY010000004.1, on the reverse strand, counting down.
GAGTGATTCGAATGGATGTGGATACAACAAGTCGTAAGGGAATGCATGAAAAACTATTAAAAGCATTTGGAGAAGAAAAAGCCGATATCTTACTTGGTACACAAATGATCGCAAAAGGATTAGATTTTCCGAAAGTGACGCTTGTTGGTGTTCTAACAGCTGATACAATGCTTCATTTGCCGGATTTTAGGGCGAGCGAAAAAACGTATCAACTATTAACACAAGTTAGCGGCAGAGCCGGACGTCACGACTTGCCAGGAGAAGTGGTGATTCAAACATATACACCGGAACATTATAGTATAGAGCTGGCAAAAGGCCAAAACTATGATTTATTTTTTGAACAGGAAATGCAAATGAGAAGAATGAGGCAATATCCACCATACTATTATGTCGCACTTGTCACTGTATCGCATCCGGAGTTATTAAAGGCAGTGCAGGTGACAGAAAAAATTGTCGGCTATTTACGGGCAAACTGTTCGCGGCAAACGATGGTCTTAGGTCCAGTTGCGTCGCCGATTCCAAGGATAAAAGATAGATATCGTTATCAATGCATGATAAAATACAAACGGGAACCAAACTTAAAGTACGTACTCAAAATGGTAAATGAACATTATCAAGCAGAAATGCAAAAGGACTTACAAATCTCAATTGATTTTAATCCAACGGTGTTAATGTAACGGAGGGAATTATGGCAGTTTTAGAAATTGTAAAGCATCCAAATGAGGTGCTAGAGACCCCATGTGAACGGGTAATAAACTTTGATAAAAAGTTAGTGATTTTATTGAAAGATATGTATGAGACAATGGTGGCGGCAGATGGCGTCGGCTTAGCTGCTCCACAAGTCGGTGTAAGCTTGCAAGTAGCTGTTATTGATATTGGAGATGATACTGGGAAAATTGAACTCATCAATCCAGTTATTTTAGAAAAACGTGGTGAACAAGTAGGTCCCGAGGGCTGCCTAAGCTTTCCGGGACTTTATGGTGAAGTAGAACGAGCGGAATATATTAAAGTTCGAGCGCAAAATCGTCGCGGGAAGATATTTCTATTAGAAGCAAATGGCTTCTTAGCGCGTGCAATTCAACATGAAATCGATCATTTACATGGTGTATTATTTACATCAAAAGTAACGAGATATTATGAGGAAAATGAATTAGAAGAGAAATAAAAGGAGCGGTCTTTGCATGATAAAAGTAGTATTTATGGGGACACCGGACTTTTCTGTACCGGTGCTTCGTCGTCTTATTGAGGATGGATATGATGTAGTTGGTGTTGTAACACAGCCAGATCGTCCAGTGGGCAGAAAAAAAGTAATGACGCCAACGCCTGTTAAGGTTGAAGCGGAAAAGCACGGTATCCCAGTGTTACAACCTTTAAAAATTCGCGAACAAGATGAATATGAGAAAGTATTGGCGCTAGAGCCTGATTTAATCGTAACAGCTGCGTTCGGGCAAATTATACCAAAGGAAATTTTAGAAGCACCGAAATATGGCTGTATTAATGTACATGCATCATTACTTCCAGAGCTTCGCGGTGGTGCACCAATTCATTATGCCATTATGCAGGGAAAAGAAAAAACAGGTATTACGATTATGTACATGGTTGAAAAATTAGATGCTGGTGATATTTTAACGCAAGTAGAAGTGGAAATTGAAGAACGTGAAACAACAGGGTCATTGTTCGATAAATTGAGTGAAGCTGGAGCACACTTATTATCTAAAACAGTGCCGCTTTTAGTTCAAGGTAAATTAGAACCAATTAAACAGGACGAGGAAAAAGTTACATTTGCCTATAATATTAAGCGGGAACAAGAAAAAATTAATTGGGCGAAAACAGGTGAAGAGGTATACAATCACATTCGTGGATTAAATCCATGGCCGGTTGCATATACAACTTTAGCTGGACAAGTAGTAAAAGTATGGTGGGGAGAAAAAGTTCCTACAGCGAATGATGCCCAGCCGGGAACAATTGTAGAGATTCAAGAGGATGGTTTTATTGTAGTTACTGGAAATGAAACAGGTATTAAGATTACCGAGTTACAGCCAGCTGGTAAAAAACGTATGAGTTCTTCACAATTTTTACGCGGGGCAAAACTGGAGATTGGTATGAAGTTAGGAGAAGATGCATGAGACAAAACGTTCGTGAGTTAGCTCTTGATGGATTAATGCAAGTAGAAAAAAGCGGTGCTTACAGTAACTTGCTATTAAATCATTTGATTGAAAAAAGTACAATTCATAAAAAAGATATCGGTTTATTAACGGAGATTGTGTATGGAACGATTCAACGTCGTGACACATTAGACTATTATTTACAGCCGTTTTTAAGAAAGAAAGTGGATGCATGGGTAAGGGTATTACTTCGCTTATCTTTATATCAAATGCTTTATTTAGACCGAGTTCCAGAACGAGCTGCTATTCATGAAGCAGTTGAAATCGCAAAACGTCGCGGACATAAAGGAATTGCCGGAATGGTGAATGGGGTATTGCGCTCCATTCAACGAGAAGGTGTACCTTCTTTAGATGAGTTGAAAGATCCTGTGGAGCGTCTTGCAATTGCGATGAGTCATCCGACATGGCTTGTACAAGAATGGGTAGCTGCATATGGTTTAGAGACAGCAGAAAAGATGTGTGAAGTAAATATGTTACCACCCGTCCCAACAGCGCGAGTAAATGTTGATAAAATAACAGTAGAAGAAGCGATTGATTTATTAAATCAAGAAGGTGTTGAAGCCAAACGCGGCGATTTATCTGATGATGCAATTCAAATTGAAAAAGGAAATGTAGCTCATACAGAAGCGTTCCAAAAGGGGTTTCTTTCTATTCAAGATGAAAGTTCCATGCTTGTCGCACGAGCTGTAGAACCAAGTAAAGGAGATATGATTCTTGATAGCTGTGCTGCTCCTGGCGGAAAAACAACGCATATGGCAGAACGATTACGAGGAACTGGTAAGGTTATGTCTCTTGATTTACATGATCATAAAGTGCGCTTAATTAAACAACAAGCGAATCGACTTGGTCTGGAGAATGTGGAAACAAAGGCATTGGATGCTAGAAAGGTGCAAGAGCACTTTCAAAATGAAAGTTTCGATAAAATATTAGTTGATGCACCATGCTCTGGATTTGGTGTCATTCGACGTAAACCGGATATTAAATTAGGGAAAGAAAAAGGAGATAGTGAAAGACTGTCGACAATTCAACAAACGATATTAGATAAAGTTGCTCCTCTGTTAAAGACAGGCGGCCGCCTTGTCTATAGTACATGTACAATTGAAAAAATAGAGAATGAACAAGTGGTAGCAAATTTTTTACAAAAGCATCCAGAATTTGAGTGGGATACTACGATGCAAGAACGTATGCCAGAAAAATTACGTCCATATATCAATAAAGGACAAGTGCAAATTTTACCGCATTATTTTGCGACGGATGGCTTTTATATTGCTTGTTTAAGAAAGAAGGTGTAGCATCATGGAAACAACTACAAGAAAACAAAAGAAAGCTTTAGAAACAAAGAAACCATCTATTTACTCTTTACAACTTCATGAAATGCAAGAGTGGTTAAAGGAACAAGGAGAGCCAAAGTTTCGCGCTGGACAAATTTTTGATTGGCTTTACAAAAAACGTGTAAAAAATTATGAGGATATGACAAATCTTTCTAAAGGATTGCGTGAAAAATTGTCGAATTCCTTTGATATTACTACCTTAAATACATTAGTAAAACAAACCTCTTCTGATGGTACGATTAAATTTTTGTTCCAATTATACGATGGATATTCTATTGAAACAGTATTGATGCGACATGAGTATGGAAATTCTATTTGTGTAACAACTCAGGTAGGTTGCCGCATTGGTTGTACGTTCTGTGCGTCAACATTAGGAGGCCTAAAACGAAACCTAGAGGCTGGGGAAATCGTTGCACAAGTAGTAGAAGTACAGCGTGCGCTTGATGAAACAAATGAACGCGTAAGCTCCCTTGTCGTAATGGGAATTGGTGAACCGTTTGACAACTATGACCACTTAATGTCATTCTTGCGCATTGTTAACCATGAAAAGGGAATCAATATTGGAGCACGTCATATGACTGTTTCAACGAGTGGAATTATCCCGAAAATTTATAAGTTTGCCGAAGAAGATTTGCAAATTAACTTTGCGATTTCATTGCACGCTCCTAACACAGAATTGCGTTCAAAATTAATGCCGATTAACCGCGCTTATAAATTACCGGATTTAATGGAAGCTATTAAGTACTATATCAATAGAACAGGGCGCCGTGTTACGTTCGAGTACGGTTTGTTTGGTGGAGAGAACGATCAAGTGGAGCACGCTGAAGAGCTGGCACAACTTTTAAAAGGTGTAAAATGTCATGTGAATTTAATTCCAGTAAACTATGTACCAGAGCGAGACTACGTCAGAACACCACGAGAACAAATTTTCTTATTTGAAAAAACGTTAAAAAATCGTGGTGTGAATGTAACGATTCGCCGTGAACAAGGTCATGATATTGATGCTGCCTGCGGTCAGTTGCGTGCAAAGGAGCGCAAAGAAGAGACGAGGTGACAAAATGAAAGCCGTGTTTCTATCGGATAAAGGGAAGGTGCGTCAACACAATGAAGATAGTGCGGGGGTTTTTCACAATTTAGATGGAGATATTTTAGCTGTAGTAGCTGATGGAATGGGAGGTCATCGAGCTGGGGATGTCGCTAGCTCGATGGCTATTCAGCTATTCCACGATTATTGGAAACAAACATATAATATGAATGAGCCGAAAAAAATAGAAGAATGGTTACATAACAACGTTGAAATGATTAACGAACGCATTTATGAATACTCGAAGCAACATGTAGAGTGCAGCGGTATGGGAACAACGATTATTGCAGCGATATGTACAAAAGGTTTCGTTACGATTGGACATATTGGAGATAGTCGTTGTTATATGATATCTGATGGAGAAATGTCGCTTGTGACAGAGGATCATTCCCTTGTAAATGAACTGGTTAGACATGGTGAAATTTCAAAAGAAGATGCGGAATATCATCCGAAAAAAAATGTGCTTTTGCGTGCGCTTGGAACAGAAGAAAAGGTCGGATTAGACGTTAAAACATTGGTGCTGGAAGAGAACGATCAATTGCTTCTTTGCTCTGATGGATTATCAAATAAAGTTGCCATAAATGACATGCAAAGGATTTTGCAATTAAATGAACAACTTGAGACAAAGGGAGAACATCTGATTCAATTGGCGAATGATCGTGGCGGAGAAGATAACATTACCCTTGTCATTGTTGATTATGCGGATTCGGCAAACGAAAGTAGGTGAATTACAACGTGCTGATTGGAAAACGCCTAAACGACCGTTATAAGCTACTGGAAATGATTGGTGGCGGAGGAATGGCCAATGTATATTTAGCTCATGATGATATACTAGGTCGGGATGTAGCGGTAAAAATCTTAAGACTCGATTATGCGAATAATGAAGAGTTTATTAAACGTTTCCATAGAGAAGCGCAATCTGTTACAACGTTGTCGCATCCAAATATTGTGAATATGTATGATGTTGGGGAAGAAGATGGGATTTATTATCTTGTTATGGAATATGTACCTGGACAAACATTAAAGCAATACATAAATCAGCGTGGAATGTTATCGATAGCTGAAGCACTTGATATTATGGAGCAATTAACAGCTGCAATGGCACATGCGCATCATTTTGAAATTGTTCATCGAGATATTAAACCACATAATATTCTTATTCGAAATGATGGAATTGTGAAAGTTACAGATTTTGGAATTGCGACAGCTACAAGTGCAACCACGATAACGCATACGAACTCTGTACTTGGATCTGTACATTATTTGTCTCCAGAACAGGCACGCGGAGGAATAGCTAATAAACAATCGGATATTTATTCACTTGGGATTGTTATGTTTGAATTGCTAACGGGCCGACAACCATTTTCAGGAGAATCTGCTGTTGCTATAGCTTTAAAACATTTGCAAAATGAAACACCGTCTCCAAAACGTTGGAATCCAGAGATTCCGCAAAGTGTAGAAAATATTATTTTAAAAGCAACTGCAAAAGATCCTTTTCATCGATATCAGTCTGCAAATGCAATGAAAAGAGACATTGAAACAGCTTTATATCCAGAACGCATTAACGAGCAACCGTTTTATATTCCAGAAGATATAGAAGCAACAAAAGCAATTCCAATTATTCAACAAGAACAACTATTTGGAAATGCAGGCGAGGAAACTATTGTATTACATGGAAATAAAGGAGAAGAGCACACAAAAGAAGAAGTGCAACCAAAGTTAGAAAAAAAACGAAGTAACAAATGGTTAAAGGTATTAATTACAACGTTTTTATTCTTAGCAATTGGTATCACGTTAGCACTTACGGTAATTCCGGGATTTTTTATACCGAAAGATGTGAAAATTCCCGATGTGGCTGGTATGAAGTATGAGTCTGCTGTTACGGCTCTTGTTGAGAAAGGATTTGAAGTGGCTGAACCGAATATTGTTTATACAGATGATGTTGAAGAAGGAAGAGTCATTAAAACAAATCCAGCAGCGGGAAGAGTTGTAAAGGAAAACACTAAGATTACGATCTATCAATCCGGTGGAAAGAAAAAAAGCAAAATGGATAATTTAGTTGGAAAAGATTATGAAAGTTTGAAGGATGAATGGGAAGGGAAATATAAAATAATTATTCCATCTTATATGGAAAGCGAGAAACCAAAAGGACAGATTATCGACCAAAGTCCAGCTCCAAATCAAATGATTGTGGAATCGGAACAAGAAGTGAAAGTTTGGGTGAGTAAAGGACCTTATCAAATTAGGCTTGGGGATTTTTCTGGTTGGACGGAAAACTATGTGAATAGTTATTTAAATGAAAATAAACTTGTATCGCATATAAAAAGAGAATATTCGGATACAGTGGAGAAAGGTCTCGTAATTTCTCAATCACCAAAACCAGGAACACCGTTAAAAGCTGGAGATAAAGTATTTGTGACGATTTCAGATGGTCCGAAACCAAAAGTAACGAAGACTGTAAAAGTAGATAATATTTCACTGCCATATGAAGCTCCTGTAATAGGTGAGAAAAAGCCACAAACAATCGAAATTTATAAAGAAGATATGCAACATAAAATGGACAAGCCGATTGAAACGCGAACGATCACAGAATCGGCCACTATTTCTTTAGAATTTGTCATTCAAGAAGGAACGAAAGGACGTTATAAGATTGTTCGAGATGGCACAACAATTATAGATAAAGAAGTGCCGTATCCAACTGAATAACACGAAATTTCTTTTTGTGAATTCCATCTCCTAGTATAGAAGGAGATGGAATTCGTTACACTTTCCTGTTAAGCCTGTTTATATGGTAGACAGTATAACGAGAAAGGTGTTACCCTTTAAGATGGAAAATAATAAAATGAGAGTAAATTGAGTAGTGGTTATTCGTATATACATTACATATCGACTATGATAAAAGAGGGTCATTATGGTGAACTAGACAGTAGTGATAAAAGCTTGATGCTATATAAATAAAGGAGAATTGTATGCCAGAGGGAAAAATTATTAAGGCTTTAAGCGGTTTTTATTATGTGCAACATGAAGAAGGCATTACACAATGCCGTGGTCGTGGTGTATTCAGAAAGAATAAAATCACACCGCTTGTAGGAGATCAAGTAGTTTTTCAAGCAGAGAATCAAAACGAAGGTTACGTTCTGGAAGTATTTGAACGGAAAAATGAACTTGTTAGACCTCCTATCGCGAATGTTGATCAAGCGATTCTTGTGTTTTCTGCGGTTGAACCAGATTTCAATCCAGGTCTGCTTGATCGTTTTCTAGTATTGATTGAATATCATAACATTAAGCCGATCATTTGTATTAGTAAAATGGATTTAGTAGATGAGCCAATGAGAAAAATGGTTGAATCTTATGCAAATGATTACCGCGAAATGGGATATGCTGTATTATTTACTTCTGTTCATGCAGCAGAGAGTATTGAAATCTTAAAACCATTTCTTGAAGAATGTGTTTCAGTTGTTGCGGGACAATCTGGCGTTGGGAAATCATCTATGTTAAATGTATTGAGACCAGATTTGGAGCTGAAAACAAATGATATTTCTTCGCATTTAGGTCGGGGGAAACATACGACGAGGCATGTAGAATTAATTTCGATTGGAAGTGGACTGGTAGCAGATACACCGGGATTTAGTTCTCTTGATTTTATCGATATTGAAGTGGAAGACTTGACATTTTGTTTTCCAGAGTTGAAAGAAGAGAGTCAATATTGTAAATTTAGAGGGTGTACACATCTTTCAGAACCGAAATGCGCGGTGAAAGCTGCGGTTGAGGAAGGAAGGATTGCTGATTACCGTTATGAACATTATAAACAATTTGTAGAAGAAATTAGAGAAAGAAAGCCGAGGTATTAGTCATGATTAAAATTGCACCATCGATTTTATCAGCAGATTTTTCAAAATTAGGGGAAGAAATTAAAGATGTAGAAAAAGGGGGAGCGGATTATATTCATGTTGATGTAATGGATGGACATTTTGTTCCAAATATTACGATTGGTCCGCTAATTGTAGAGGCAATTCGTCCGATTACATCTTTACCGCTAGATGTACACTTAATGATTGAAAACCCAGATCATTATATTCCTACTTTTGCAAAAGCGGGAGCAGATATTATTACTGTTCACGTAGAAGCATGTCCACATCTACATCGCACGATTCAGTTAATTAAATCGCATGGTATTAAAGCTGGGGTTGTTTTAAATCCACATACACCAGTTTCTATCATTGAACATGTATTGGAAGATATTGATATGGTATTGCTTATGACAGTAAATCCAGGTTTTGGTGGACAGAAGTTTATCCATTCTGTTTTACCAAAAATTAAACAAGTATCAGAAATGATAAAGGAGCGTAATTTACAAGTAGAAATTGAAGTTGATGGTGGTGTAAATGCAGAAACCGCAAGACTTTGTATCGAAGCGGGTGCAAATGTGCTTGTAGCTGGTTCAGCAGTATATAATCAAAAAGACCGCGGCGAAGCAATTCGAGTGATTCGCGGATAAGAAATGCGTATTAGAAATGTATAAAGACCTGTTAGAACGGGATCACACAAAAAAGCAATCTACCGACTGGCAGATTGCTTTTTTTTGATAGAAGGGGACGAAAAAATGATTATTCATATTTTAGCAGGAGGACCTGAAGAACATTGTGCGGATTTTTCTTTATATGAAAATGACGAGGTAGTGTGGGCAGCAGTTGACCGTGGGGTGTATCGCTTATTAAAACGAGGAATTGTTCCGGCTGTTGCGTTTGGTGATTATGATTCGGTGACCGATGATGAGTTGGCTTGGATGCAAAAACAGACAGATGATTTACATATTGTTCCGAAGGAAAAAGATCAAACGGATTTAGAAATTGCTATTCGGTGGGCTTTAAATCAAAATCCGAAGTTCATTCGCATTTTTGGTGCTACTGGCGGGAGACTTGATCATGGTTTAGCTAATATACAAATGCTTTTGAAAGGTTTAGAAAAAGAAATAGATATGTATATTGTGGATCGAAAAAATGAAATATGTGTAAAGAGTGTAGGAGCATATGATATTGAAGAAAATAAGCAGTTTCCATATGTTTCTTTTGTACCAGTTACAAAGATTGTAAAAGGGATTACACTTCGCGGTTTTAAATATCCTTTAACAAATAGAACCATTGAATGGGGATCGACGCTTTGCATTAGTAATGAACTTGCCAATGAAAAAGGTACTTTTTCATTTACTTCTGGCATATTAATGATGATAAGAAGCACTGATTAAAGAAACAAATTTGCTCCTAGCATCATATAGTAAACAAGTGGAGTAATGGGGATTAGGAGGGAAACCATGAGATTTTATACAATTAAGTTACCTAAATTTCTTGGTGGAATTGTTCGCGCGGTGTTAAATACCTTTAAAAAGGACTAAAAAAGCACCTTTTACCGGTGCTTTTTTCATGGTAATAATAAAAAAAAGAGCCAAGTGGCTCTTTTTTTATTATTAAACACGTTCGATTTTGCCAGATTTTAATGCTCTAGCAGAAACGTAAACACGTTGAACTTTACCGTTGATGCGTACGCGAACTTTTTGAAGGTTAGCGCCCCATTTACGTTTTGTAGCGTTCATTGCGTGAGAACGAGAGTTACCAGAACGAGCTTTTCTTCCAGTGATAGCACAAACACGAGCCATGTATATTTCCCTCCTTAACTACCTTACCATACGTAATTTTTCAATGTTAGTCTTTTATGCGATGCTAAAAACACTACTATAATTTAACACAACTAAAAACAGAATGCAACCGTGTATAACAAAGAAATCAAGAAAAATTACTTGACACTAAATACCAGTAGGAAAAAGAAGGGAACAAGAAAAATCTCTTGACATATTATAGTAGTACATGTTGTATAATAACAATGGACTATTTTGCTCATCATAGAAAAGCACGATATGCTGAAATTATGAGAGTGAACAGAAAGAACGATGGAATTTTCTTTGAAAAGATTATATGATAGTAATTAAAGTAGTCTAGCTCACTTTCACCATTTATGAAGGGGGAAAAGAGATGTCAATTGAAATTAAAACGAAGTACGGTCAAATTGATATTAGTACAGATGTAATTGCAACAATTGCTGGGGGTGCCGCGGTAGATTGCTACGGCATCGTAGGTATGGCTTCAAAAAATCAATTGAAAGATGGATTAACAGATATTTTACGAAAAGAAAACTTTACTCGAGGCGTTATTGTTCGTAAAGAAGATGATGAAGTACATATTGATATGTATATTATTGTGAGCTATGGTACAAAAATTTCAGAAGTAGCACATAACGTCCAAACGAAAGTAAAATATACATTAGATCAAACAGTAGGACTAGCCGTAGATTCTGTAAACATCTACGTACAAGGAGTTAAAGTAATAAACTTGTAATGTGCATTAAGGAGGAAAATCTGTGTCAATTCAAATAATTGATGGAAAACGTTTATCTCAAATGATTATTCAAGGAGCGAATAATTTAACTAACAATGTTAAGCTTGTTGACGCATTGAACGTTTTTCCAGTTCCAGATGGCGATACTGGTACAAATATGAATTTATCAATGACTTCAGGGGCTCGTGAAGTTAAGGCAAATCCTTCACAGCATGCAGGTAAAGTCGGTGTAAGTTTAGCAAAAGGATTATTAATGGGAGCGCGCGGTAATTCAGGTGTTATTTTATCTCAATTATTCCGTGGTTTTTCTAAATCCATTGAGCAAAAAGAAACATTAACAACAGTTGATTTTGCGGCAGCTTTAGAAACTGGTGTAGAAACAGCATATAAAGCAGTTATGAAACCGATTGAAGGAACGATTTTAACAGTTGCAAGAGAAACGGCTAAATATGCAGTCACAGTTGCGAAAAAACAGCGTGACTTTGTTTTGTTTATGGAGGACGTTGTAAAAGAAGCGAATGCATCGTTAAATCGTACGCCAGATTTATTACCTGTATTAAAACAAGTTGGCGTTGTAGATAGCGGTGGTAAAGGTCTTGTTGTTGTATATGAAGGCTTTTTGGCAGAATTAAAAGGAGAAACAATTGCTTCTGATGAGCCAACGCAGCCACCTATGAATGAAATGGTACGTGCAGAACATCACCGTAGTGTACAAAGCCAATTGAATACAGAAGATATTAAGTATGGTTATTGTACGGAGTTTATGGTGAAATTAGATGCAGAGAAGGCTAAGGAACATAATTTCTCTGAACAAAAATTCCGTGAAGATATTAGTGTATATGGAGATTCGTTATTAGTTGTATCAGATGATGAAATCGTAAAAGTACATATTCATGTAGAACATCCTGGTGATGCAATGAACTATGGACAACGCTACGGTAGTTTAATTAATATTAAAGTAGAAAATATGCGTGAACAGCATACTGCGTTATTAGATGAACCGGCACCGACACATGAAAAAGTGAGCGCAACAAAGGAAAAACAACCATATGGTATTGTAACTGTAGCGATGGGATCAGGTATTAAAACATTATTTGAAAGCATTGGTGCAACTCAAGTAATCGAAGGTGGCCAAACGATGAATCCTAGCACAGAGGATATCGTAAAGGCAATTGAAGAAGCAAATGCTGAGAAAATCATTATTTTACCGAACAATGGTAATATTGTGATGGCAGCAGAACAAGCGGCTTCTGTTGTGGATCAAGAAGTTCTTGTTGTTCGCTCAAAAACAGTTCCTCAAGGAATGGCTGCAATGCTAGCATTTAATCCAGCTTGTACTTTAGAGGAAAATGAAGAGAACATGAAGGAAGCATTATCTCATGTGAAAACAGGTCAAATTACGTATGCAGTTCGCGATACAGAAATTGACGGTGTAGCGATTCAAAAAGATGACTTCATGTGTATTGCAGATGGGAAAATTGTATCTACTAATCCTCAAAAAGTAGGGGCAGCGAAGCAATTGTTAGAAAGTATGATTGATGAAGACTCTGAAATCGTAACAATCTTGCAAGGTGAAGATACAACAGCAGAAGAAGTTGCAGAAGTCGTTGCATTTGTAGAAGAGAAATTTGAAGATGTAGAGGTTGAGGTACATCAAGGAAATCAACCTGTATATTCTTTCATAGTTTCTGTAGAGTAAGATTTGCTAATGAACAAGAATGAATGATATGTAAAGTATCTATCGTTCTTATTCAAAAGGCTAGTATATGATGAATGAAGAAGAGCCTTGCTGGTATAGTAGGGCTCTTTTTCGTTCGATTCTGTAAGAGTGGTTTCTTTTGGAATGCCTATGATACAATAGAAAGTGTGGAAGCGAGCGATTGCAACGTAAAATAAATTTGGATACTTGCAATCTTAATGCGAAAAATTGACAAGGGTAAGCAGAATGAACGAAGAAAATGATGTGACGGAGTGTGGAGATTTTGAATGAAGTTGTGCAAGTTCCTGTTACGGATGTAAAAGGAATCGGGACAGAAACATCTGAGCTATTACATGAGATGGGAATTTATACAGTCGCGCATCTATTAGAGCATTTTCCATACCGCTATGAAGATTATGCAATGAAAGATTTAGCGGATGTAAAGCATGAAGAACGTGTGACCGTTGAAGGGAAAATTCATAGTGCTCCTATCCTACAATACTATGGGAAGAAAAAATCTCGACTGACTGTTCGCGTGCTCGTTGGTCGTTATTTAATTACTGCTGTATGTTTTAATAGGCCTTATTATAAGCAAAAACTAAAGCTTGATGAAGTAGTTACCATTACTGGTAAATGGGATCAGCATCGTCAAACGATTTCTGTGTCCGAATTACACTTCGGGCCATTTGTACGGAAGCAAGAAATAGAGCCGGTATATTCGGTAAAAGGAAAATTAACGGTGAAGCAAATGAGACGCTTTATCGCACAAGCTTTGAAAGAATATGGAAATGCTATAGTTGAGTTGTTACCAAATGGCTTACTTGGCCGATATAAGTTATTACCGCGTTATGAAGCACTTCGAGCGCTTCATTTTCCGGTTAATCAAGAAGATTTAAAACAAGCTCGTCGGCGGTTTGTATATGAGGAATTTTTCTTGTTTCAGTTGAAAATGCAAGCTCTTCGCAAAATAGAAAGAGAAAATTCACAAGGAACGAAGAAAGATGTTTCAGTGGAAGAATTAAAAGAATTTATTGATGCGCTTCCATTTCCTCTTACAGGGGCGCAGCAGCGTGTTATTGCTGAAATTTTAAAAGACATGCGATCTCCGTATCGTATGAATCGCTTATTACAAGGTGACGTTGGGTCAGGGAAGACAGTTGTTGCTGCGATTGCTTTATATGCTGCTAAACTTGCTCATTATCAAGGCGCTTTAATGGTTCCTACTGAAATCTTAGCTGAACAACATTTTCAGTCATTGACAGAAATTTTCTCGCATTTTCATTTGAATGTGGAATTATTAACAAGTTCAGTGAAAGGGGCGCGTCGCCGAGAAATTTTAGCAAAATTAGAACAAGGTGAAATTGATATTCTTGTTGGGACACATGCTTTAATTCAAGATGAGGTTATTTTCCATAAACTCGGATTGGTTATTACGGATGAACAACATCGGTTTGGAGTAGCGCAGCGTCGCGTATTGCGCGAAAAAGGAGAAAGTCCGGATGTTTTGTTTATGACGGCGACTCCTATTCCTCGAACATTAGCGATAACTGCTTTTGGAGAGATGGACGTTTCGATTATTGATGAAATGCCAGCTGGTCGTAAAGTGATTGAAACATATTGGACAAAGCATGATATGTTAGATCGCGTCTTAAATTTTGTTGCGAAAGAAGTAAAAAAAGGAAGACAAGCATATGTGATTTGTCCGCTAATTGAAGAGTCTGAGAAACTTGATGTGCAAAATGCAATTGATTTGCATAGTATGTTAACGCATCATTATCAAGGGGAATTTCAGGTTGGGTTAATGCATGGACGTTTATCTGCTCAAGAAAAAGAAGAAGTGATGGAACAATTTAGTGAAAATAAAGTACAAATCCTTGTTTCAACGACAGTAGTTGAAGTTGGTGTGAACGTACCGAATGCAACAGTTATGGTCATTTATGATGCCGAGCGTTTCGGGTTATCGCAGCTTCATCAGTTACGAGGGCGCGTTGGACGCGGAAGTGAACAATCTTACTGTTTGCTAATTGCAGATCCGAAATCAGAAACAGGACAAGAACGGATGCGCATTATGACTGAAACAAATGATGGATTTGTATTGTCAGAAAAGGACTTAGAATTACGTGGGCCTGGAGATTTTTTTGGAAGTAAGCAAAGTGGTCTACCAGAGTTTAAGGTGGCTGACATAGTACATGATTATCGGGCGTTAGAAACAGCAAGGCAGGATGCTGCGCTCCTTGTAGAATCGGAAGCGTTTTGGCATAACGAGCAGTATGTAGCATTACGCATGTATTTAGAAGAAACAGGTGTTTTTCAAGGTGAAAAGCTCGATTAAGAGAGAATGTGAAAGTTTTTGTTGCATTCTACTTTTAATGATTATATACTACTGTTAGTACCTAGTCATAAAAAATGGATGGTGCGGTATGAAAAAAAGAAGAAGTAAAAAAGAAAGACAAGCGTTATTACAACAAACAATAGAAACCAATCCGTTTATAACGGACGAAGATTTAGCGGAACGATTTCAAGTTAGTATACAGACTGTTCGTCTTGATCGTATGGAGTTATCCATTCCAGAGTTAAGAGAAAGAATTAAGCATGTAGCTACAAAAAATCATGAAGAGAATGTGAAATCATTACCGCTTGAGGAAATTGTTGGAGAAATTATTGATATAGAATTAGATAGACATGCAATTTCTATTTTTGAAGTGAAACTAGAACATGTTTTTCAAAGAAATCAAATTGCCCGCGGGCACCATTTGTTTGCTCAAGCAAACTCACTAGCTGTTGCGGTTATTGATGAAGATCTCGCTTTAACTGCAAAGTCTACCATTCGATATATTCGTCCTGTAAAATTAGGAGAGCGTGTTGTTGCGAAAGCGCGCGTTGAGGATGTTGAGAATGATAAAGGACGGACGATTGTCAAAGTGCGGAGCTTTGTTGGAGAAGAATTAGTTTTTACAGGCACTTTTGAAATGTATCGATCTAGTAATTATAGTGAGGAAGGTAACAGTTTATGAAAATCGCAATAGATGCAATGGGCGGCGATCATGCTCCAAAGGCTGTAGTATTAGGAGCAATGAAAGCTATTAAAGAATATTCAGATTTACATATTACATTAGTCGGAAAAGAAGAGGAAATTCGTCAATATTTAACGAACGAAGAGCGAATTACTATCCTTCATACAGATGAAAAAATTGAAGCGACAGATGAACCGGTAAGAGCAGTTCGTCGCAAAAAGCAAGCTTCAATGGTGCTAGCAGCGCAGCAAGTAAAAGAAGGAAAAGCAGATGCTTGTATATCAGCTGGTAGTACAGGAGCTTTAATGGCAGCTGGCTTGTTTGTTGTCGGCCGAATGGAAGGGATTGAACGACCTGCTTTGTCACCTACTATGCCAACTGTTGGTGGAGAAGGCTTTGTTATGTTAGATGTTGGAGCAAATGTTGATGCAAAGCCGATTCATTTATATCAATATGCATTAATGGGTTCTGTATATGCAGAAAAAGTAAGAGGAATTAAAAATCCACGTGTTGGACTATTAAATGTTGGTACAGAAGATGGGAAAGGGAATGATCTTTCGAAACAAGTATTTTCGATGTTAAAAGATGCTCCAATTCACTTTGTTGGGAACGTTGAATCAAGAGATTTATTGCAAGGTGTAGCGGATGTTGTTGTATGTGACGGTTTCACAGGAAATGTGGCACTAAAGTCATTAGAGGGAACCGCACTTGCATTATTCTCTATGTTAAAAGAGCAATTGATGAGTTCATTTACAAGTAAATTAGCAGCAGCAGTATTGAAACCGAAATTGATGACGTTAAAAGATAAAATGGATTATTCGGAGTATGGTGGAGCAGCGCTATTTGGATTAAAAGCGCCTGTCATCAAGGCTCACGGTTCTTCTAATGACCAATCTATATTTAGTGCGATTCGTCAAACGAGAGAGATGGTAGCGAAAGAAGTTATTCCTACAATTTCAAGTGTAATGGAGAAAGAGCCACTCCGATAAGAGGAGGATTTGAAATGGGAAAACTAGCATTTCTTTTTCCAGGCCAAGGTTCACAGGCAGTAGGAATGGGAAAACAGTTAGCTGAAAATAACAAAAAAGTAGCAGAAGTATTTCAAAAAGCGGATCAAGTTTTAAATGAGCCTCTTTCACAAGTGATTTTTGAAGGGCCTCAGGAGAAACTAACATTAACGACAAATGCACAGCCGGCATTACTCACAACGAGTTTTGCAATTTTAACAGCCTTAAATGAATACGATATTACCCCTGATTATGTAGCAGGACATAGTTTAGGTGAATATAGTGCGCTTGTTGCAGTTGAAGCATTAACATTTGAAGATGCTGTTTATGCTGTGAGAAAACGTGGCGAATATATGGAAGAAGCTGTTCCGGGTGGAGAAGGCGCGATGGCAGCCATATTAGGTGCTGATCCGAATATGCTGAAACAAGTTACAGAAGAAGTGACAAACGAGGGGCATGCGGTGCAAATTGCCAATATGAACAGTGTAAAGCAAATTGTAATTTCTGGGACAAAACAAGGGGTAGAGCTTGCTTCTCAAAAGGCAAAAGAAAAAGGAGCGAAGCGAGCGATCCCCCTTCGAGTAAGCGGGCCGTTTCATTCTTCTCTTATGAAGCCGGCAGCTGAAAAATTTAAAAGTGTGTTAAATGAAATTGCAATTCAAGATACAAAGATCCCCGTTATTGCAAATGTTACAGCAGACTGTATGACAAACAGGGAAGAGATTCAAGAAAAGCTGATTGAACAACTTTATTCACCTGTGTTATGGTACCCATCCATGGAATACATGATTGAGCAAGGTGTAGATACATTTATTGAGATTGGACCTGGAAAAGTACTTGCTGGTCTTATGAAAGCAATTGATTCATCTGTGAAAGTATATACAGTCTATGATGAAGAAACATTAAAAGATACCATTTCAAGTTTGAGAGGAGAAAACGGATGTTAAAAGAGAAAGTAGCACTTGTTACAGGTGCATCGCGTGGAATCGGTCGTGCAATTGCAATCGATTTAGCAAAACAAGGGGCGAAGGTAATTGTAAACTATGCCGGAAATGAGCAAAAAGCGAATGAAGTTGTAGATGAAATCAAGAAAATAGGATCATTTGCAATTGCGGTAAAAGCAGATGTTGCGATTGCAGATGATGTTACAAATATGGTAAAACAGGCAGTAGATACGTTTGGACAAATCGATATTCTTGTGAATAATGCTGGAGTAACAAGAGATAATTTGTTAATGCGTATGAAAGAAGAAGAATGGGATACAGTTATTAATACAAACCTAAAAGGTGTATTCCTATGTACAAAAGCTGTATCTCGCTACATGATGCGCCAACGTTATGGACGCATTATTAATATTGCATCTGTTGTAGGCGTGACTGGAAACCCAGGACAAGCAAACTATGTAGCTGCAAAGGCTGGAGTAATCGGTCTGACGAAGACATCAGCTAAGGAGTTAGCAAGCCGAAATATTACAGTAAATGCAATTGCTCCTGGATTTATTACGACTGATATGACAGATGTATTAGATGAAAAGGTAAAAGAAGAAATGTTAAGATTAATTCCTGCTGCTCAGTTTGGTGAAGCGCAAGATATTGCGAATGCTGTAACATTTTTCGCCACTGATCAAAGCAAATACATTACAGGACAAACCCTACATGTTGATGGCGGTATGGTAATGTAAGAAAAGAAATAAGGAAAGAATCGATTTTACCTAGTTTTTTTTGATAATATTTAATATAATACTTGAGGGGAGGTGAATGGAATGGCAGATGTTTTAGAGCGTGTAACAAAAATCATCGTTGATCGTTTAGGTGTAGAAGAAACTGAGGTAGTACCAGCTGCGAGCTTTAAAGAAGATTTAGGCGCAGACTCCCTAGATGTAGTAGAACTTGTAATGCAATTAGAAGATGAGTTTGAAATGGAAATTTCTGATGAAGATGCTGAAAAGATTGCTACTGTTGGCGATGCTGTGACTTACATAGAGAGTCATCTATAATGTTTGAGTGAAGTCCCGTTTTTTGGCGGGGCTTTCTCGGCTTATATCTGGAGGGACCTATGCCGTACCGTAAATATAGAGAAAAAAAATATGAAGCAAAATATCGTGAAGCTTTTAGAGCGTTTCAACAAAAATTAGGTATTACATTTACAAATGAAAAATTATTAATTCAAGCATTTACGCATTCATCGTATGTGAATGAGCATCGAAAAAAGCCACATGAAGATAATGAACGCCTTGAGTTTCTTGGCGATGCTGTATTAGAGTTAACTGTATCACAGTATCTGTTTCAAAAATATCCGACAATGAGTGAAGGGGAGTTAACAAAGCTGCGTGCAGCTATTGTTTGTGAGCCATCTCTTGTGCGTTTTGCCAATGAACTATCATTCGGTAGCCTCGTCTTATTAGGAAAAGGAGAAGAAATGACAGGCGGACGTGAACGACCAGCTTTATTAGCGGATGTCTTTGAAGCGTTTATTGGTGCCCTTTATCTTGATCAAGGATTAGATACAGTTTGGGGATTTTTAAAAGAAATTGTATATCCGAAAATTAACGAAGGTGCTTTTTCTCATGTGATGGATTATAAGAGTCAATTGCAGGAATTGATTCAACGTGATGGTAGCGGCAATATAGAGTACCAAATCTTACAAGAAAAAGGACCTGCTCATAATCGAGAGTTCGTGTCTCGCGTTACATTAAATAGTGTAGCCCTTGGTCTTGGAAGTGGCAAATCGAAAAAAGAAGCAGAACAACAAGCTGCTGCAGAAGCGTTGAGAAAATTAAAAGAACAATCATAAGGAATCCCCCTCATGTAAAGGGGGATTCCTTATGCATAGAGTGAAACTTTCTTTTTTATGTTAAGTGAATAGGAAAGTTTGTGCATAAAATAAGTTTATTTGATTAAATATTGTGTAACAACAGAGAACAGGAGGAAGGCCTTTCGTGTTTTTAAAAAGATTAGAAATAGCTGGATTTAAATCCTTCGCGGAACGTGTTGCTGTAGATTTCGTTCCGGGTGTAACATCGGTTGTTGGTCCGAATGGAAGCGGAAAAAGTAATATTACGGATGCAATTCGCTGGGTACTTGGTGAGCAATCTGCCAAATCATTGCGCGGTGCAAAAATGGAGGATATTATTTTTGCTGGTAGTGATACGAGAAGAGCAGTGAATGTAGCAGAAGTAACATTAACTTTAAATAATGAAGATCAGCGCTTACCGATTGAGTATAATGAAGTATGTGTAACACGCCGTGTTTCCCGTTCAGGCGACAGCGATTTTTTCATTAATAAACAGCCTTGTAGGTTGAAAGATATTATTGATTTGTTTATGGACTCTGGTATGGGCCGAGAGGCATTTTCAATCATTAGCCAAGGGAAAGTAGAAGAAATTTTAAGTAGTAAATCAGAAGAACGTCGCGGTGTTTTTGAAGAAGCAGCAGGTGTACTAAAGTATAAGTTACGTAAAAAGAAAGCAGAAGGAAAATTAGCGGAAACGCAAGATAATTTAAATCGAGTTCAAGATATCATTCATGAATTAAGCAATCAAATAGAGCCACTTGAAAGACAAGCTTCCGTTGCAAAAGATTATTTAGAGAAAAAGGAAGAGTTAGAAAAAGTTGAAGTAGCTCTTATTGTGTATGAAATTGAAGAATTATATAAAAAATGGGAAGCACTTCGTCAACAATTTGGACATAATAAAGCTGAAGAAGTGAAGGTAGCAAGTCACTTGCAAAAAAATGAGACGGAACTTAAAGAGTTACGCGGACAATTACAAGCTATTGATGAATCTATCAATTCCTTGCAAGAAGTTCTTCTCCTTTCTAGTAAAGAATTAGAAAAGCTAGAGGGACAACGGGAATTGCTGAAGGAAAGAAAACAAAATGCAACAACACATTGCGTGCAATTAGAACAGTTAATCATTGAATTAAATGAAAAAGTGCATGGTTATGAAGGTGAAATTGAAGCAAGTACTGAAGAATTAATGAATTTTGCCAAACAAGTGAAAGAATTGGAACAGAAGTTACAAGAAAACGAAAAACTTCTTTCAACATATGAGGAGAATTTAGAGGAACAGATTGAGAATTTAAAAGGTGATTACATTGAACTTTTAAATAAGCAAGCAAGTTATCGTAATGAGCTTGCTATGATCGAAGAGCAATTTAAGCAACAAATCTCTAAAAATCAGCGCCTTGATGAAGAAAATGAAAAATATGTTCAAATGCGTATGCAAATTACAGCAAAAAAGGCGAAAATTGTAGAAAATTATGAGCAAGTAAAAGCGAAAGTCGCTCAAATTGTTCAGGATATACATAAGACAGAAGCTGCACTAGGGAAATGTAAATTGCAATATAGTGAAAATGAATCAAAGTTATATCAAGCCTATCAATTTGTTCAGCAAGCACGTTCAAGAAAAGAAATGCTAGAAGAAATGCAAGAGGGTTATTCTGGTTTCTATCAAGGTGTGCGTGAAGTATTAAAAGCTCGTGACAATACACTTCAAGGGATTGAAGGTGCGGTAGCAGAGCTTCTTACAGTACCGAAGGAGTATGAAGTGGCACTGGAGATTGCACTTGGTGCCGCAATGCAGCATATTGTTGTTCAAACAGAAGAGCATGCTCGTAAGGCAATTACCTTTTTAAAACAAAATAGACACGGGCGTGCGACATTTTTACCTCAAGCAGTCATTAAGAGAAGAGCTTTATCAGTTGATCAGTTGCGTATAATCAATCAACATCCTGCTTTTGTTGGTGTTGCAGCAGAGCTTGTGCAGTACGATCATAAATACGAAAATATCGTTTCAAATTTATTAGGTACAGTTGTTGTTGCAAAAGACTTACGGGGAGCAAACGAATTGGCGAAACAATTGCAATACCGCTACCGTATTGTAACGATTGAAGGCGATGTTGTGAACCCGGGCGGTTCAATGACTGGTGGCGCCGTGAAGCAAGCGAAATCCTCTTTATTAGGACGTCAGCGTGAATTAGAAGAGTGGAATGAGAAACTTGCTGACATGGAAGAAAAAACAATTAAATTAGAAAACTTTGTGAAAGCATTGAAGCAAGAAATTCAAGAGAAAGAAGAAAAAGTGAAAGAATTGCGTCAAACCATAGAAGCTGAACGTGTCATCGAACAGAAATTAAAAGAAGAAGCGAATCAACTTGCGTTAGAAGAGCATCGAATTAATGACCGCTTATCAATCTATGATTTAGAGATTGAAGGCTTTATGCAAGATCAAGTGAAAATGCAAGGACGCAAGGAGGAGCTAGAAGAGATTTTAGCGAACCTTCAGAAAGAGATTCACACACTAGATACAGAAATTATAACTTTAACAAAACAGAAAAGTGAACAGCACTCTTCGAAAGAAAAGGTGCAGGGAGAAATCACTGAGTTAAAAGTACAAGCTGCTGAAAAACAACAGCGCCTATCTAACCAAAAGGAAAAAGTGGAACGCTTAACAAAAGAGAAAGATGAAGCGGAGCGTACCCTTGTTAAAACGAAAGAAGATTTATCGTTCTTAAAGCAAGAAATGACATCAAATTCGAGCGGTGAAGAACAAATTGCAAGTATGATTGAAAAGAAAACATACGATCGAAACCAGACAACAGAATTAATACGTTCGCGACGTGAACAAAGAGTGGAATTTCAAACGCGAGTAGAGCGATTGGAACGCGATGTGAAAGATGCGCAGGGCAAACATAAATATATTTTGGAAATGATAAGAGAGCAAGAAGTTAAGATTAACCGACTCGATGTAGAATTAGAGAATAGATTGCAGCATTTGCGTGAAACATATACGATTTCATTTGAGGCAGCAAAATTAAAATATACAATGACAATGCCTGCGGAAGAAGCTCGTAAAAAAGTCAAATTAATTAAGTTATCAATAGAAGAGCTTGGAACTGTAAACTTAGGTGCCATTGATGAATATGAGCGTGTAGCAGAGCGTCATACATTCTTATTAGAACAGCGAGATGACCTAGAAGAAGCGAAAGAGACATTACACCAAGTGATTACAGAGATGGATGAAGAGATGAAAAAACGTTTTTCTACTACATTCCAATCTATTCGCACGGAATTTCAAGCTGTATTCCGTGAATTGTTTGGTGGAGGAAGAGCAGATTTAGTGATGACCAATCCACAAGATTTATTAAATACAGGGATTGACATTGTTGCGCAGCCTCCAGGTAAGAAATTGCAAAATTTAGGGCTGTTATCGGGCGGAGAACGTGCGCTAACTGCTATTGCCTTGCTTTTTGGTATTTTAAAGGTACGTCCAGTTCCTTTCTGCGTATTAGATGAGGTGGAAGCGGCTCTTGATGAAGCAAATGTGGCTCGTTTCGCACAGTATTTGAAAAAATTTAGCGATGAAACGCAGTTTATTGTCATTACGCACCGAAAAGGTACAATGGAAGAGTCAGATGTTTTATATGGTGTAACGATGCAAGAATCAGGTGTATCGAAGCTTGTTTCTGTTCGTTTAGATGATGGAGAAAAACTTGCAGCAAGTAAATAGAAAGGATGGGAAGAATGAGTTTTTTTAAAAAGTTAAAAGAGAAGATTTCAAAACAAACAGATACTGTGACAGAGAAGTTTAAACAGGGATTAGAAAAAACAAGGAATTCATTTGCTGACAAAGTAAATGATTTAGTGTACCGCTATCGTAAAGTGGATGAGGACTTCTTTGAAGAGTTAGAAGAGATTTTAATCAGCGCTGATGTTGGAGTTACAACAGTAATGGAATTGATTGATCAGCTGAAAGATGAAGTGAAACGTCGTAACATTCAAGATCCGAAAGAAGTACAAGCTGTTATTTCTGAAAAATTGATCGATATTTATAAAGGTGAAGAAGGATTTAGTAATGAAATCAATATGCAGCAAGATCAATTAACAGTTATTTTATTTGTAGGTGTGAATGGAGTAGGGAAAACAACAACAATTGGAAAGATGGCCCATAAGTTTAAGTCAGAAGGAAAGTCTGTTTTATTAGCGGCGGGGGATACATTCCGTGCTGGAGCGATTGAGCAGTTAGAAGTATGGGGCAATCGCGTTGGTGTGGAAGTCATTAAACAAGGATCAGGTTCAGATCCAGCGGCTGTTATGTATGATGCTGTACAAGCAGCGAAAGCGCGTAAAGTAGATGTATTATTATGCGATACAGCAGGACGTTTGCAAAATAAAGTCAACTTAATGAAAGAGTTAGAAAAGGTAAAACGTGTTATTGAACGTGAAATACCAGGAGCTCCTCATGAAGTATTATTAGTAATTGATGCAACAACTGGACAAAATGGTTTAAGCCAAGCGAAAACATTCCGCGAGGCAACAAATGTCACAGGTATCGTTTTAACAAAATTGGATGGAACGGCTAAAGGTGGTATTGTATTAGCAATTCGCAATGAAATGGACGTTCCGGTTAAATTTGTTGGACTTGGAGAACAAATGGATGATTTACAGCAATTTCAACCAGAACAATATGTATACGGATTATTTGCAAATTTAGTAGAAAAAGACGAAGCGTAGGCGAAAAGAAGCGGTATTTCCGCTTCTTTTTTATAAAAATATAGAGATGTTAAGAAAAAAACTTGACACTATTTTAGAGTGCATGTAAACTAATTCATGTAAAGGGAAATCACTTAACAAAGGATGATCCAACATGCTCGAAAAAACAACGAGAATGAATTACTTGTTTGATTTTTATCAATCGTTGTTAACGCAAAAACAAAGAAGTTATATGTCGCTTTATTATTTAGACGATTTATCTCTTGGTGAAATTGCGGAAGAATTTGATGTAAGTCGCCAAGCCGTGTATGATAATATTAAACGGACTGAGGCGATGCTTGAAGAATATGAAGAGAAATTAATGCTACTTCATAAATTTCAAGCAAGGCAGCAACTTGTTGCAGAGCTAAAACAGCTTATCAATGAAGAAGAGCATGTGAATGACAAGATGAAACAAGTTGTTGAAGATATCGAAAAACTAGATTAGGAGGGCGGCAATATGGCATTTGAAGGATTAGCCGACCGACTTCAACAGACGATGCAAAAAATCCGCGGCAAAGGAAAAGTTTCCGAAGCCGATGTGAAAGAAATGATGAGAGAAGTTCGTCTAGCTCTTTTAGAAGCAGATGTTAACTTTAAGGTTGTAAAAGATTTTGTAAAGCGTGTGTCTGAGCGTGCTGTCGGACAAGATGTAATGAAAAGTTTAACACCTGGCCAACAAGTCATTAAGGTAGTACAGGAAGAACTGACAGGGCTTATGGGTGGAGAGCAAAGTAAAATTGCTGTCGCAAATAAGCCACCTACTGTCATTATGATGGTCGGTTTACAAGGTGCAGGGAAAACAACAACAACAGGGAAACTTGCGAATTTGCTTCGAAAAAAGCATAATCGTAAACCAATGCTTGTTGCGGCAGATATTTATCGTCCAGCAGCGATTAAACAGCTTGAAACATTAGGAAAACAATTGGACATGCCTGTATTCTCGCTAGGGGATCAAGTGAGTCCAGTAGAAATCGCAAAACAAGCGATTGCTAAGGCGAAAGAAGAACATCATGATTATGTTTTAATTGATACGGCAGGTCGTCTGCATATTGATGAAGAACTCATGGATGAATTAGCAAAAGTTAAAGAAGTTGCGAATCCTGATGAAATTTTCCTTGTTGTAGATGCAATGACAGGACAAGATGCGGTAAATGTTGCGAAAAGCTTCCATGAACAGTTAGGTTTAACTGGTGTTGTGTTGACGAAACTAGATGGTGATACGCGCGGTGGTGCAGCGCTATCTATTAAAGCGGTAACGAATACACCAATTAAATTTGCAGGTATGGGCGAAAAGCTAGATGCCATTGAACCGTTTCATCCAGAACGTATGGCCTCTCGTATTTTAGGGATGGGTGACGTTTTGACATTAATTGAAAAGGCGCAAGCTACAGTTGATGAAGAAAAGGCAAAAGAGCTTGAGCAAAAAATGCGTACGCTCTCGTTTACACTGGATGATTTCCTGGAACAACTTGGACAAGTGCGTCAACTTGGACCGCTTGATGAGTTATTAGGAATGCTTCCTGGTGCGAATAAAATAAAAGGGCTCAAAAATGCAAAAGTTGATGACAAGCAAATTGGGCATATTGAAGCAATTATTCGTTCTATGACAAAACTAGAGCGAGAACAACCGGAAATAATCAATGCTAGTCGAAAAAAACGTATCGCCAAAGGCAGTGGTACAACTGTACAAGAAATTAATCGTCTCCTCAAACAGTTTGAAGACATGAAAAAAATGATGAAGACGCTGACAGGCATGCAAAAAGGGAAGAAAAAAGGACTAGGTGGATTGAAGTTTCCATTTATGTAAGAGAAAAAAGATAGCTCTGTTAAGAAAAAATACTTTACAAAGCAATAGTCTTTTTGCTAATATAATTATCTGTGTGAAATAAATTCGGAGGTGCTTTATAAATGGCAGTTAAAATTCGTTTAAAACGTATGGGAGCTAAGAAGTCTCCTTTCTATCGTGTAGTTGTTGCAGATTCTCGTTCTCCTCGTGACGGACGTTTCATCGAGGAAATCGGTACTTACAATCCAGTTGCTCAACCAGCTGAAGTAAAAATCGATGAAGAAGCAGCATTAAAATGGTTAGGAAATGGTGCGAAGCCATCTGATACAGTTCGCAATCTTTTCTCTAGCCAAGGTATCATGGAGAAATTCCACTTATCTAAACAAGGTAAGTAATTGAGGTCATGACTATGGAAAGGTTAATCGAAACGATTGTCAAGCCTCTTGTAGATCATCCTGAAGATGTAAAGGTTATGCAGGAATTCCACAGCGGAGAGATAAAGTATCGATTAACAGTACATCCTGAGGATGTTGGAAAAGTCATTGGCAAGCAAGGGCGAGTTGCCAAAGCAATTCGAACTCTCTTGTATTCAGTGGGACATCATAATCATGAAAAAGTAACACTGGAAATTAAATAAGCATAAAAAGGGCGAGGAGTGATTTCCTCTCCCTTTTTTAACATGTAAAGAGAATTTGTATGCTCCGTATATAAAATGGAGATGCTGAATTTATATAGAAGCCAGAGGTGACATACTGTTTATGACAAAATGGTTTAATGTAGGAAAAATTGTAAATACCCATGGTGTGAGAGGAGAGGTTCGCGTCATCTCTCGCACCGATTTCCCAGAAGAGCGATATAAAGTTGGGAATACATTGTACATATGGGGAGAGAAAGGGACTGAACCTCTTCCGGTAAAGGTTACATCTCATCGTCAACATAAAACGTTTGACCTATTAACATTTGAAGGGTATAGCAATGTAAATGAGGTTGAGAAATTTAAAGGTTCCCTGTTAAAAGTACCAGAAGAGCAATTGGGTGAGCTAGCAGAAGGTGAATATTACTACCATGAAGTGATCGGTTGCAAAGTTGTAACGGAAAATGGTGAAGAGTTAGGGACGATTACGGAAATTTTATCTCCTGGTGCGAATGATGTTTGGGTAATTAAGCGTCCAAAAGGACAAGATTTGTTAATTCCATACATTGATGATATTGTATTGCAGGTTAATGTGGAACAAAAACAAGTGACCATTCATGTAATGGAAGGATTGCTATGATGAAAATTGACATTTTAACACTATTTCCAGAGATGTTCACCGGTGTATTTGGGTCTTCCATTTTAAAGAAAGCGCAAGAAAAAGAAGCGGTTGAACTTCGGGTCGTAAATTTTCGTGATTATACAACAAATAAGCATAATAGTGTAGATGATTATCCGTACGGTGGGGGCGCTGGTATGGTATTAACGCCCCAGCCTATATTTGATGCAGTAGAAGATTTAACAAAAGAAACGACACAAAAGCCAAGAATTGTATTAATGTGCCCACAAGGGGAAAGGTTCACACAAAAAAAAGCTGAAGAATTAGCTAAGGAAGAGCATGTGATCTTCGTATGTGGTCATTATGAAGGGTACGATGAGCGCATTCGTGAGCATCTAGTAACGGATGAAATTTCCATTGGTGACTACGTATTAACTGGCGGAGAATTAGCGTCAATGGTCATAACAGATAGCGTTGTACGTCTTTTACCAGGAGTATTAGGAAATCAAAACTCACAAGTAGAAGATTCTTTTAGTACGGGATTACTAGAACATCCACATTATACGCGTCCGGCTGACTTTCGCGGGATGAAGGTGCCGGATGTACTTATGTCAGGAAACCATAAAAAAATTGATGAATGGCGCCATAAGGAATCGTTGCGTCGTACGTATACGCGTAGACCGGATTTACTGGAAGGGCGCGAGCTAACAAAACAAGAAGAAATATGGCTTGAGCAAATAAAAGAAGAACAATAAAAACTTCATATATTTTCTATTGCAACAGGCCTAGCAATATGCTATCATAACATTTGTGCTACTGAAGGCAGTAGCTATATTAACGATGTTCCGCTGTAATTTATGAATGACTTTATAAGAGCATCTGTTTAAAGGAGAGAATTGAATATGCAACAATTAATTGCAGAAATTACAAAAAGCCAATTAAAAACTGATTTACCTTCATTCCGTCCTGGTGACACTTTACGTGTACACGTAAAAGTAGTTGAAGGTACTCGTGAGAGAATTCAGATTTTTGAAGGTGTTGTAATTAAACGTCGTGGTGGCGGAATTAGTGAAACGTTCACAGTTCGTAAAGTTTCTTACGGTGTAGGTGTTGAACGTACATTCCCAATTCACACACCAAGAATCGCGAAAATCGAAGTACTTCGTCGTGGTAAAGTACGTCGTGCTAAGTTATACTACTTACGTAACCTTCGCGGTAAAGCAGCACGTATTAAAGAAATTCGATAAGACATGTATGGGAGCTTGTAAATGCACAAGCTCCCTTTTTCCAATCTATATAGATTTTGATATAATGCGAGCAGCTTATAGAATTGTGGAGGGGTTATAGATGAAAAAGGAAAAAAGTTCGCTTTGGGAATGGATCAAAGCAATTTTGATTGCTGTTGTATTAGCGGGCGTTATTAAGCAGTTTTTCTTTGCGCCAATTCTCGTAGACGGTGTTTCGATGTCACCAACACTTCATGATCGGGATCGAATGATTGTGAATAAAATTGGATATCACATCGGTGAACCGAAGCGTTTTGATATTATTGTATTCCGAGCAACGGAGGATAAGGATTATATTAAACGTGTTATTGGCTTACCGGGTGATGAAATCGAATATCGCAATGATACACTATATGTAAACGGAAAACCTTATGAGGAACCGTACTTAGAGAAACAGAAAAAACAACTTGCTGATGCGCCGCTTACATATGATTTCAAACTTGAAGAAATTACAGGTAAGAAAACTGTTCCAGAAGGTCAACTATTTGTATTAGGTGATAATCGTCGTTTCAGTAAAGATAGTCGTAGCATCGGTACAATTAAAATGGATCAAGTAATTGGAAAAGCAAATGTATTATACTGGCCGTTAAAAGATGCACGTATTGTGAAATAAACAAAAAAGAAGGTGGCAACATGGCAATTCAATGGTTTCCAGGGCATATGGCAAAAGCTAGACGCCAAGTAACAGAAAAGTTAAAGTTAATCGATGTTGTAATTGAATTAGTAGATGCACGTTTACCTTTATCTTCTCGAAACCCAATGATTGATGAAATCATTACACATAAACCAAGGTTAGTTGTTTTAAATAAAGCAGATATGGCGGATGATCGTCTCACTAAACAATGGATTACATATTTTGAAGAAAAAGGTCATAAGGCAATTTCAATCAACGCTCAAGCTGGACAAGGTATGAAAGAGATTACAGCTGCATGTAAAGAACTTGTCAAGGAAAAGTTTGATAAAATGATTGCGAAAGGAATTAAACCAAGAGCAATCCGTGCATTGATTGTTGGTATCCCGAATGTCGGTAAATCGACACTCATTAATAAATTAGCGAAGAAAAATATTGCAAAAACTGGCGACCGTCCAGGGGTAACAACAGCGCAGCAATGGATTAAAGTTGGTAAAGAAATGGAGTTGTTAGATACGCCAGGAATTTTATGGCCGAAATTTGAAGATGAATTAGTTGGCCTTCGTCTTGCAACGACTGGTGCCATTAAAGATTCCATTTTAAACTTACAAGACGTCGCAGTCTATGCTCTTCGTTTTATGGAGAAACATTATCCAGAACGTTTAAAAGAGCGTTATAAATTAGAAGATATTCCAGAAGACATTGTTGAACTATTTGATGCAATTGGAAAAAATAGAGGCTGTTTAATGGGTGGCGGACTTATTGATTATGATAAGACTTCAGAGCTTATTCTTCGTGAACTGCGCGGTGGTAAACTGGGAAGAATGACATTTGAATCACCGGAGGAATTTGCAGAAGAAGCATAAGAAGACGTGCGGTTGTACGTCTTTTTTTGAGTGTTTCAAAAAGGGGGACAGATCATGGGCAAATGGACAATTAAAGAAGCAAGTGAATTATTGCAAGAAATTGGAACGGAAGAGGATGAGCGCTTTCAAATATTATTGAAAGATGAGCGAAAAGGAATTCAAAATTTAATCTCCAAATGGCGAAAACAGAAGAAGAAAATGCAAGAAGAGAAAGAACAATTTCTAGAAATGTCTAAATATGAAAATGCATTACGCAAGCAGGGGATTTCCTATATTGCTGGCATAGATGAAGTTGGAAGAGGCCCCTTAGCTGGACCTGTTGTAACGGCTGCTGTCATTCTTCCAGAGGAATTCTATATACCAGGGCTAAATGACTCGAAAAAGCTCAGTGAAGCAAAGCGTGAGCTGTTTTATGATGAGATTAGAGAGAAAGCTATTGCAATTGGCGTTGGGATTGTCTCGCCTCAAGTGATTGATGAACTGAATATTTATCAAGCGACGAAACGAGCGATGTTAGATGCGGTTGCCAATTTATCTTATGCACCAGAGCATTTATTAATCGATGCAATGAAACTACCGACATCGATTCCTCAAACATCGATTGTGAAAGGAGACGCGAAAAGTATTTCTATTTCTGCAGCCTCCATTATCGCCAAGGTTACTCGTGACCGAATGATGAAAGAGCTGGGCAAAACATATCCTGAGTATGGTTTTGAAAAACATATGGGTTATGGTACGAAACAACATTTAGAAGCAATCGAGACATACGGAGTGCTAGAAGAGCACCGCAAAACCTTTGCTCCCATTAAAGACATGATAAAAAATAAGCTGTGAATCTACAGCTTATTTTTTTATTTTCGTATATGAACATTACTATTTTCCAAAAAGAATAAAGCGATTTCAGTTTTCTGACACTTTATTGTAGACATGGTGGCAATCATTTTATACAATGGCAATGTAATGTTTTTTAAACATTAAAAAATTTTTTGAGTAAAACAGGAAAACAGGGGAGGATGGGACCATGAATATCCATGAGTACCAAGGTAAGGCGATCCTTAGAAGCTATGGGGTTAGCGTTCCGAACGGGAAGGTTGCATTTACAGTAGAAGAAGCTGTAGAAGCTGCGAAAGAATTAGGCACAGACGTATGTGTAGTAAAAGCGCAAATTCACGCTGGTGGACGCGGCAAAGCCGGCGGTGTAAAAGTTGCAAAAAATTTAGAAGAAGTTCGTACATATGCGGAAAATATTTTAGGTAGTACGCTTGTTACACATCAAACAGGTCCTGAAGGTAAGGAAGTAAAACGCTTACTTATCGAGGAAGGATGCGACATTAAAAAAGAATATTATGTAGGTCTTGTGTTAGATCGTGCAACTTCTCAAGTTGTTTTAATGGCTTCTGAAGAAGGTGGAACAGAAATCGAAGAAGTAGCAGAAAAAACACCAGAAAAAATCTTTAAAGAATATATCGATCCGGCAGTAGGTTTACAAGGCTTCCAAGCGCGCCGAATCGCATTTCATATCAATATCCCAAAAGAGCTTGTTGGACAAGCTGTGAAGTTTATGATGGGCTTATATCGCGTATTTATCGAAAAAGACTGCTCTATTGCGGAAATCAACCCACTTGTTACAACAGGCGACGGTAAAGTTATGGCACTAGATGCGAAATTAAATTTTGATTCGAATGCATTATATCGTCACAAAGACATTTTAGAGCTCCGTGATCTTGATGAAGAAGATCCAAAAGAAATTGAAGCTTCTAAATATGATTTAAACTATATTCCTTTAGATGGAAATATCGGTTGTATGGTTAACGGTGCTGGTTTAGCGATGGCCACAATGGATATTATTAAGCATTATCATGGTGATCCAGCTAACTTCTTAGATGTTGGTGGTGGCGCTACAGCTGAAAAAGTTACAGAAGCATTCAAAATTATCCTTTCTGACAAAAACGTAAAAGGTATTTTTGTTAATATTTTTGGTGGCATTATGAAATGTGATGTAATCGCAGAAGGCGTTGTTGAAGCAACAAAACAAGTAGGATTAGAATTACCACTTGTTGTTCGTCTGGAAGGTACAAATGTAGAATTAGGTAAGAAAATTTTAAATGAATCTGGTTTAAATATTGTTGCAGCAGAATCTATGGCAGACGGTGCGCAAAAAATTGTTTCACTAGTGGGCTAATAGAAAGCGGGGGAGAAAAATGAGCGTATTAGTTAATAAAGATACAAAAGTTATTGTTCAAGGTATTACTGGTTCTCAAGGTATATTTCATACAAAACAAATGATTGAATATGGTACAAAAATTGTCGGCGGTGTTACACCTGGTAAAGGTGGAACAGAAATCGAAGGTGTACCTGTATTTCATACAGTAGAAGATGCAGTGAAAGCAACTGGTGCGAATGCTTCTGTTATATACGTTCCACCTGCTTTTGCGGCGGATGCAATTATGGAAGCTGTTGATGCAGAACTTGATTTAGTTGTATGTATTACAGAAGGAATTCCTGTATTAGATATGGTAAAAGTTAAGAAATATATGGCAGGTAAACATACGCGTTTACTTGGACCGAACTGTCCTGGTATTATTACGCCAGATGAGTGTAAGATTGGTATTATGCCAGGATATATTCATAAAAAAGGTCATGTAGGTATCGTGTCTCGCTCTGGTACATTAACATATGAGGCTGTGCATCAATTAACGCAAGCAGGAATTGGTCAATCAACTGCTGTAGGTATTGGGGGAGACCCTGTTAATGGTACTGACTTTATCGATGCATTAAAAGCATTTAATGAAGATGAGGAAACACATGCGGTTATTATGATTGGTGAAATCGGCGGAACAGCAGAAGAAGAAGCTGCTGAATGGGTAAAAGCAAATATGACAAAACCTGTTGTTGGTTTCATTGGCGGTCAAACAGCGCCAGCAGGTAAGCGTATGGGCCATGCTGGTGCGATCATTTCTGGCGGTAAAGGAACAGCTGCTGAAAAAATTAAAACAATGGAAGCATGCGGTATTAAAGTTGCTGAAACGCCAGCTGTAATGGGTGAAACATTAATCTCTGTTTTGAAAGAAAAGGGATTATTTGAAACTTGTAAAAACTACTAATCTTTTTGAAAGGCACCTTCTAATTGAGGGTGTCTTTTTACCTATTTTTTGTTTACATAATAAAAATTATGGGTAAGGAGAATGTTTGTGAAGCGAGAACGATTACTCCATTTACACTATTTTTTAGCAGACCATTGGAAAGTATTAAAAAAATTACTTCATATGGATCCACAGTTAATAGATGTTTATAATTTTAGTTCGGAACAATTTGAACAGTATACAGGATTATCCCCAAAGCTATCATTTGAACTTGTAAATTTTCTTCAAACATCAACACCTCCGCAATGTATGCAGCATTTAGAAAAAAATCAAACATTTTATGTCACGATATGGGATGAAGATTATCCTCGTTTATTAAGAGAAATACCAGATCCTCCTTTCGTTTTGTATGGGAAAGGACAAAGAGGGTATTTAAAGAACATCAATACGTTCGCAGTAGTTGGGACAAGAAAGCCGTCTTTATATTCGAGAGAAAGCATACAATCTATTTTACAACCACTGATAAATAAAGGATGGTTAATAGTGAGCGGATTTGCAAGCGGAATTGATACTATGGCTCATAGAATTGCAGTGGAGCAAGAAGGAGCGACTATTGCGGTGTTAGGACATGGATTACAGTATATGTATCCGAAAGAAAATGATCGTTTGTATGCAATATGGAAAAAACAAATGTTGCTATTAACCGAATATCCGCCGCATTATCCGCCGAAAAAATGGTATTTTCCTAAAAGAAATCGCATTATAAGTGGGCTTTGTAAAGGAATTTTAGTTATAGAAGCGAAAGCAAGAAGTGGCTCACTTATTACTGCCGACTTTGCTTTAGAGCAAAATAGAGAGGTATTTGCACTGCCAGGCCCTATATTTGTAGAGAGTGCATGTGGAACAAATCAATTAATTCAGCAAGGGGCAAAACTTGTTCAAAACGCAAAAGATATACTCGAAGAATTTGTAAATTAACCGTATATTTTTATGTTTTTATTAAACAATTATTGACAAATGATAGATTGGCACTGTATGGTATACTCATTCTTGATTGACAAAAACAAGAGAAATCAATAAGATTAATGAAGACTTGAATCCACCTCTTAAGGAGGCACTAGCATGTCAGATTACCTTGTAATCGTGGAGTCGCCTTCTAAGGCGAAGACCATTGAAAAATATTTAGGAAAAAAATACAAAGTTGTCGCGTCTATGGGACATGTACGCGATTTACCTAAAAGTCAAATGGGGATAGAGGTAAAAAATAACTTTACTCCAAAGTATATTACCATTCGTGGTAAGGGTCCTGTTTTAAAAGAGTTAAAATCAGCGGCAAAAAAAGCAAAGAAAGTTTATCTCGCAGCCGATCCAGATCGCGAGGGAGAAGCGATTGCTTGGCATTTAGCGAACACGTTAAATGTTGACGTTGAGTCCGACTGCCGAGTTGTGTTTAATGAAATTACGAAAGATGCAATAAAAGAGTCCTTTAAACATCCTCGTGCGATCAATATGGATTTAGTAGATGCACAGCAGGCGAGACGGATACTAGATCGTCTTGTTGGCTATAATATTAGTCCTTTATTATGGAAGAAAGTGAAAAAAGGATTAAGTGCAGGGCGCGTACAATCTGTAGCGGTTCGCTTAATCATTGAGCGTGAACGAGAAATTCAAAACTTCGTTCCTGAAGAGTTCTGGACAATTAAAACAGAATTTGTCAAAGGGAAAGAAACATTTGAAGCAGCTTTTTACGGTGTAAATGGTGAAAAAGTTCAACTGACGAATGAAGCGCAAGTAAAAGATATAATTGAAAAAATAAAAGATAATGCGTTTTCAGTTGAAGATGTAACAAAGAAAGAACGAAAACGTAATCCAGCTTTACCGTTTACAACATCTTCATTACAGCAAGAAGCGGCACGCAAGTTAAATATGCGTGCGAAGAAAACAATGATGCTTGCACAGCAACTATATGAAGGAATAGACATTGGAAAGCAAGGAACCGTAGGTCTCATCACGTATATGAGAACAGATTCAACACGTATCTCTGAAACTGCGCAAGAAGAAGCTCGTTCTTACATCGCTGATGCATTTGGTTCAGAATACATAGGAACAGGGAAGAAAAAGGAAACAAAAAAAGCGAATGCACAAGATGCGCATGAAGCAATTCGTCCAACTTCTGTAATGAGAAAACCGGATGAATTGAAAAGTTTTCTAAGCCGAGATCAGTATCGTTTGTATAAATTAATTTGGGAGCGATTTGTTGCAAGTCAAATGGCATCTGCTATAATGGATACTGTTACAGCAAAGCTCATTAATAATGATGTTCAGTTCCGGGCGAGTGGATCTGTAGTGAAATTCCCAGGTTTTATGAAAGTGTATGTGGAATCAAAAGATGATGGTGCGGAAGAAAAAGATAAGATGTTGCCACCTTTAGAAGTGGGAGAAACGGTATTCTCAAAAGATGTAGAACCGAAGCAACATTTTACACAGCCGCCACCGCGTTATACAGAAGCGCGGCTCGTTCGCACACTTGAGGAACTTGGAATTGGAAGACCATCAACGTATGTGCCAACGCTTGAAACGATTCAAAAGCGCGGATATGTTGCACTAGACAATAAGCGATTTGTTCCTACTGAACTAGGTGAAATTGTAACTGAACTTATGTTAGAGTTTTTTCCAGAAATTATTAATATCGAATTCACTGCCAATATGGAGCAAAATCTCGATGAAATAGAAGAAGGAAAAGCAAATTGGGTAACAATTGTCGATGATTTCTATACAGAATTTGCGCCGCGTTTAGAGAAAGCGGAGAAGGAAATGCGTGAAATAGAGATTAAAGACGAACCAGCTGGGGAAGACTGTGAATTATGTGGTCACCCAATGGTTTTTAAAATGGGTAGATATGGGAAGTTTATGGCTTGTTCGAATTTTCCAGATTGTCGTAATACAAAGCCGATTGTAAAAGAAATCGGTGTAACTTGTCCGAAATGTGAAAAAGGACAAATTATTGAACGTCGAAGCAATAATAAGAAACGACTTTTCTATGGGTGTAGTACATATCCAGAATGTGACTTTGTATCCTGGGATAAGCCAATTGGTCGTAAATGTCCAAAATGTGAAGGAATGCTTATAGAGAAAAAGTTGAAAAAAGGCGTTCAGGTACAATGTATTTCGTGTGATTATGAAGAAGAACAACAAATGTGAGCGTAACTGCTCACATTTTTTTCGGGAAAGAAAAGGAAAGGTGATATAGATATGACAACACAAGTGGTAAAGGTCATTGGAGCGGGTCTTGCGGGAAGTGAAGCAGCTTATCAAATTGCAAAACGTGGTATCCAAGTCCATTTATATGAAATGAGACCTGTAAAGCAAACGCCAGCTCACCATACAGACAAATTCGCTGAATTAGTATGTAGTAATTCACTTCGTGCGAATACATTAACAAACGCAGTGGGAGTTATTAAAGAGGAAATGCGTCGAATGGATTCTGTCATTATTCGCGCAGCGGATGAATGTTCTGTACCAGCAGGGGGAGCATTAGCTGTAGACCGTCACGAGTTTGCAGCAAAGGTAACAGAATATGTGAAGAATCACCCAAACGTAACTGTAATGAATGAAGAGATTACAGAAATACCAGAAGGGCCAACAGTTATTGCGACAGGTCCACTTACCTCTCCAGCTCTTGCAGCGCAATTAAAAGAGTTGACGGGTGAAGAGTATTTCTATTTCTATGATGCAGCTGCACCAATTATAGAAAAAGACAGCATTGATATGAATAAAGTATATTTAAAATCTCGATATGATAAAGGAGAAGCGGCGTATTTAAACTGTCCAATGACAGAAGATGAATTCAACCGTTTCTATGATGCGTTAATAGCCGCTGAGACAGTACCATTAAAAGAGTTTGAAAAAGAAATTTTCTTTGAAGGATGTATGCCAGTTGAAGTAATGGCAGCAAGAGGAAGACAAACATTATTATTCGGACCGATGAAACCGGTTGGATTAGAAGATCCAAAGACAGGTAAAACACCATATGCGGTTGTTCAATTACGTCAAGATGATGCAGCGGGAACACTATATAATATCGTAGGTTTTCAAACGCATTTAAAATGGGGACCGCAAAAAGAGGTATTACAGTTAATTCCAGGTCTTGAAAACGCAGAAATTGTACGTTATGGCGTTATGCATCGCAATACATTTATTAATTCGCCAAAGTTACTTCGTCCAACGTATCAATATAAACATCGTGATGATTTATTCTTTGCTGGTCAAATGACTGGGGTAGAGGGATACGTAGAGTCTGCAGCTTCAGGTTTATTAGCTGGTATTAATGCAGCTCGTCTTCTTAAAGGAGAAGAACCTGTTGTATTACCATCTGTGACGGCAATGGGAAGTATGGCAAATTACATTACTTCGACAAACGCGAAAAATTTCCAACCAATGAATGCCAACTTCGGTTTATTTGCACCGCTAGAAAAGAAAATTAAAAAGAAACAAGAGCGCAATGAAGCATACGCAACACGTGCTTTAGAAACAATTCAAAATTTTGTAAATATTTAGTTAAATTTCTTGCAAAGGCTACTGAGTTGTGATACGATTTAGTAGCCTTTATTGGGGTGATTTATGTGAATGTGAAGAAATTGTTACAATTATTCGTTGGATATTTACAAATTGAAAGAAATTATTCAAAATATACAATTGCAAGTTATCAAAACGATTTAGAACATTTTGTGCAATTTATGGAACGAGAAGGTATATCCTCTTTTTTAGATGTTACATACGTCGATGTTCGGTTATATTTAACAACATTGCATGATGAAAAATTAGCCCGTAAATCTGTCGCAAGGAAAGTATCAAGCTTACGAAGTTTATATCGTTTTTTGATGCGTGAAGGATACCGAGAAGATAATCCGTTTGCACTTGCGTCACTCCCAAAAAAAGAATGGTCAATCCCAAAATTTTTATACGCTGAAGAGCTGGAGAAATTGTTTGAAGTTTCTGATACGAAGACCCCGCTAGGGCAAAGAAATCAAGCGTTATTAGAACTTATGTATGCAACGGGAATTCGCGTGAGTGAATGTGTAACTTTAAAGCTTACAGATATTGATTTCTCAGTGGGAACAATTTTGGTGATGGGAAAAGGGAAAAAACAAAGATATATTCCGTTCGGAAGTTATGCACAAGATGCTTTAATTACTTATATAGAAAACGGGAGAAAACAATTAGCTAAAAAAACAGAGGAATACTCTCAAATGGTGTTTTTAAATGCGAAGGGGGCCCCGTTAACAGATCGAGGTGTGCGCTATATTTTAAATGAGCTAATAAAGAAGACTTCTCTTACGATGCGAATTAGTCCACATATGCTGCGGCATACATTTGCGACACATATGCTTGATGAAGGTTCGGATTTGCGCGCGGTACAAGAACTATTAGGTCATGAAAATTTATCAACGACACAAATTTATACGCATGTTTCGAAAGAAAGGTTACGTTCTGTTTACATGAAGCATCACCCACGAGCATAAATTGCTTTTAAAGCGAGAAAAACATATAAAAGGAGTTTTTTCTATGGGAAATTTCCATGCTACAACGATATTTGCAATTCATCATAATGGAAAGTGTGCCATGGCTGGTGATGGACAGGTGACATTTGGGAATGCCGTTGTAATGAAGCATACAGCTCGCAAAGTTCGAAAATTATTTCAAGGGAAAGTGTTAGCAGGCTTTGCGGGATCCGTTGCAGATGCATTTACTCTTTTTGAAATGTTTGAAGGGAAATTAGAAGAGTATAACGGGAATCTACAACGAGCTGCTGTTGAAATGGCAAAGCAATGGCGTGGTGACAAAATGTTGCGTCAATTGGAAGCGATGCTGATCGTTATGGATGAAACGACTTTACTTCTTGTTTCAGGTACAGGAGAAGTAATAGAACCAGATGATGGTATTTTAGCGATTGGTTCAGGGGGCCATTATGCATTAGCTGCAGGGCGCGCATTAAAGAGGCATGCGAGCGAACATTTAACGGCGAAAGAGATCGCGAAAGCGAGTCTAGAAATTGCTGGCGATATTTGTGTATATACAAATCACAACATAATTGTGGAAGAATTGTAGAATCGTAAGGGAGGCATTTTATATGCATTTACATTTTACTCCGCGGCAAATTGTGGAAAAATTAGATCAATATATCATTGGTCAAAAAGACGCGAAAAAAGCGGTTGCGGTTGCGCTTCGAAATCGATATCGTCGCAGTAAGTTACCGGAGGATTTACGTGATGAAATTGCGCCGAAAAACATTTTAATGATCGGTCCGACAGGTGTTGGGAAAACAGAGGTAGCACGACGCATGGCGAAGCTTGTTGGCGCTCCTTTTATTAAGGTTGAAGCGACAAAATTCACAGAGGTTGGATATGTCGGTCGTGATGTAGAATCTATGGTGCGGGATCTTGTTGAAACATCTGTTCGTATTGTGAAAGAAGAGATGATGGTAAAGGTGAAAGATAAGGCGGAAGAGCAAGCAAATCAACGTCTTGTTGAGATTTTAGTACCAAGTCCCCAAAAGCAAACAGGGTTCAAAAATCCATTGGAAATGTTATTTGGTGGAAATCAAAATGTAAATCAAACATCTGAATCACAAGATGATACAGAAATCCAAAAGAAACGTCAAGAAGTTGAGAAACAACTTGCTGCTGGATTACTTGAAGAGGAAATTGTATCCATTGAAGTAACAGAACAACAGTCATCCATGTTTGATATGTTACAAGGAACTGGAATGGAACAAATGGGGATGAATTTCCAAGATGCACTAGGAAGTTTTATGCCGAAAAAAACAAAAAAACGAAAACTTTCTGTAAAAGAAGCAAGAAAAGTCTTGACAAATGAAGAAGCACAGCGCTTAATTGATATGGATGAAGTTACACAAGAGGCTGTTTATCGTGCTGAACAGCTCGGAATTATTTTTATTGATGAAATTGACAAAATTGCTGGTAAGCAGTCGAATAGCGTAGACGTATCACGTGAAGGTGTGCAACGTGACATTTTACCGATTGTAGAGGGGGCAAATGTTGCTACAAAATATGGATCAGTAAAAACAGATTATATTTTATTTGTTGCAGCCGGGGCATTCCATATGTCGAAACCGTCTGATTTGATTCCGGAATTGCAAGGTAGATTTCCAATAAGAGTGGAATTGACGAAATTGTCCGTAGACGATTTTGTGAAGATTCTTATTGAGCCAGACAATGCTTTAGTGAAGCAATATGCAGCGCTGTTGGCAACTGAAGGTATAGAAATTGAATTTTCTGACGAAGCTATTCGTAAGATTGCTGAGATTGCTTATCAAGTTAATCAAGATACAGATAACATTGGAGCAAGAAGACTTCATACGATTATGGAGAAGCTTCTTGAAGATTTATCATTTGAAGCATCTGAAATTACGTTAGAAAAAGTAACGATAACACCTCAATATGTAGAGGAGAAATTAGCGACAATTGCCAAAAATAAAGATGTGAGCCAGTTTATTTTGTAATAGTATCATCAGGTGACTCGCCCTAGTTTCCAAGTGATGAAAAATATGTGAGTAACATGTAGGAGGAACTTTTGAAATGGAATTATTAGCAAAAACAAGAAAATTAAATGCTTTATTACAAAGCGCAGCAGGAAAACCTGTAAACTTTAGAGAAATGTCTGACACAATGTGTGAAGTAATTGAAGCGAACGTATTCGTTGTGAGCCGTCGCGGTAAATTACTAGGATATGCAATCCATCAACAAATCGAGAATGAGCGTATGAAACAAATGCTTGCAGAGCGTCAATTCCCAGAGGAATATACACAAAACTTATTCAACGTTACTGAAACATCTTCAAATTTAGATGTAAATAGCGAATATACAGCTTTCCCTGTAGAAAACAAAGATTTATTCGGGCAAGGCTTAACGACAATCGTGCCAATCGTGGGCGGTGGTGAGCGTCTAGGTACATTAGTATTAGCTCGTCTAGGTCGTGAATTCTTAGATGATGATTTAATTCTTGCTGAGTACAGTGCAACTGTAGTAGGTATGGAAATTTTACGTGAAAAAGCAGAAGAGATTGAAGAAGAAGCTCGCAGCAAAGCTGTTGTTCAAATGGCGATTAGCTCTCTATCTTACAGTGAGTTAGAAGCGATTGAACATATCTTTGAAGAGTTAAACGGAACAGAAGGTTTACTTGTTGCAAGTAAAATTGCTGATCGCGTAGGAATTACTCGTTCTGTAATTGTGAATGCACTTCGTAAATTAGAAAGTGCGGGAGTAATTGAATCGCGTTCTTTAGGTATGAAAGGAACATACATTAAAGTATTAAATGACAAATTCTTACACGAACTTGCAAAATTAAAAACAAACTAATGTAAGTAAAAAGCTTTCCTCAAAAATGAGGAGAGCTTTTTTGTTTTGCGTGCCCAGCTTACTTGCTAGTGAAAGATAAGCTTAGGTAAGAGCCAAATCGCCTAGTAGCCGACAAGCAACTGGTGGAGAAATTCTAAGGTGGAATCCTTGTAAAAAAGTAATGGCTCCGTTTTTCTAGTCTACTTTATATAAAGTTTTGAAAAGAAAAAGAGTGGCTATACTGTAATTATATTGAGGAAACAGGTGAATACAATCAGAAGTAAAAAGAAAGTTTTACATTGATTGTATTTTCGGCTTGATTGTGATATTTCATTATGATATAGTAATCAGTGGTGTCAGTACAAAGTACACACGTTTGCTGATTTAAGTGTTGGTGCTACTTTTGTAGTTTCACTTAAAGATGAAGCGGACGGAGGATATCAAAAACCATTTAGGAGGAACTAAATTATGTCAGTAATTTCTATGAAGCAATTGCTTGAAGCTGGTGTTCATTTCGGACATCAAACACGTCGTTGGAACCCAAAAATGAAACGTTACATTTTCACAGAGCGTAACGGTATTTACATCATCGACTTACAAAAAACTGTGAAAAAAGTTGAAGAAGCTTTCAACGTAATGCGTAACATCGCTGCTGAAGGTGGCGACATTTTATTCGTAGGTACAAAAAAACAAGCGCAAGAAGCGATTAAAGAAGAAGCAACTCGTGCGGGTATGTACTTCGTAAACCAACGTTGGTTAGGTGGAACGTTAACAAACTTCCAAACAATCCAAAAACGTATTAAACGTCTTAAAGACATCGAAAGAATGCAAGAAGATGGTACATTCGATGTACTTCCTAAGAAAGAAGTAGTTCAACTTAAAAAAGAGTTAGAGCGTCTTGAAAAATTCTTAGGCGGTATTAAAGATATGAAAGGTCTTCCAAGTGCATTATTCGTAGTAGACCCTCGTAAAGAGCGTATCGCCGTTGCTGAAGCACGCAAATTAAACATTCCAATCATCGGTATCGTTGATACAAACTGTGATCCAGACGAAATCGATCACGTAATCCCAGCAAACGATGATGCAATTCGTGCTGTAAAACTTCTTACATCTAAAATGGCAGACGCAATCCTTGAAGCAAAACAAGGTGAAGAAACTGTTACTGCGTAACAAATTTGGAAAGGTGATAAGGGGTTCGGCCTTTTATCACCTTTTTTTAAGGTATAAATACATATTTTAGGAGGATGAAAAGCATGGCAATTACTGCACAAATGGTAAAAGAACTTCGCGAAAAAACTGGCGCAGGTATGATGGACTGCAAAAAAGCTTTAACAGAAATGAATGGCGATATGGAGAAAGCAATTGATTTCTTACGTGAAAAAGGTATTGCTAAAGCTGCTAAAAAAGCAGACCGCATCGCTGCTGAAGGACTAACTTATATCGAAACAAAAGGTAACGAAGCTTTAATCTTAGAATTAAACTCTGAAACTGACTTTGTTGCGAAAAATGAAGGTTTCCAAGCTTTAACAAAAGAATTAGCGGCTCACTTATTAGCTAACAAGCCTGCAACTGTTGAAGAAGCGTTAGCTCAATCATATGAGAACGGTAAAACAGTAGAAGAGCACATCAACGAAGCAATCGCAAAAATTGGTGAAAAGATTACTCTTCGTCGCTTTGAAATTGTTTCAAAAACTGATGCGGATGCATTCGGTGCTTACCTACACATGGGCGGACGCATCGGTGTAGTAACAGTTCTTGAAGGTACTACTGATGAAGAAGCTGCTAAAGATGTAGCAATGCACGTTGCAGCAGTTAACCCTAAATATATCGACCGCGATGCTGTAACAGCTGAAGAAGTTGAACATGAGCGTCAAGTATTAACTCAACAAGCTCTTAACGAAGGAAAACCAGAAAAAATCGTTGCTAAGATGGTTGAAGGTCGTCTAGGTAAATTCTTCGAAGAGATTTGCT
The DNA here is from genome assembly GCF_022662635.1 of Bacillus cereus group sp. BfR-BA-01522. Classification (NCBI taxonomy): domain Bacteria; kingdom Bacillati; phylum Bacillota; class Bacilli; order Caryophanales; family Bacillaceae; genus Bacillus; species Bacillus cereus group sp. BfR-BA-01522. The sequence continues at coordinate 38,108 of NZ_JAKUDY010000004.1, read as the reverse complement.
TACTTGACCAAGCATTCGTTAAAAACCCTGATATGAAAGTTCGTCAGTTCGTTGAATCTAAAGGCGGAACAGTAAAAGGATTTGTTCGCTACGCTGTTGGTGAAGGTATTGAGAAGCGTGAAGACAACTTTGCCGAAGAAGTAATGAACCAAGTAAAAGGTAACAACTAATACAGATTAGGGAACACATTGTGTTCCCTTTTTTAAAATAAAGATGTAAGTAATTGGAGGTTCATTATGACTAAACCGAAATATAATCGTGTAGTATTAAAGTTAAGCGGTGAAGCTTTAGCTGGTGAAAAAGGCTTTGGAATTAACCCAGCTGTTATTAAGTCAGTTGCGGAGCAAGTAAAAGAAATTGCAGAACTTGATGTTGAAGTTGCTGTTGTTGTTGGTGGCGGTAACATTTGGCGTGGGAAAATCGGAAGTGAAATGGGCATGGACCGCGCAGGCGCAGATTATATGGGCATGTTAGCGACAGTAATGAATTCATTAGCTCTTCAAGACAGTTTAGAGAACATGGGCATTCAAACGCGTGTTCAAACGTCAATTGAAATGCGTCAAGTAGCAGAGCCTTACATTCGTCGTAAAGCAGTTCGTCATTTAGAGAAAAAACGCGTTGTTATTTTCGCAGCCGGTACAGGTAACCCATACTTCTCTACAGATACGACTGCAGCATTACGCGCAGCAGAAATTGAAGCGGATGTTATTTTAATGGCAAAAAATAATGTGGATGGCGTATATAACGCAGATCCATCTGTTGATCCAACAGCTACAAAATATGAATCACTTACATACTTAGACGTATTAAAAGAAGGTTTAGGTGTAATGGATTCTACAGCTTCTTCATTATGTATGGATAACGATATTCCATTAATTGTATTCTCGATTATGGAAAAAGGAAATATTAAGCGTGCTGTTTTAGGCGAAAATATCGGAACAATTGTAAGGGGGAAATAACTATGGGACAACAAGTAATTAAATCGTCAACTGAAAAAATGGAAAAAGCAGTTGCTGCTTATTCTCGTGAATTAGCAACAGTTCGTGCTGGTCGTGCTAGCGCGTCTATACTAGACAAAGTACAAGTAGATTACTACGGTGCACCAACACCAGTTGTGCAATTAGCGAACATCACTGTTCCAGAAGCACGTCTACTTGTTATTCAACCTTATGACAAAACTTCTATTGGTGATATTGAAAAAGCAATCTTAAAAGCAGATTTAGGATTAAATCCTTCTAACGATGGGTCAGTAATTCGTATTGCATTCCCTGCATTAACAGAAGAGCGCCGTCGTGAACTTGTTAAAGTTGTAAAGAAATATGCTGAAGATGCAAAAGTTGCTATTCGTAACGTTCGTCGTGACGGTAACGATGAACTTAAAAAGCTTGAAAAAGCTGGTGAAATGACAGAAGATGATTTAAGAGGATATACAGAAGATATCCAAAAAGAAACAGATAAATATATTGCAAAAGTTGACGAAATCGCAAAAAACAAAGAACAAGAAATCATGGAAGTGTAATAGCGGTACCTTCGCAAATATGACCCTCTTCTTAAGGGGGTCTTTTTACACTTTTTGGCATACGTCTGCTTGTTGGAGGGTATGAATGATGTTAAAAAAGTTTCCTTTTTTTAAAGGTAAAAAGGTCACATCGTTTGACCATCTCATAGAAGAAGCAAAAAAGGGACACATCCCAGAGCATATTGCAATCATTATGGATGGTAATGGAAGGTGGGCAAAAAAAAGAGCGATGCCTCGTATTGCTGGACATCATGAAGGGATGCAAGTCGTAAAGAAGATTACGAAATTTGCTAGTAAACTTGATGTGAAAGTGTTGACTCTTTATGCTTTTTCTACTGAGAATTGGAAAAGACCGAAAAAGGAAGTTGAGTATTTAATGAAGCTTCCAGAAGAATTTCTAGGTACATTTTTGCCAGAACTAATTGAAGAAAATGTACAAGTTCGAGTAATTGGACAAAAAGATCGCCTTCCTATGCATACGCGCAGAGCGATGGAAAAAGCTATGGAAGATACAAAAGAGAATACGGGATTAATTCTTAATTTTGCGTTAAACTATGGAAGTCGCGATGAAATCGTTTCGGCTGTGCAACATATGATGAAAGATAGCGAAGAAGGAAAAGTGCGTTCAGAAGATATCAATGAGGAAATGATTTCTTCCTACTTAATGACAAGTGCTTTACCTGACCCAGACTTGCTTATTCGTACAAGTGGGGAAGTGCGTATCAGTAATTTCATGTTATGGCAAATTGCGTATACAGAGCTTTGGTTTACAAATGTGTACTGGCCGGATTTTACCGAGGAACATTTGCTGCATGCGATTACTGACTTTCAACAGAGAGGGCGCAGATTCGGAGGCGTTTAGAAAGAGAGGGTTTGGTAGTGAAACAGAGAATTATTACTGGAGTGATTGCTGCCGCACTATTCATTCCCATCGTATTTTACGGAGGGTTGCCTTTTACAGTTTTAGTGTATGCACTAGCTTCAATTGGATTGTATGAATTGATTCGTATGAACAAGCTTCCACTTATTTCAGTGCCAACAGTTTTAGCTGCGGTATTGTTATGGATTATTTTAGTTCCAAGTAATACGATAGGAGCGTTTGATTGGATTGGGTTAGATAAATTAGAAATCACATTTTTGATTGTTTTACTACTTTTATCATATACAGTCCTTTCAAAGAATACATTTACTTTTGATAATGCTGCATTTTTATTAATGGCAACAACGTATGTTGCAATGGGATTCTTATACTTAAATGAGACAAGAATAGCAGGAATCCATTACGTGTTTTATGCATTATTTGTTATTTGGGCAACGGATTCAGGAGCATATTTCATAGGGAAAGCAATTGGAAAGAGAAAGTTATGGCCAGAAATTAGTCCAAATAAAACAATAGAAGGTTCACTAGGTGGAATTGTTTGTGGAATTGTTGTTGCATTTGTGTACAATCTATTCTTTCAAGTTCAAGAGAACATTGCAATGTTAATTATTGTAACAATTGCCATTTCAATATTTGGACAAATTGGTGATCTAGTACAATCAGCATTTAAACGTCATTACGGTGTGAAAGATTCCGGTACAATTTTGCCAGGCCATGGCGGTATTTTGGATCGAACAGATAGTTGGTTATTTGTATTGCCAATTTTACACTTTTTACATTTCATTTCATAAATGAACGAGGGGTTGGAATTATGAAAAACATTAGTTTATTAGGGGCAAGTGGCTCAATCGGAACACAAACATTGGATGTGCTACGTTCGCACCCAGATCAATTCCGTCTCGTTGCATTTTCTGTAGGGAAAAATATTGACTATGCAGTAAAAGTGATTCAAGAATTTTCTCCAGAGCTTGTTTCTGTCCAAAGAGAAGATGATGTTATCAAGTTACAAGCTATTGCAGGAAATACAAAGGTTGTACATGGGAATGAAGGTTTGTTAGAGGTAGCGCTTCATCCGCGTGCAGAAGTTGTGATAAATGCTGTTGTAGGTAGTGTTGGATTATTACCAACACTTCGTGCAATTGAGGCGAAAAAAACAATCGGAATTGCAAATAAAGAAACATTAGTAACTGCGGGCCATATTGTTATGGAAGCCGCACGTAAGCATAACGTATCGCTATTACCAGTTGATAGTGAACATTCAGCTATTTTTCAATGTTTGAATGGGGAAAATGAAAAGCGAATCTCTCGATTAATTATAACTGCTTCAGGCGGAAGTTTTCGTGATAAAACGAGAGATGAGTTACATCATGTGACTGTAGAGGATGCGCTTCGTCATCCAAACTGGTCAATGGGTTCGAAAATTACAGTTGATTCTGCTACAATGATGAATAAGGGGCTGGAAGTAATCGAAGCACATTGGCTTTTCGGCATCCCTTATGAGCAAATCGATGTTGTTCTACATAAAGAAAGTATTATACATTCTATGGTTGAATTTGAAGACCGTAGTGTAATGGCTCAGCTTGGCTCACCAGATATGCGTGTACCAATTCAATATGCACTTACATATCCTGATAGATTGCCACTTGCAGATACGAAGCAACTAAATCTATGGGAAATAGGAACATTGCATTTTGAAAAGATGGATCAAAATCGTTTTCGTTGCTTACGATTTGCATATGAAGCTGGAAAGATGGGGGGAAGCATGCCGGCTGTAATGAATGCAGCAAATGAAGTGGCTGTAGCGGCCTTTTTACAAAAGAAAATCGGTTTCTTAACAGTAGAAGACCTCATTGAAAAAGCAATGCACCATCACAATGTCATTGCACGTCCGAGCTTAGAGGAAATTCAAGAAATTGATGCGGCCACAAGACGGTTTGTGATGGAACAAATTTAGCAAAGGTGGTTATGGAATTGAATACAGCGATTGCCTTTATATTAATTTTTGGTGCACTCGTATTTTTCCATGAGCTAGGGCATCTCTATTTTGCAAAAAGAGCAGGGATTTTATGTCGTGAGTTTGCGATTGGCTTTGGACCAAAAATCTTTTCCTTTGAAAAGAATGAAACGGTTTATACAGTTCGATTATTGCCTCTTGGCGGCTATGTTAGAATGGCTGGTGAAGATGCAGAAACAGTTGAATTAAAACCAGGTACAAAGGTTGGACTGGTATTAAATGAAAACGAAGAAGTTGTAAAGTTGGTTTTAGATAATCGGGAAAAATATCCGAATGTCCGCGTCATAGAAGTAGAACAGGTGGACTTAGAACATAACCTTACAATCTCTGGTTACGAAGAATACGAAGAAGAAATTCAAACATTCCGTGTGCATGAAAAAGCTCGCATTATTTCAACTGGAGAGGAAATCCAAATTGCGCCATTTCATAGACAATTTGGTTCTAAAACATTGGGACAACGAGCATTAACAATTTTTGCAGGACCAGCTATGAACTTCATCCTTGCATTTGTTGTTTTCGTCATCATCGGATTCATACAAGGTGTTCCTGCCGATAAGCCGATCATTGGGCAGGTAATGAAGGGGAGTATAGCTGAACAAGTGGGCTTGAAACCAAATGATATGATTCAAGCGATTGATGGGAAACATACACCGACTTGGAAAGATGTTGTAACTATTGTCCGTGAAAGTCCCGATAAGGAATTTACGCTTCATGTAAAACGGGATAATGAACAAATTAATGTAAAAGTTACGCCAACAGCTGATCAAGAAGGGAAGGAAAAGGTTGGTAGAATTGGCGTAACTTCTTTAGTAGAAAAGTCTATTATCGGTTCTATTAAATCAGGGTTTGAACAGACTTATACATGGACAAAACTCATCTTTGATTCCCTTGTAAAATTAGTTACCGGTCAATTTTCTATTAATGATTTATCAGGTCCGGTTGGGATTTATAATTTAACAGATCAAGTGGTGAACTATGGTGTTATACGTATTCTAAGCTTGGCGGCAGTTTTAAGTATAAATCTTGGTTTATTTAACTTATTACCAGTTCCAGCTCTTGATGGAGGGCGCTTATTCTTCTTCTTAATCGAAGCGTTGCGAGGTAAGCCAATCGACCGTCAAAAAGAAGGCATGGTTCACTTTATAGGATTTGCTTTATTGATGTTACTCATGTTAGTTGTAACGTGGAATGACATTCGAAAGTTTTTCTTGTAAAATAGAATCAAATGAATAGTGAGTGTGAATTTCATCATGTCCGCTATGGATGTTGAATGAAATGAATTGAACACTGAGTTGAGATCCCTCGCCGAATTTGAGGTGAGGGTTTGTTATGTATTTGAGTAAAATAAAGAGGTGCGAATAGATGAAACAAAGTATGGTGTTTAGTCCTACATTACGAGAAGTACCAGCAGATGCTGAAATTAAAAGTCATCAGTTACTGCTTCGTGCAGGTTTTATGCGTCAAAATGCTTCAGGGATTTATAGTTTTCTGCCATTAGGGTTAAAAGTATTGCATAAAGTAGAACACATTATTCGTGAAGAAATGGAACGTGCAGGAGCAGTGGAATTATTAATGCCTGCATTGCAAGCAGCAGAATTATGGCAAGAATCAGGTCGTTGGTATTCTTACGGTTCTGAACTTATGCGTATGAAAGATCGTAATGATCGTGAATTTGCACTAGGAGCAACGCATGAAGAAGTGATTACAGATCTTGTCCGTGATGAGATTAAGTCGTATAAAAAATTACCTTTAACGTTATATCAAATTCAAACGAAATTCCGTGATGAACAACGCCCACGTTTTGGATTATTACGCGGAAGAGAATTTTTAATGAAAGATGCGTATTCTTTCCATGCAACACAAGAAAGTTTAGATGAAGTGTATGATCGCTTATTCCAAGCGTATTCTAATATTTTTGCTCGCTGTGGTCTGAACTTCCGTGCTGTTATTGCGGATTCTGGTGCTATGGGTGGTAAAGATACTCATGAATTTATGGTATTATCCGATGTAGGAGAGGACACAATCGCGTATTCTGATACATCTGATTATGCAGCCAATATTGAAATGGCTCCTGTTGTTGCTACTTATACAAAGAGCGATGAAGCGGAAAAAGCGCTTGAAAAGGTAGCGACGCCAGATCAAAAAGCAATTGAAGAAGTATCTGCTTTCTTAAACATTGAACCATCTCAGTGTATAAAAACAATGGTATTTAAAGTAGATGAAAAATTTGTTGTTGTACTTGTTCGCGGAGATCATGAAGTAAATGATGTAAAAGTGAAAAATGTATATGGCGCTTCAGTTGTCGAACTTGCTTCGCACGAAGAGGTAAGAAGCCTCTTAAATTGCGAAGTAGGATCTTTAGGACCAATTGGGATAGCAGAGGATGTAGAAGTGATTGCTGACCATGCTGTAGCGGCAATTGTAAATGGTTGTTGCGGTGCAAATGAAGAAGGTTTCCATTATGTAAATGTAAATTCAGAGCGTGACTTTAAAGTAAATCAATACGCAGATTTACGATTTATTCAAGAAGGCGATCAGTCTCCAGATGGAAAAGGTACAATTCGTTTTGCTCGCGGAATTGAAGTTGGTCATGTCTTTAAATTAGGAACGCGCTATAGTGAAGCAATGAATGCAACATTCTTAGACGAAAACGGAAAAACAAAACCACTTATTATGGGTTGTTATGGTATCGGTGTTTCTCGTACAGTAGCGGCGATTGCTGAACAATTTAATGATGAGAATGGGTTAGTATGGCCAAAAGCGGTTGCACCGTTCCATGTACATGTTATTCCAGTTAATATGAAGTCTGATGTACAACGTGAAGTTGCTGAAAATATTTACACTTCATTACAAGAGCAAGGATATGAAGTATTGCTAGATGATCGTACAGAACGTGCAGGCGTGAAATTTGCTGACGCTGATTTATTTGGACTACCAGTTCGTGTAACGGTTGGTAAGAAAGCAGACGAAGGAATTGTAGAAGTAAAAGTGCGTGCGACAAACGAATCCGCAGAAGTAAAAGTGGAGGATCTTCACACGTATATTGCCGATATTTTAAAATAAAGTGAAACTTTAATCAGTGAGGTTTTCTTCATCCCCACTGATTATGAGCCCTCACCAATCGGGCTGTTACTGCCCGATTGGTGAGAGAGAAAAAGGGGTACCTCGTTATGGGGTACCTTCTCTTTCTTTGAAGGGCATTTCAATTTATAATAGCAGATGGAAGGAGGTTGTTTATGTCATTAACGAATGAACAGCAAGAGCGTTTTCATATTTTACTTCAGCAATTACAAATACCAGAAGATCTTGTGAATCAATATTTACAAGGCGGAGGTATTCAAAAGCTAGTTGTTGATAAGGCGAACAAAAGCTGGCATTTTGCTTTACAAGTGCCGCGTATTTTGCCAACAGAACTGTATGAATTGCTTGAAAGACAGCTTAAGCAGTCATTTTCTCATATTGCAAAAACATCATTTGCACTAGAAACTGAGAGCAAACAGTTTACGGAAGAAGAAGTGAAAGCGTACTGGTCGCTATGTACAGAGAGAATTACAATTTCTCCTATGTTTGCATATTTAAAAAAACAACTTCCCCATGTAAATGGTGTGAAGTTGTTACTAGATGTAAAGAATGAATTAGAAGCAACAGCATTAAAGAAAAATGTAGCTAAGTCTGTTGGTGATCAATATGAAGCTTTTGGATTCCCACGATTTCAAGTGGATACTAATGTGAAGAAAAATGATGAAGAAGTTCAAAAGTTTAGAGAACAAACGCAGCAAGAAGATCGACAGCGCGTCATCCAAGCTATGGAAGAAATGGCGAAGAAACAAGCTGAAGAAAGCGAAGTTGTGCATGAAGGTCCAGTTGTACTCGGTTATCTCATTAAACCTGATGAAGAAATTACACCGCTGCGTGAAATTCAAGACGAGGAAAGAAGAAAAACCGTTCAAGGGTATGTTTTCCATGTGGAAACGAAAGAACTTCGTAGCGGACGTACATTATTAACGTTAAAAATCACGGATTACACAGACTCCATTATGATAAAAATGTTCTCGCGTGATAAGGAAGATATTCCAGTATTACAATCGCTGAAAAAAGGAATGTGGATTAAAGCGCGAGGGTCGGTTCAAAATGATACGTTTGTTCGCGATTTAGTGATGATTGCGAATGATATTAACGAAATCACAGGACCTTCTCGTAAAGATAAAGCACCAGAGGGGGAAAAGCGAGTAGAGCTGCATTTGCATACACCAATGAGCCAAATGGATGCCGTGACATCAGTATCTCAGCTTATTGCACAGGCTGGAAAATGGGGACATGAAGCGATTGCGATTACCGATCATGCTGTGGCGCAATCTTTCCCAGAGGCATATTCAGCAGGGAAAAAAGCAGGGATAAAGGTCATTTATGGTGTAGAAGCAAACTTAGTCAATGATGGAGTTCCAATTGCTTATAATGAAGAACACAGATTGCTTGAGGATGAAACATATGTTGTTTTTGACGTTGAAACAACAGGATTGTCTGCGGTATATGATACGGTGATTGAATTAGCGGCAGTAAAGGTAAAAGGCGGAGAAATTATCGACCGGTTTGAATCATTTGCAAATCCGCATCAACCGCTATCAGCGACAATCATCGAGTTAACAGGCATTACAGATGATATGTTGACAGACGCACCAGAAGTAGGAGAAGTATTTAAAAAGTTTCAAGCGTGGATGGGCGATCACACACTTGTTGCTCATAATGCAAGTTTTGATATGGGATTCTTAAATGTAGGGTTTAAAAAATGTGGTTTAGATAAACCAAAGAATCCAGTTATCGATACATTGGAGTTAGCTAGATTCCTATTCCCAGACATGAAGAATCATCGTTTAAATACATTGTGTAAAAAGCTTGATATTGAATTAACGCAGCATCACCGTGCGATTTATGATACGGAAGCAACAGGATATTTACTTGCGAAAATGCTGAAAGAGGTTATTGAAAAAGGATTTGAATATCATGACCAATTAAATGACAGCATGGGACAAGGCGATTCGTATAAACGAGGAAGACCAAGTCACGTTACGTTGCTTGCTACGTCTGATGAAGGACTAAAAAACTTATACAAACTTATTTCCTATTCGCATGTGAATTATTTTTATCGTGTACCGCGAATACCGAGATCGTTATTGAAAAAGCATCGAGAAGGTATATTGGTAGGGACAGCTTGTGATAAAGGTGAAGTATTTGAAGCGATGATGCAAAAAGCACCGGAAGAAGTAGAAGAAATTGCGCAGTTTTATGATTATATTGAAGTAATGCCTCCAGAAGTATTACGACATTTAGTAGAGCTAGAATTAGTTCGAGATGAAGGACAATTGAAAACGATTATTTCTAATTTAGTAAAATTAGGTGAAACGTTAGACAAACCAGTTGTTGCGACTGGTAATGTCCATTATTTGAATCCAGAAGATGCCATTTATCGCAAAATTTTAATCAGTTCACAAGGCGGAGCAAATCCGTTAAATCGTCATTCTTTACCACCGGTATATTTCCGTACAACAGATGAAATGCTAGATTGTTTCTCTTTCTTAGGGGAAGAAAAAGCAAAAGAAATTGTTGTCACAAATACACAAAAAATTGCATCGTTAATCGGTGAGGTTCATCCGGTAAAAGACGATTTGTATACACCGAAAATTGAAGGTGCAGACGATGAGACGCGCGATATGAGTTACAAAATGGCGCGCAGTATTTATGGAGAAGAGCTTCCGGAAATTGTAGAAGCTCGTTTACAAAAAGAATTAAAAAGTATTATTGGGCATGGTTTTGCTGTTATTTATTTAATCTCACACAAATTGGTGAAAAAGTCACTTATAGATGGTTATCTTGTAGGTTCACGTGGCTCGGTTGGATCATCATTTGTTGCGACAATGATGGAAATTACAGAAGTAAATCCATTGCCGCCGCATTATGTATGTCCAAAGTGTAAGCAATCAGAATTCTTTAACGATGGTTCTGTTGGATCTGGTTTTGACTTACCGGACAAAAATTGTCCAAACTGTAATGTTCCATATAAAAAAGACGGACATGATATTCCATTCGAAACGTTCCTTGGTTTTAAAGGAGATAAGGTACCGGATATTGATTTGAATTTTTCCGGAGAATATCAGCCGCGTGCACATAATTACACAAAGGTGCTATTTGGTGAAGATTATGTGTATCGTGCTGGAACAATTGGTACAGTTGCAGAGAAAACAGCTTACGGTTATGTAAAAGGGTATGCGTCGGATCACAATTTAACAATCCGAAATGCGGAAGTGGATCGCCTTGTTGCAGGATGTACAGGTGTAAAACGTACAACTGGACAGCATCCAGGTGGTATTATCGTTGTACCAGATTACATGGATATCTTCGATTTCTCACCAATTCAGTATCCTGCTGACTCTGTTGGGGCAGAATGGAGAACGACACACTTTGACTTCCATTCCATCCATGATAATTTACTGAAACTTGACATACTTGGACACGATGATCCAACTGTTATTCGTATGTTACAAGATTTAAGTGGAATTGATCCAAAGACAATACCAACAGATGACCCCGAAGTAATGAAGATTTTTTCAAGTCCAGAATCTTTAGGGGTAACAGAGGAACAAATTAATTGTAAGACAGGTACACTTGGTATACCGGAGTTTGGAACAAAATTTGTAAGACAGATGTTAGAGGAAACAAAACCAACAACATTTTCCGAGCTTGTCCAAATTTCTGGACTATCGCACGGTACAGACGTATGGCTTGGGAATGCCAACGAGTTGATTTATAACGGTACATGTACATTAAGTGAAGTTATCGGTTGTCGCGATGACATCATGGTGTATTTAATTTATCAAGGACTAGATCCATCATTAGCCTTTAAAATCATGGAATCAGTGCGTAAAGGTAAAGGCGTGCCGGAAGAATGGGAAGAGGAAATGCGTAATAACAATGTACCTGGATGGTATATTGATTCATGTAAGAAGATTAAGTATATGTTCCCTAAGGCACACGCAGCAGCTTACGTATTAATGGCTGTACGCATTGCCTATTTCAAAGTGCATTTTCCGCTCTTATTCTACGCAGCATACTTTACAGTACGAGCTGATGATTTTGATGTAGATGTAATGGCAAAAGGGTCAGCGTCAATTCGCGCAAAAATTGAAGAGATTGCACAAAAAGGATTGGATGCTTCGCCAAAAGAGAAGAGTTTGTTAACTGTATTAGAAATGACATTAGAAATGTGTGAACGTGGTTATTCTTTCCAAAAAGTTGACTTATACCGTTCGCATGCAACAGATTTTATTATCGATGGAGATACATTAATTCCTCCATTTAACGCAGTGTCTGGTCTAGGGACAAACGCAGCAATTAGTATTGTAGAAGCGCGTAAAAATGGCGACTTTTTATCAAAAGAAGATCTGCAGCAAAGAAGTAAGCTCTCTAAAACAATTATTGAGTATTTAGATAGCCAAGGTTGTTTAGGAGATTTACCAGATCAAAACCAATTATCACTGTTCTAATGGGGAGGAAAAGTCTTTACAAGTCAATATTTTCTATGGTACACTATTAACCGAGATAACCATGTCATGTATATTTTTCGAAAAGAAGAGTGGGGAAACCCACTCTTTCGTGTTACTATCTATGTTTTACCTACAATTGTAGGTGGGACATTTCTGTCGTATATACATATTTTGTTACAAGTTTTACTTCTTAAATTTGGTAATACTAAGACAGATATTCCCTGCTAAACGGCAGGGGCTTTTGTTAGCTAACAAGAAAGAATAAGGCAGACCGCTTTATGATAGCGGGGCTTTTCTTTCAAATGGTACATGGCGGCAGGAAGGAGGCTGTTTATGGATAAGAAAGTTACAGAAGTTGTTGAAGCACTTGCGCAGCCGATTGTTGAAGAGTTAAATCTTGAACTTGTAGATGTAGAATATGTGAAAGAAGGGAAAGACTGGTTCCTACGCGTATTCATCGATTCTGAAACCGGAGTCGACATTGAAGAATGCGGTGCGGTAAGTGAACGTTTAAGTGAAGCTTTAGATAAAGAGGATCCAATTCCTCATCTGTACTTTTTGGATGTATCATCGCCAGGAGCGGAACGCCCATTAAAGAAAGAAAAAGACTTCGAACAAGCGGTAGGAAGTCAAGTGGCAATTAAAACATACGAGCCGATTGATGGTGAAAAGATGTTTGAAGGAAAATTGCTTTCTTATGATGGTACAACAATTACACTATTATTAACGATTAAAACACGTAAAAAAGAAATCCAAATTCCAATGGATAAAGTTGCCAATGCGCGACTTGCAGTTACGTTTTAGTTAGAAGGGGGATCCTCATGAGCACTGAGTTGTTAGATGCTTTGCTCGTATTAGAATCAGAAAAAGGTATTAGCAAAGATATTATTATTGATGCGATTGAAGCAGCTTTAATCTCTGCTTATAAGCGCAATTTTAACCAAGCACAAAATGTTCGAGTTAGCTTTAATCCAGAAGTAGGGACAATTCAAGTTTTAGCACGTAAAGATGTTGTTGATAACGTATTTGACCCACGTCTTGAAATTTCTGTGGAAGAAGCAAGACAAATTAATCCAAACTATCAAAATGGTGATGTACTGGAAATTGAAGTAACGCCAAAAGATTTTGGACGCATTGCGGCGCAAACTGCAAAGCAAGTTGTCACACAACGTGTACGCGAAGCAGAGCGCGGCGTTATTTATTCAGAATTTAGCGATCGTGAAGAAGACATTATGGTCGGTATTGTCCAAAGACAAGATGCTCGCTTTATTTATGTAAGCTTAGGAAAAGTGGAAGCACTTTTACCAGTAAGTGAGCAAATGCCAAATGAACAATATAAACCACATGATCGCATCCGTGTATTCATTACAAAAGTCGAAAAAACGACAAAAGGACCACAAATTTACGTATCACGTACACATCCTGGTCTTCTAAAGCGTTTATTTGAAATGGAGGTTCCAGAGATTTATGATGGAACAGTAGAGATTCGTTCTGTTGCACGTGAAGCAGGCGATCGTTCTAAAATCTCTGTATATGCGGAGAATATTGATGTTGACCCAGTTGGTTCTTGCGTAGGACCGAAAGGACAGCGTGTACAACGCATTGTAGATGAACTAAAAGGCGAAAAAATTGACATTGTTCGCTGGTCAAATGATCCAGTAGAATATGTTGCTAATGCATTAAGTCCATCACAGGTCGTATCAGTACTTGTGAATGAAGAAGAAAAAGCAACAACTGTTATCGTTCCAGACCATCAGCTTTCGTTAGCGATTGGTAAGCGTGGACAAAACGCGCGTCTTGCAGCAAAATTAACGGGCTGGAAAATTGATATTAAAAGCGAGTCTGATGCGAAACAACTTGGTATTGTAACAGAAGAAGACAACATGATCGCATTCGATTCAGTTGAAGACGAAATCGAATAGAGGTGATGAGTATGAGCAATCGAAAAGTTCCGTTACGAAAATGCGTTGTAACGCAGGAAATGAAGCCGAAACGAGAGCTCGTTCGCATTGTTCGTTCCAAAGAGGGTGAAGTGTCTATTGATTTAACTGGAAAAAAATCAGGACGCGGCGCATATTTGTCAATGGACAAAGAATGCATTCTTCAAGCACAAAAGAAGAACATTTTGGAACATCATCTAAAAGCGAAAATCGACAGTTCTCTCTATGAAGAACTTCTTGAACTTGTTGAGAAGGAGTCGAAATAAGTGTCCGATTGGAAATCGTTTTTAGGCCTAGCAAATCGTGCCCGAAAAATTATTTCGGGTGAAGAACTTGTTTTAAAAGAAGTACGAAGTGGCAAGGCAAAGCTTGTATTGCTTTCTGAGGATGCGTCTGCGAATACGACAAAGCGCATCACAGATAAAACCACGTACTACAACATACCAATGAGAAAAGTCGAAAATCGACAACAATTAGGGCATGCGATTGGGAGAGACGAACGAGTCGTTGTAGCTGTGTTAGATGAGGGCTTTGCGAAAAAGCTGCGTAGCATGCTCGATACAACTTACCGGGGGTGAAGGTATGAGTAAGATTCGAGTATATGAATATGCAAAGAAGTACAATATTTCAAGTAAAGAGATTATTACAAAACTAAAAGAAATGAATATTGAGGTTTCGAATCATATGACAATGTTAGACGATGAAGTAGTAAACAAACTAGATAATGAGTATAATAATGAAGCGAAAAACCCTTCTGTTGCAGATGAGTTTGAAGTAGAAGAAAAGGTTGTTCGCAGCAAAAAGAACAGCAATAAGAAAAAGAAAAAAGGCAAAGGAAATCAAGATAAACGTCAAGAGAACTTTGCTGGAAAACAGCAAGCGCAAACTGTAGAAACACCAGACAAAATTACTTTCTCTGGAACGCTTACAGTAGGAGAACTTGCGAACAAGCTTGGCAAGGAGCCATCTGAAATTATTAAGAAGCTCTTTATGCTAGGGATTATGGCAACAATTAACCAAGATCTTGATAAAGATACAATCGAGTTAATTGCAAGTGACTACGGTATTGAAGTGGAAGAAGAAGTAGTCATAGATGAAATTGAGTTCGAAACATTTATCGATGAACAAGATGAAGAGGAAGGGGACTTAAAAGAGCGCCCAGCTGTTGTAACAATTATGGGTCACGTTGACCATGGTAAAACAACATTACTTGACTCTATCCGTAATTCAAAAGTAACTGCTGGTGAAGCAGGCGGAATTACGCAACATATTGGTGCATACCAAGTAGAAGTAAATGATAAGAAAATTACATTCTTAGATACTCCAGGTCACGCGGCGTTTACAACGATGCGTGCTCGCGGTGCACAAGTAACGGATATTACAATTCTTGTTGTAGCAGCTGATGATGGTGTGATGCCACAAACAGTTGAAGCGATTAACCACGCAAAAGCTGCAGGAGTACCAATTATTGTAGCGGTGAATAAAATGGATAAACCAGCAGCAAATCCAGATCGCGTTATGCAAGAATTAACGGAGTATGAGTTAGTACCAGAAGCTTGGGGTGGCGATACAATCTTCGTACCAATCTCAGCGATTAAAGGTGAAGGAATTGACAATTTATTAGAAATGATTCTTCTTGTAAGTGAAGTGGAAGAATATAAAGCAAATCCAAATCGCTACGCAACAGGTACTGTAATTGAAGCACAACTTGACAAAGGAAAAGGTGCAATCGCAACATTACTTGTACAAAATGGTACACTTCGCGTTGGTGATCCAATCGTTGTTGGTACAACATATGGTCGTGTTCGTGCGATGGTAAATGATATTGGCCGTCGTGTAAAAGTTGCTGGACCATCTACTCCTGTTGAAATTACAGGTTTAAATGAAGTTCCACAAGCAGGAGATCGTTTTATGGCATTTGCTGACGAGAAAAAAGCACGCCAAATTGGTGAATCACGTGCACAACAGGCATTGCTTGCACAACGTGGTGAAAAATCTAAATTAAGCCTGGAAGATTTATTCCAACAAATTCAAGAGGGCGATGTAAAAGAAATTAACTTAATCGTTAAAGCTGATGTACAAGGTTCTGTAGAAGCAATGGCTGCATCACTTCGCAAAATTGATGTAGAAGGCGTTAAAGTGAAAATTATTCATACAGGCGTAGGTGCGATTACAGAATCTGATATTATTTTAGCTTCTGCATCTAATGCAATTGTAATTGGATTTAACGTACGTCCAGATGTAAATGCGAAGCGTACAGCTGAATCTGAAAATGTTGACATTCGCTTGCATCGTATTATCTATAAAGCAATCGAAGAAATTGAAGCAGCAATGCGCGGTATGCTTGATCCAGAATTTGAAGAAAAAGTAATCGGTCAAGCTGAAGTTCGTCAAACGTTTAAAGTAACAAAAGTTGGAACGATCGCTGGATGCTATGTAACAGACGGTAAAATTACACGTGATAGTGGCGTTCGTATTATTCGTGACGGTGTTGTCATTTATGAAGGACAGCTTGATACATTAAAACGTTTTAAAGATGATGTAAAAGAAGTTGCACAAAACTATGAGTGCGGTATTACAATTGAGAAGTACAATGATATTAAAGAAGGAGACATCATTGAAGCATTCATTATGGAAGAAGTGAAGCGATGATTATCGCTTCGCTCTCATTCGAATGCATCATATACGATGTGCATTCTTTAAAAGAGAAACGAGCAATTTTACAACGTGTGCTAACCCGTGTGAAACAGCGACATAATGTCGCTGTTTCTGAAGTGGGGCACCAAGATGTATGGCAACGTGCGGAAATTGCAATTGTTTCTGTATCCTCAAATCGCGTTGTCTGCGAGAAAGAAATGAATCGTGTACTAGAGTATATTGACTCATTTCCGGAGATAGAACGGACGATAACGCACTTGGAATGGTATTGAATGAGGTGAATAGTTATGAAACTACGTGCAAACCGTGTGGGAGAACAAATGAAAAAAGAATTAGGCGATATTATTAGTCGCAAAATTAAAGACCCACGCGTCGGATTTGTAACAGTAACAGATGTAAAAGTAAGTGGAGATTTACAAATTGCCACAGTATATATTTCTGTTTTAGGAGATGAAGAACAGAAAGAAAATACATTAAAAGGCTTAGCGAAAGCGAAAGGCTTTATTCGTTCAGAAATTGGCCAACGTATTCGTCTTCGTAAAACACCGGAAATCTCTTTTGAATTTGATGAATCTATCGGATATGGTCATCGAATTGATACACTTTTACATGAAATTAATAAAGAAGGTAAACGTGAAGAATAATGGATAGACATTTGTCTATCCATTTTTTCAATAGAAAGTTTGTTTTACATACTCGTGTAAGTAGACAAGCATAGTAAAAAATATCTACTTAATTTTCGCAAGAAGATAAGAATGAGGTGAACATATGGAAGGTGTAGTATTATTACATAAACCAAAAGGAATGACTTCACATGATTGTGTATTTAAGTTACGAAAAATATTACGTGAAAAGCGAATTGGTCACACAGGTACATTAGATCCAGATGTAACAGGAGTGTTACCGATTTGTGTGGGACGTGCTACAAAGATTGCACAATTTTTGACGAGTGAAACAAAAACTTATGAGGGTGAAGTTACATTAGGATTTTCAACTACCACTGAAGATGCTTCTGGTGAAGTAGTTGAAAAACAAGATGTAAATCGCACCATTACACGCAAGGAAATTGAAGCGGTACTAGCAGAATTGACAGGTACGCTTGAACAAGTGCCACCTATGTATTCGGCTGTAAAGGTGAATGGGAAAAAATTATATGAGTATGCGAGAGCGGGGCAAGAAGTGAAGCGCCCAGTTCGCATCATTACAATTCATGAGTTTACACTACTGGACGACCGTGAAACATTTGAAGGTGCAAATATTTCATTCCGCTTCCGTGTTACATGTAGCAAAGGAACGTATGTGAGAACATTAGCAGTTATGATCGGGGAAAAATTAGGATTCCCGGCACATATGTCTGATCTTGTTAGAACAGCTTCAGGAGAATTTCAGCTACATGACTGCGTATCATTTGAAGAAATTGAGGAAAACATGCAAAATGGAACAGTA
The DNA here is from genome assembly GCF_022662635.1 of Bacillus cereus group sp. BfR-BA-01522. Classification (NCBI taxonomy): domain Bacteria; kingdom Bacillati; phylum Bacillota; class Bacilli; order Caryophanales; family Bacillaceae; genus Bacillus; species Bacillus cereus group sp. BfR-BA-01522. The sequence goes on along the minus strand of NZ_JAKUDY010000004.1, from coordinate 20,113 downwards.
GAGTCTGTTTTTATTTCAATTGATGAAGCGTTAAGCAAGTTTCCAAAAATAGTGGTAGACGAAAAACAAGCAGAAAAAATAAAAAACGGTATGTTTTTAAAAAATGAAATACAAGCGGAAACTCCATTTATTACAGTATTTGATCGTAATAATCATTGTTTAGCGATTTATGAACATCACCCAAAACGTCCAGGCATGTTAAAGCCAATGAAAGTACTTGTGAATAATCAAGAATTAAAGCTATAATGAAGTATTAGAAGGATTATTACAGAAAAAGGTGAACGCAAGCGTGAAACTCATTCATTTAACTCATCGCCATGATTTAAATAAACTAGAATTACCACCTACTGTAATGGCATTAGGATATTTTGATGGCATTCATTTAGGACATCAACGTGTAATTCAAACGGCAAAAAAAATAGCGGATGAAAAAGGATGGAAAAGTGCGGTCATGACATTTCATCCACACCCATCTGTTGTATTAGGGAAAAAAGAAGCACATGTGGCATATATTACACCGCCAAGTTTGAAAGAAAAGGTAATTGCAGATTTAGGTATTGACCTACTATATGTGGTGAAATTCGATGAAGCATTCGCTGGATTATTACCACAGCAGTTTGTTGATGAATATGTTATTGGGCTAAATGTTAAGCATGTAGTAGCAGGATTTGATTATTCATATGGACGCTTGGGGAAAGGTACGATGGAGACTTTGCCATTTCATGCGAGAGGGGAGTTTACACAAACCGTGATTGAAAAAGTTGAATTTCAAGAAGAAAAAGTAAGTTCTACAGCGTTACGAAAATTAATTCGTAATGGAGAAATGGAACAAATTCCATCTATTTTAGGTAGACTTTATACAGTGGAAGGAAAAGTGGTTCACGGTGATAAACGTGGGCGTCAAATTGGTTTTCCAACTGCCAATGTTGCTTTAAATGGTGATTATTTATTGCCGCCTGTTGGAGTATATGCAGTGCGATTAAAGGTTCATGATAAGTGGCATGATGGTGTATGTAACATTGGATATAAACCGACTTTTAAAGAAAATGAGCGCCAGCTATCTATTGAAGTACATGTATTCCAATTTAATGAAGATATTTATGATCAGACTGTTACTGTTGAATGGCATATGCGTATTCGGGAAGAAAAGAAATTTAATGGTATCGATGAATTAGTTGCACAAATTGCTGAAGATAAAAATACAGCGCAAGAATATTTTAAGACGAAAAAGAATGTGCTTGCTTTTTCCAATGAAAAGTAGTATTCTATGTTATGTACTTTATGACAACCATTGCTTGGCATAGCGACTCACCGACGCATGCTAGGGAATTGGGGGTTTACTTATTTAGGAGGTGAAATAGGATGGCTTTAACACAAGAGCGTAAAAATGAAATCATTGCACAATTTAGAACTCATGAGACTGATACTGGTTCTCCAGAGGTTCAAATTGCTGTCCTAACAGAGCAAATTAACACTCTAAACGAGCACTTACGTACTCACAAGAAAGATCATCATTCACGCCGTGGTCTATTAAAGATGGTTGGTAAACGTCGTAACTTACTTACTTACCTTCGTAATAGCGATATCACACGTTACCGTGAATTAATCACAAAGCTTGGCTTACGTCGATAGTCAAAAAAGCGGGAATCTTCCCGCTTTTTTGTTAGGTAAAAAATATATCTTCTACTCTTTATAGCTTACTTAATTTTCGGTAATACTAAAGGGAGAATATTTTGATATATAATCCATTTACATAGAAGAAGTGAATATTTTAAATTGAGAGGGGTACTTAAATGAGTCAAGAAAAGCAAGTCTTCTCGATAGATTTAGCTGGTCGCCAGCTAACAATTGAAACAGGTCAGCTTGCAAAACAAGCGAATGGAGCAGTATTAGTAAGGTATGGCGATACAGCAGTTCTATCTACAGCAACTGCATCAAAAGAGGCAAAGGATGTAGATTTCTTCCCGCTTACAGTAAACTATGAAGAGCGTTTATATGCTGTCGGAAAAATCCCAGGTGGTTTTATTAAGCGTGAAGGACGTCCAAGTGAAAAAGCAATTTTAGCAAGTCGTTTAATTGACCGACCAATTCGTCCGCTTTTCGCAGATGGTTTCCGTAATGAAGTGCAAGTTGTCAGCATTGTAATGAGTGTTGATCAAGATTGTTCTTCTGAGATGGCAGCTATGCTTGGTTCTTCATTGGCATTATCTATTTCAGATATTCCATTTGAAGGTCCAATTGCGGGGGCAACAGTAGGTCGTATTGACGGTGAATTTATTATTAACCCAACGGTAGAACAACAAGAGAAAAGTGATATTCACCTTGTTGTAGCGGGTACTAAAGACGCGATTAACATGGTAGAAGCAGGAGCTGATCAAGTACCTGAAGAAACAATGTTAGAAGCAATTATGTTCGGTCATGAAGAGATTAAACGTTTAATTGCTTTCCAAGAAGAAATTGTACAAGCTGTCGGAAAAGAAAAAATGGAAGTAAAACTGTATGAAGTGGATGCTGAACTGGAAAAAGCTGTACGTGAAATGGCAGAGAAAGATATGCATACTGCAATTCAAGTACATGAAAAGCATGCGCGTGAAGATGCAATTAACGAAGTAAAACAACGGGTCATTGCTCATTATGAAGAGCAAGAAGTTGAGGCGGAAGTATTAGGACAAGTAAGTGAGATTTTATACAAAATTGTCAAAGAAGAAGTACGTCGTCTTATTACCGTTGAAAAAATTCGCCCAGATGGACGTAAGAGTGATGAAATTCGTCCTTTAGCGTCAGAGGTTGGCATTTTACCTCGTACGCACGGTTCTGGTCTATTTACACGTGGACAAACACAAGCATTAAGTATTTGTACGTTAGGTGCATTAGGAGATGTGCAAATTTTAGATGGTCTTGGTGTAGAAGAATCGAAACGTTTTATGCATCATTACAATTTCCCTTCTTTCAGTGTTGGTGAAACAAGACCGATGCGTGGGCCAGGTCGCCGTGAAATCGGTCATGGAGCATTAGGAGAACGTGCTCTTGAACCTGTAATTCCATCTGAAAAAGATTTCCCATACACAGTGCGTCTTGTATCTGAAGTTTTGGAATCCAATGGTTCTACTTCACAAGCAAGTATTTGCGGTAGTACGTTAGCAATGATGGATGCGGGTGTACCACTTAAAGCGCCAGTTGCTGGTATCGCAATGGGACTTGTGAAATCTGGTGAACATTATACAATTTTAACGGATATTCAAGGCATGGAAGACCATTTAGGTGATATGGACTTTAAAGTAGCAGGTACAGCAAAAGGTGTAACTGCTCTACAAATGGACATTAAAATCGATGGCCTTTCTCGTGAAATCTTAGAAGAAGCATTACAACAGGCTAAGGTTGGACGCATGCACATTCTAGATCATATGTTATCTGTTATCGCTGAACCTCGTAAAGAGCTATCTGAATATGCTCCGAAAATTATTACGATGACAATCAATCCGGATAAAATCCGTGATGTTATTGGACCAAGCGGTAAACAAATTAACAAAATTATTGAAGAAACAGGCGTGAAGATTGATATTGAACAAGACGGTACAGTCTTTATTTCTTCAATTGATCAACAAATGAATGAGAAAGCGAAGAAAATCATCGAAGATATCGTTCGCGAAGTACAAGTAGGAGAAATCTACTTAGGAAAAGTAAAACGGATTGAAAAATTCGGTGCATTCGTAGAATTATTCAGCGGTAAAGATGGTCTTGTTCATATTTCTGAACTGGCTCTTGAGCGTGTAGGTAAAGTGGAAGACGTTGTAAAAATCGGTGATGAAATTTCAGTGAAAGTAATCGAGATTGATAAACAAGGTCGTGTAAACTTATCTAGAAAAGTATTGCTAAAAGAAGAGCAAGAAAAAGAGGTAGCAAAAGAAGAAGCGACACAAGAATAAAAATGAGGAAAAAAGCCAGATTTCTGGCTTTTTTTGTTATATAAAAAGATATACATAATATAGATTTTTATATGTAGCAAGGTATAGTTTTTATAATAACGCTCAAATTAACAAAGATAAGAAGAGAATATATGGCTCTTTTTGCATAGTTAATGGGAGGGTTTATATGAAAACTCGTATAGTTATATATTTAGCGACATTCTTATTTTGCATTGGACTATTTTCACACTCAGTGTTTGCCAATGATGAGTTGTATGCCGAAATTCAAAAGCAAGCCAAACAACATTTTATTGCTCCGCAAAATGCAGTGATTGATAAGGTTTGGAAAGCGACACCAGGATATAATGGCAAAGAAGTTGATGTAGAAGCATCCTATAAGAATATGAAGAAATCGCAAAAGTTTAATGAAAAACAACTCGTATTTCGAGAAATCTCACCTACTATTCATTTAGAAGACTTAGCTCCTGCTCCTATTTATCGCGGTCATCCACAGAAAAAAATGATTGGATTAACGATAAATGTAGCTTGGGGAAATGAATATGTACCGCGCATATTAGAAACGTTGAAAAAGCACAATGTGAAGGCAACTTTCTTTTTGGAAGGACGCTGGGTGAAAGAGAATGTAAGGTTTGCGAAAATGATTGTAGATGAAAAGCAAGAGATAGGAAATCATTCGTATACGCATCCAGATATGAAAACGTTGTCCGCACATCAAATAAAAGAACAATTACAAAAAACAAATCAAATTATTGAGGCAACGACCAACCAAAAAATTCGATGGTTTGCACCCCCAAGCGGAAGTTTCCGCGATGAAGTTGTAAAGGTGGCTGATGATTTAAAGATGGGAACGATTATGTGGACAGTTGATACGATTGATTGGCAACGACCCGAGCCAGATGTACTTTTGCAAAGAGTGATGCGAAAAATACATCCAGGTGCTATCGTGTTAATGCATCCTACATCTTCGACAGCAGAAGCACTTGATTCGATGATTAGCCAAATGAAAAACAAGGGATATAAGATTGGAAATATTTCAGAATTAATGGATGAAAAACGGATTGATTAAATACATTTGCATGACATTCATGTGCAAACTTGTTATCATTAAATAATAGCGATTATTTAGAGAAACTGGCATTAGGAGGAAGTTTTTTTGATTAAAAAATATACTTGTAAGAATGGTGTAAGAATTGTTATGGAGAATATACCTACTGTGCGTTCAGTTGCAATTGGGATATGGATCCATGCAGGTTCTAGAAATGAAAATGCGAAAAATAATGGGATTTCACACTTTTTGGAGCACATGTTCTTTAAAGGTACAAAGACACGTAGTGCGAAAGAGATTGCGGAATCATTTGACAGTATCGGCGGTCAAGTAAATGCATTTACATCCAAAGAATACACATGCTATTATGCAAAAGTGCTTGATGAGCACGCAAAATATGCGCTTGATGTGTTAGCGGATATGTTTTTTAACTCAACATTTGATGAGGCTGAATTGAAAAAAGAGAAGAAGGTTGTATTTGAAGAAATTAAAATGTACGAAGATACACCAGATGATATTGTACATGACATATTAACGAAAGCAACATACGAAACGCATCCACTTGGATATCCAATTTTGGGAACGGAAGAAACGCTTGAAACATTTACAGGAGACACGTTGCGACAATACATTAAAGATCATTACACACCTGAAAATGTTGTTGTATCAATTGCTGGAAATATTGATGAAACGTTTGTACAAACGGTAGAACAATACTTTGGTAATTATGAGGGAACAACAAATCGTGAGCAAGTACATAGCCCAATTTTCCATTTCAATAAAGTCGCTCGCAAGAAAGAAACAGAACAAGCGCATTTATGTTTAGGATTTAAAGGATTACAAATGGGGCATGACGATATTTATAACTTGATTGTGCTCAATAATATTTTAGGTGGTAGCATGAGCAGTCGCTTATTCCAAGAAGTACGGGAACAACGCGGTCTAGCATACTCTGTATTCTCATATCATTCTTCTTACGAAGATACGGGAATGCTAACTATTTATGGTGGTACAGGAAGTCAACAATTAGATACATTGTATGACACAATACAAGAAACATTAGACACATTGAAAAATACAGGTATTACAGAAAAAGAACTTGTGAATAGTAAAGAGCAGCTAAAAGGGAATTTAATGTTAAGTTTAGAGAGTACGAATAGTCGTATGAGTCGCAATGGTAAAAATGAATTGCTTCTAAGAAAACATCGCTCTCTTGATGAAATTATCGAAAGCATTAACAACGTGACAAAACCAAATGTTGATGCATTGATTCGTGATATATTTACAAATGAATTTTCAGCAGCACTAATTAGTCCAAATGGTGAGTTACCAAAAAGTATGAAATAAGCAAAAAAAACTGTATCTCGTGAATGCGAGATACAGTTTTTTTGTTTTCGGCAATCAAATTTCTGTTATTTTTTGTACATATATAGAATAGGGTACTTATTATAGAACGTTATCTTGCCAAAAATGAAGGAGGAGAAAATGGTGCGGTTAAGTGAATTAAGCGGAAAAGAAATTGTCGACTTAGAACGAGCGGAGAAGATGGGAGTATTAGGGCATGCGGATTTAGAAATTAATGAGAAAGATGGAAAGATTCAAGCTCTCATTATTCCTGTTGGAAAGTGGGGCGGTTTTAAAAGGGAGCAACAGGAAGTTAGAGTAGAATGGAGCAGAATTAAGAAGGTAGGCCACGATATGATTATATTTGATTTAGCAAATCATCCGAAATCAAAGTAAAAGATAGCCAATTTGGTTATCTTTTTTTATTTCTTCACAATTTAGTAGAAAGATGATGGAAGTTTAGCGATAAAGTAAAATTTTAAACAGTGGGGGCTTCACCCAACTGATTACGAACCCTCACCAATCGGGCTGTTATTGTCTTAAACCAGCGGGATAAAAGTAAGGGATTGCAGATGCACTGTAGAGACTATTCATGCACGCTTTCTGTTTTTCAATCACCTCTAACTCGTACGGTACATATGATGTGGAGAAAAAAGAAAAAATAGGCGTTTTTCTTATAAATGAAAGAAAAAGAAGGTGAATTAGAGAATGTTGACTGAGATGCACATTGCTGTCATAGGAGGAGATGCAAGACAGCTAGAGGTAATTCGCAAGTTGGTCGAACTTGATGCGAAACTTTCATTGATAGGATTTGATCAATTAGATCATGGCTTCACTGGGGCAGCAAAAGAGACTATGCAAGATCTAGATTTCACTTCTTTAGATGCGATTATTTTACCGGTAGCAGGAACCAATGCAAAAGGAGAAGTTGATACGATCTTTTCTAATGAAAAAGTTTCAATCACTAAGGAACAAGTTGAAAAAACACCAGAAAACTTTACTATATATTCAGGAATTGGTACGCCGTACTTGGAAAATCTTGTAGCTACTACCAATCGAAAGCTTGTAAAATTATTTGATCGTGATGATGTGGCTATTTATAATTCTATTCCAACCGTAGAAGGTACCTTAATGATGGTTATTCAGCATACAGATTATACGATTCACGGATCGAATGTTATGGTTTTAGGATTTGGTCGAACGGGAATGAGTGTCGCAAGAGCGTTTCAATCATTAGGAGCACATGTCAAAGTTGGCGCAAGACGTTCAGAACATATCGCTCGTATTACAGAAATGCAGTTTTCTCCTTTTTATATGCAAGATATTGGCAAGGAAGTAAAGAATGTTGACATTGTCATTAATACAGTTCCGCATCTTGTTGTAACAGCTAATGTGATTTCCCGTATGCCAGCACATACATTAATTATTGATTTAGCGTCTAAGCCAGGCGGAACGGATTTTCGTTATGCAGAGAAACGAGGTGTGAAGGCATTATTAGCACCAGGTCTTCCGGGAATTGTTGCTCCCAAAACAGCTGGGCAAATTTTGGCGAATGTTCTTTCTCAGTTATTAAAAGCAGATATGATAGCCAGAGAGGAGAATGAAAAATGAACTTGAAAGGAAAACGAATTGGCTTTGGATTTACAGGCTCCCATTGTACGTATGAAGAAGTGATGCCACATTTAGAAAAGTTAGTTGCAGAAGGAGCCGAAGTAAGACCGGTTGTTTCTTATACTGTGCAATCAACTAATACTAGATTTGGTGAAGGAGCAGAGTGGATTGATAAAATTGAAGAAATAACAGGACATAAAGTAATCAATACAATTGTTGGAGCGGAACCACTTGGTCCGAAGATTCCACTAGACTGTATGGTAATCGCTCCTTTAACAGGAAACTCAATGAGTAAATTTGCAAATGCGATGACAGATTCACCAGTCTTAATGGCAGCGAAAGCTACTCTTAGAAATGGAAAGCCTGTTGTATTAGCTGTATCTACAAATGATGCTCTTGGATTAAATGGTGTCAACCTTATGCGCCTAATGGCAACAAAAAACATATACTTCGTACCATTTGGGCAAGATGCGCCGGAGAAAAAACCAAACTCAATGGTAGCTCGGATGGAATTGCTTGAAAATACAGTACTAGAAGCGTTAGAAGGGAAACAATTGCAGCCAGTTGTTGTAGAAAAATTCAGATATATGAATTAAAAGACGAAAAAAAACAGACAATTTTTTCGGAAACCATCATTCTTATTGCAGAATATGATAAAATTAACGTTATTAAGATTAGAAGGAGATTCTGCTCCTTCTAATTCTAAGTATAGAAGGATTGGTATCTAGAAAGGGGCATAGTGATGGAAAAGCAAAGAACTTTTCATGTCGCTGTAGTTGGAGCAACCGGCGCAGTTGGTGAACAAATGTTAAATACTTTAGAGAAACGAGATTTTCCAATCGGAAAGTTAACGTTACTTTCATCGAAACGATCTGCAGGTAAGAAGCTTGTATTTAAAGGAGAAGAATTCATAGTTCAAGAAGCAACTCCTGAAAGTTTCGAGGGAGTGGATATTGCATTATTTAGTGCTGGTGGATCCGTATCGAAACAACTCGCGCCAGAAGCAGCAAAACGTGGTGCGATTGTTGTTGATAATACAAGTGCATTCCGTATGGCAGAAAATGTGCCGCTTGTTGTACCAGAAGTAAATGAAAATGACTTAAAAGAACATAATGGTATTATTGCAAATCCAAACTGTTCTACAATTCAGATGGTAGTTGCTCTTGAGCCGATTCGTCAGCAGTTTGGATTAAAACGAGTAATTGTTTCCACATACCAAGCTGTATCTGGAGCGGGTGCTGCTGCGATTCAAGAACTTCATGAACAATCACAAGCGATTTTAAATGGTGAAGAAGTAAAAGCAAATGTTTTACCTGTATCAGGTGATAAAAAACATTTCCAAATTGCTTTTAATGCGATTCCACAAATCGACAAGTTTGAAGATAATGGATTTACATTTGAAGAAATGAAAATGATTAATGAAACGAAAAAAATCATGCATATGCCTGAGTTAGAAGTTGCTGCAACATGTGTCCGTTTACCTGTTGTATCAGGTCATTCTGAGTCTGTTTATATCGAAGTAGATCAAGAAGGTGTAACAGTAGAAGACTTGAAGAACCTACTTGCAAGTGCAGAAGGTGTAGTATTACAAGATGATCCAGCAGAACAGCTATATCCAATGCCATCTACTGCAGTTGGTAAAAACGAAGTATTCGTTGGACGTATTCGTAAAGATTTAAATAACGAAAAAGGATTCCATCTTTGGGTCGTATCTGATAACTTATTAAAAGGCGCTGCATGGAACTCTGTTCAAATTGCAGAACGATTAATCAAATTACAATTAGTGTAAACGGCTAAGAGAAGGTGCAAAGATGAAAATTATTGTTCAAAAATTCGGTGGGACATCAGTACGTGATGAAAATGGACGTAAGCATGCACTTCACCATATTAAAAAATCATTAGATGCTGGCTATAAAGTAGTTACGGTTGTATCAGCAATGGGACGAAAAGGCGAGCCATATGCGACAGATACATTATTAAGTCTTGTGAATCAAGAGAAATGCAGTATTTCAAAACGTGAGCAAGATTTATTGTTATCATGTGGAGAATTAATCTCAGCTGTCGTCTTCTCAAATATGCTAAATGAAAATGGAATAAAAGCAGCGGCGCTAAATGGTGCGCAAGCTGGTTTTGTAACGAATGACGACTTTACGAATGCAAAGATTATTGAAATGAATTGCGATCGTATATATGAAGAGTTACAAAATGTAGATGTTATTGTCGTTACAGGATTTCAAGGTCAAACGAAAGCTGGAGATACGACAACGCTTGGACGTGGAGGCAGTGATACATCCGCTTCCGCATTAGGTGTTGCACTTCATGCGGAATATATAGATATATTTACAGATGTAGAAGGGGTAATGACGGCAGATCCACGTATTGTAAAAGATGCACGTCATCTTCAAACTGTAACATACAATGAAATTTGTAACATGGCATATCAAGGGGCAAAAGTTGTTCATCCGCGCGCCGTTGAAATTGCGATGCATGCGAAAGTGCCGCTTCGCGTACGTTCTACGTACTCTGATAGCGAAGGTACGCTTATTGCAGCATATGATGGTGCTACGAAAGGGCGCGATGTAGAGGAACGCCCTGTTACAGGAATTGCTCACGTATCGAATGTGACACAAATTAAAGTGCTTGCGAAAGATGGAGCATATGATTTACAGCAACAAGTTTTTAAAGAGATGGCGAGTGAAGGGATTAGTGTTGATTTAATTAATATTTCCCCAACAGGTGTGGCGTATACAGTGAGCGATCATGTCTCAGGTCGTGCGATTGAATTATTAAGAACACTTGGATATGAACCAATTGTAACGGAACATTGTGCAAAAGTATCCATTGTTGGAGCTGGAATGGCTGGCATTCCAGGGGTTACTGCCAAAATTGTTACTGCATTAGCAGAAAAAGGTATTCAAATTTTACAATCTGCAGATAGCCATACAACGATTTGGGTGCTTGTAAAAGAGACAGATTTAGTAGAGGCTGTAAATGCATTACATAGTGCATTTGAGCTTTCTAAAGAAAAGCAACTGGAACAATAAGGAGTGAGACCATGATAGATTTTGGGACAATTGCAACTGCGATGGTAACGCCGTTTGATAAAAACGGAAATATCGATTTTGCAAAGACAACGAAATTGGTAAATTATTTAATAGATAACGGTACAACTACAATCGTGGTAGGAGGAACAACTGGAGAGTCACCTACATTATCATCAGAAGAAAAAGTAGCGTTATATCGCCATGTCGTATCTGTTGTCGATAAAAGGGTGCCCGTAATCGCTGGAACAGGTAGCAATAATACACATGCTTCTATTGAGCTAACAAAAAAAGCGACAGAAGTTGGTGTCGATGCAGTGATGTTAGTGGCGCCGTATTATAATAAACCAAGTCAAGAAGGAATGTATCAGCACTTTAAAGCGATTGCTGAGAGTACTGAACTTCCGATTATGCTATATAATGTTCCGGGACGATCTATTGTTCAAATTTCTGTTGATACAGTTGTTCGTTTATCAAAAATTCCAAACATCGTTGCAATTAAAGATGCGGGCGGCGATGTATTAACAATGACAGAAATCATTGAAAAAACAGCGGACGATTTTGCTGTATACAGCGGTGATGACGGGTTAACGTTACCAGCTATGGCAGTTGGGGCGAAAGGTATTGTATCTGTTGCTTCTCATGTGATTGGAAAGGAAATGCAAGAAATGATTTCAGCATTCCAATCAGGAGATTTTAAGAAGGCACAAACATTGCATCAATTACTTCTAAGAGTAACAAATGCATTATTTATGGCACCGAGTCCAACACCAGTAAAAACAGCGTTACAAATGGTTGGATTAGATGTAGGATCTGTACGTTTACCGCTTCTTCCACTAACAGAAGAAGAACGAGTAACTTTACAAGAAGTGATACAATCAATCCCGCGTTAATAAAAAATGACCTAGTTTTCAGCTAGGTCATTTTTATTTTGAAACAAAAATTACATTTATAATAAACGTTTCTGAAGAATAATTTTAGGTTCTCCTTTCTCATTCGTATATGTCCCGATAATATCAAAGCCACTTTTTATATTGAGAATGAGCATATTACGCCATTTCTTTTTCGTTTTCGTCTGAACGATAGAATACCCCTTTTCTTTTAATAACTGATGCTGAGCTTTCATTAAGTTAGAGCCAATCCTCTGATTTCTATACTGATCAGCAACGCCGCTTAACCAGCTATAAAACATTTCGTTATTCAGTTCATATCCGATTTTATAACCGACTACTTGTTGATTGTGCATAGCTAAATTGATGAGTAACTTTGGTTTATTTTGCATTTGTTTTATTCAATCATTCGAATGATTGAAAATGGTTTGTGTAATTGAATGATTTCCTCTTGTATCTTTTTATTTGGAAGCGATTCGAAAATGAAATAATCCATGTAAATGGCTCCCCTTTCCTTTTTTATTCCCGTGAGATGATTGTTTTCCTGCCGAACGTAAAGGAATATTTTATATGGAATTTGTCTGCTTTCCTCTCTTTCTCACGATTTAACTTGTGTTCCAATTCTTATATCAGTTATAATATGGCTAAGTAGCTTAGTACGGGTATGCTTAGCAAAAGTGGAAAAAAATACAATTCAACGGCATTTTCATATGATATCGCATAAGATATTTGATTTATATAAATGAAAGAGAGGTGAAACCTGGTTTAAAAAATGAAAAAGAACATGATATCGCATAACGGTAAGGACATTCGTCTTGGACGGTGAATATATGGTGGTTGTAGAGTTTCCCTGGTGTCTCTACAATTTTAGTGAAATCAGTGTTTACAAGATTTTTAAACCAGGCAACAACATGAAGAGAAAAGAGATTGATTCTGTAAAGGTATTTGCTCTTGGTGGAGTAGGTGAAATCGGAAAAAATATGTACTGCGTCGAAATTGATTCCGAAATTTTTATCGTCGATGCAGGCTTAATGTTTCCAGGAGATGAGATGTTTGGAATTGATATCGTAATCCCTGATATTACATATTTAATAGAAAATCAAGAGCGAGTAAAAGGTTTATTTATTACACATGGTCATGAAGACCATATTGGTGGAATTGTTTATGTAATGCGTAAGCTTTCCATTCCGGTATATGCAACCAAGTTAACGGTAGGATTAATTCAAGAAAAGCTGAATGAAGCAGGAATGCTTGGTCGTGTAGACTTAAAAACAATTGATTCAAATTCGGAAGTTGAATTTAATACGACAACGGTTTCATTCTTTGGAACAACGCACAGTATTCCTGATTCTGTTGGTGTATGCTTCCATACATCAAAAGGTGCGATTGTATATACAGGAGATTTTAAATTTGATCAAACACCGATTGGTAATAGCGGAGCAGATCTTGGAAAGATGGCAAAAATCGGAAATGAAGGTGTGCTCTGCTTATTATCTGATAGTACGAATGCGGAACGACCTGGTTACACAGGTTCTGAAAAAGAAGTTGGTATGGAAATATCAAAAGTTTTTTATGGCGCAGAAGGACGCATTATTGTTGCTTCTTTTGCATCCAATGTTCACCGTATTCAGCAAGTTTTTGATGCAGCGGCTGAAACAGGACGTAAAGTAGCGGTTGTTGGTCGTAGCATGGTGAAAGTAGTAGATATTGCAAGACGTCTTGGGTATTTAGATGTGCCGGATGGCATGCTTATTTCATTGCAAGAAGTAGAGAACTTCCCGGAGAAGAAAGTGGCAATTTTAACAACAGGTAGCCAAGGTGAACCGATGGCAGCCCTTTCAAGAATGGCAAAGCAATCTCATAAACAAATTTCCATTCGCAAAGGAGATACAGTTATTATTGCAGCATCTCCAATTCCTGGTAATGAAGTGTCGGTATCTAAAATTATCGATTTATTATTTAGAGCCGGTGCGGAAGTTGTCTATTATGGTGAAAGAAAAGTACACGTTTCTGGTCATGGTAGTCAAGAAGAATTAAAATTAATGTTAAATTTAATGAAACCGCAATATTTTATACCCGTACATGGTGAATTCCGTATGCAAAAAGCACATGCGTATTTAGCTGAAGATGTAGGTATTGCAAGAGAAAATATTTTCATTGTCGATAAGGGTGATGTAATTGCTTTTGAAGGTGATGAGGCAAAACCAGCTGGCAAAGTACAAGCAGGTAATGTTCTTATTGATGGATTAGGTGTAGGAGATGTTGGGAACATCGTTCTGCGCGATCGAAAAATGTTATCACAAGATGGTATTTTAGTTGTTGTAGTAACGCTTGGAAAAGAAGAGAAAAAAATAATCTCTGGTCCAGAAATTATTTCACGCGGATTTGTCTATGTTCGTGAATCAGAGGCATTAATTGAAAGATCTACAGACATTGTACGTACAATTGTAGAACAGTCTATTAAAGAATATTCGATTGAATGGTCTATGTTGAAGCAAAACATTCGTGAACTATTAGGACAATTCTTATATGAAGAAACGAAAAGAAAACCAATGATTTTACCGATTATTATGGAAGTGTAACAGGTTACCTTTACTTTAAATTTAGATAATAAATTACAGGATAGTTAGTCCATTATGAGGGCTGATTATCCTTTTTTATTTATATAATGAATGGGGAAGTAAAGATTGAATATTTAGTTTAATTAGTATAATATAGGTGTGTAATTTGAATAGTTTGTTTGGTTTTTGGAGGAGGGCAAAATTTCAGTGCGAGGATCTTAAAAAACAATCAGAGGTACTCTTAAAGATAGACAAAGGATGGGATGGTGTTTTAATGAGAGTTCAAGAAATATCCATTGGTAATAGAAAGGCATATCTTCTACTAAATTCGAAAGGAGTACCCGTTGTATCAGTAGCTAGGTATATGAAACATCTCTATAACAAAGAGAGTAAAAGCAATACTTTAAAGACATACTGTACGGCTTTAAAACACTATTTTACATACTTACAATAAATAAAAATTGATTACCAACAAGTCAATTTTGAGACTTTATCTAACTATGTGACCTGGCTTAGAACCCCATGTAGGAACAACAAGATCATTTCCTTACAAAGTTACCCCAAAAACATAATAAAGAAAAAGAACCCAAAGAAAAAACAAAGATATTTACAAAAGAACAAGTTGAAACTATCTATCATTTAACTATGAATATTAGAGATCGATTTCTAGTTCTTTTGCTTTTTGAAACTGGTTTACGTATTGGCTAAGCTATCTCTTTATTCCTTAAAGATTTTCAATTTGATGCTAAACAAAGAAAACATAAGCTCAAATTAACAGATAGAGGGGAATTACCTAATGGCGGTAAGTTAAAAGCAGAATCTCGGGAATTAGATATTTCTCAGTCATTAATGAACTTATATGATGACTATAATCTGGATCATAATTTTGTTTTTGTAAAGCTTCTTGGGAAAAATTCTGGTGAACCAATGACCTATTCGGATGTATATGTCACTTTTAAAGAGATTGAGAGAAAAAACGGCATTCATATAACCCCACATTTATTTCGTCATACACACGGAACTATTTACTATCTCGAAACGAAAAATATTAAAATGGTACAAGAGTGTTTGGGACATTCGCAAGTCCAAACAACAATCAATCTATATGTTCCCCCTTCTTATGGTGCAATCCGAGAGAATTGGGAAAAAGCAGCTCATGCGTTTAAAATTGGACCCAAAATAGATAACTAAAAGGACGATGTTGCCTTAGGGATCCTTCGAAGCATTTCACAACTATTCATAACGATGTTTTTAAACAGCATTTTAAAAAATATATTAAAATTAGATTACTAGGCGGAAAGAAATTTTCGGTGGGTACAGCTATGAATTATCTAAGATTTGTTTCAAGATTTCTAAATTTTATCAGTCAACTAGAACCTAACTGGAGTAATCGAAATACTCTTACAAGAAAGTATATCGAGAACTATTTAGAGTATCTTCATTATTATGCAAAAAATAATTTGAAATATAAAAAACTAATCCAAAGCAACATATAAATGATAGTCTAAAATGTGTTTACACCTTTTTACGGGATGTGTCGTGCTCGAGTTAATGGTAATTGTCCATTAGCAGTAGAGCCCCCTTGCCTTACAGCAAACGATGGAAAACCTTGTTTTGACTTATCGGTTGGTATGACAAGCTTTGATGTAAAAAAATATGAGCTACATATAGAAAGTACAACTAAAATAATTGAAGTTTCAAAGGAATATGGTCGCCAAGATATGGTCAAAGCAAACGAAAGGAACTTAAAAAGATACAAAAACATTTATAAAACCATTAAAAAAGGAAATACCATTTTTGGACGTTTTGAACGTATAAAAAGGTAGCTAGAGGGCAAGAAAAGGAAAGGTGTTAACCGTGAAGAACAATTGAGGAAGTTACACGAAAAAAGAAAGCAAACAACCAAAGTTAAAGTTGAGGAAGCTATTAAACGCTTAACAAAGATTTCTAAGGCAATTAACTTTAACAGTGTGGCGGAAGAAGCTGGTGTAAGTAAAGCTACGCTTTATAATCACCCAGAACTTAAAGAACGTATTAAATTCTTACGGAATCAACAAGAAAAAGCATTTGTAGACTCTAGAATTAAACGAGATGAAAGTAATCAAAATGTCTTGCATCTCTTAAAAGAAAGATTGAAAAGCTGAAAAAAAGAAAAAAAGAGCTCGAAGAGGAAAATAAGCGATTACGCGAAAGAGAAAATGAAAAGCTTACTGATTACTTTTCGAAGTTATAAAGCAAGACCACACATATTAGAGGATTGCCCGTTTTAAAAAAATACGCTAAGGGTATGCAAGATTTTATACAGCTTTTCGGCTAATCCAGTAACAAACGAGACCTCTAAAACCCATACCGAGATAGGAATGTATAAAAAGATGAATAGAGTTATAGAAAATATAAAAGGGGATTCATTCTAAGAGTAAGGATTCGCCTTTTTCTTGCTACCAATAATGAGACGTTATGTTAACTTTATATGAATATGATATACATTTCTTAATTTTGAGATAAAACGGTATAATACAAAGTAAAGTATTTGATTATACATACTGTAAAGGAGATGACCTTGTGCTTTTGAAAGAAGAGATAAGAGTGGTTGTTGGTGTTGGAGGATACAATAACAATCCCGAATGGATACAAACAGAAGAGACAGAACTAAACTTGTTAAAACGAGATGATTGGGAGAAAAAATTTTCACCTAACACTGTAACAGCTATTTTAGCTGAACATGTATGGGAGCACTTAACCTATGAAGAAGGGAAAGAAGCTGCAAAAATATGCTTTGATTTTCTAAAACCTGGTGGTTACATCCGTTGTGCCGTTCCCGATAGTTTTTTCCCAGATAAAGATTATCAAAATGGAGTACAAGTGGGGGGACCAGGTCCTAAAGATCATCCAGCAGCAAGCCATAAAATTGTACATAACTTTAAAACTATAACTTCCATGTTTAACGAAGCCGGTTTCGAGGTAAAGCTTCTAGAATATTGTAATGAAAATGGAGATTTTCATTTTCATGAATGGGATGAAAAACAAGGGTTTATTTACAGATCTAAACGTTTTGACCATAGAAATAAGGATGGAGAGCTCGGTTTTGTTTCTCTTATAGTAGATGCTATAAAACCATCAAAATAACATCAACTGTTATATAATTAAGAGTTCATAAAAAGAGGTTGGATATAATCATTCCAACCTTTTACAATCTACTTCCGCTTTCGAAAATTATGTAAATAAGCTGCTGATAGGGGCAGCTTATTGTATTTTTTTGCTTAACATGTTTTTTTCTGAAATGCTGGCAGTAGTCTATCACAATCAAGCTTAGAAAAGCAAATACCCCAAATGTAGCTTTGGAATAAAGTTTGATTATTTTAAGGCTCCTTATTCCACTAAAGCTCCCGTTAGCGTGGTATGGATAAAAATAGAAAATTATGCATATTTGTTTTCTTTGCTAAACATCCAATGCCCTGAGCTCAAATTTTACAGGAAAGGTATACCCCATAGGCTCTCAAGACAACAGTTACATACTCTCCATGATGAAAGGTAGGGCATCCCAAATCTTATGTATTTTATTGGTGAAAGATGGGGCTACATTGACTCGGTTACTTGGCGAACGCGGTTGTACCAATGTTTAAACCCAATGTAATTGCATTGGGTTTTTTCTTTGTCGGAAATAAAATAAAGTTTTCGGCAACTGACAGCTTCGAACTAAACTGCCCCGTTAGTTGCATAAGAAACTTTAACTAACAGAATTTCTTATCAAACTTTATTAATAATTATCAAACTTTTTTATAAATGATCAGAATTTGTTTTATGGGTGTTATTAAATTCTTAAGTTGATGGATGTGGTGGAACTCCACATAATAAAATAGGCAGGAATATTTTATACATATCAAATATGTTCCTGCCTTTGATTTTATTGAGTTTAACATCTATGACCTAAATATAATGTGTGGGTGACCTTTTTTCTTTTCATCCCTCTCGAATGAAATTTACAACTTAAGAAATAATAGGTGTATACGAGCGAAAGGGGATGCGATATGACAGAGCATGAACGTTATACAAATGAAGAAACGGAAGCTGAACCAAAAGGAGATGCGAAAGAAGCATCAGTAATAGAGAAGATTCAACAGCTAGGTCAAACGAACGTGCCGCAAATGAATGAGTCTAAAATTCATTGTTTGACAATTGTAGGGCAAGTAGAAGGGCATGTTCAATTGCCACCACAAAATAAAACGACGAAATATGAACATATCATTCCGCAAATCGTCGCAATCGAACAAAATCCGAAAATCGAAGGGTTATTATTAATACTGAACACAGTCGGTGGAGATGTTGAAGCGGGACTAGCTATTTCCGAAATGGTAGCATCGCTTTCAAAACCGACAGTATCTCTTGTGTTAGGTGGTGGCCATTCCATCGGTGTCCCAATTGCTGTGTCGACCGATTATTCTTATATTGCAGAAACAGCAACGATGACGATTCATCCAATTCGTTTAACAGGACTTGTCATTGGTGTGCCGCAAACATTTGAGTATTTGGATAAAATGCAAGAACGTGTCATTCGATTTGTAACAAAGCATTCTAAAGTGACAGAAGATCGTTTTAAGGAGCTTATGTTTGCAAAAGGAAATTTAACGCGTGACATTGGAACAAATGTAATTGGTGGCGATGCGGTGAAATACGGCTTAATCGATGATGTGGGAGGAATAGGAGATGCGATTCAAAAATTGAATGCATTGATCGATATGAGAGCGACAGGGAAAAATCAAGATGGGAAGTTGTTACAATGATTTTATACACAATGATGCCGGAACATTTCATTTATCCACCAGATTATTCGCAAAATGAAGGGCAAAAAGTTATTCATGTAAGTGGTGTAGAAATGGTAGTGAACTTAGAAAAAGATCAATCGTATTCGATTGTGCGCCTGCTAAGCACAAATCCAGATCACTACTTACAATATGAGCCAGGACAGAGAATATCCATTTCGTAAAAAGCAGGATTTTATCTAAAGGCTATGGTATAATATAAAAAACAAGACGGTTGAGCAGCCATGAATAGGCTGCTTTCTTCTGTTTATGTAGCATTTTACAAGAAGTGTAAAAAATAGAAGAGAAAAAGACCTGAATAAAAGAGAAACTTTCTCTATTTTTCGTTTACTATTGGTTGAACAAGTCGTGCTTTTACGGAAGGGAACAGTTTGTGCCTATCTTCTTTATTTTTATCTTTTTAGGCGAGAAGACACCCACCTCAAGGAACGTGCAGGGCATAGCCCAATGAGTAGGTGGGGGATGAATCGCCTTCGGATAGGGCGTGGCTTATGCCACGTTAACGATCCGACACACTTAAACCTTTACGAATAAGCTCGTAAACCGCACCTGCAAAACTCGTGATGTAATTTTCTTTTTGGTATTTTTCGATTTCTGCCACTAAATCAGCAGGAAACGTAATTAATTTTGAAATACGTTCCATACTACTTCACTTCCATTTCAGTATATACTTATGTTTGGTATATAATGAGTATATGCTAAAAGGAGGTGAAATCAATGTTAGTTAACAAAGTGTATAAGTTTCGTATCTATCCAAACAAGGAGCAAGAAATTCTAATTGCAAAAACAATCGGTTGTTCACGTTTTGTATTCAATCATTTTTTAGCACAATGGAATGACGCATACAAAGAGACAGGCAAAGGATTAACTTATAA